>JAQGHY010000207.1 GCA_028291455.1 Rubritepida sp. | reverse complement strand
ACCTTCATCGGCGTGAACCTGACGTTCTTCCCGATGCACTTCCTAGGCAACCAGGGCATGCCGCGCCGCTACCCGGACTATCCTGACGCTTTTTGGGGCTGGAACATGGTCGCGTCCGTCGGGGCCTATATCTCCGTCGCCGCCTTCCTGTTCTTCTTCTACGTGATGTACGTCACCTTCCGCCGCGGTGCGCCGGTTGGCGCCAACTACTGGGGCGAGGGTGCGACGACGCTGGAATGGCAGGTCAGCAGCCCGCCGCCGTTCCACACCTTCGACGAGCTTCCGCGCATTCGCTGAGGCGCGGTGGGCGCCCACGATCGGGCGTCCTGACAGGAACCGATATGAGTGACACGACGGCATCGGATGTGAGGGGGGCGCAAGCCCCCCTCGACGCTTCCACCGCTCCCCCTCTCGGAGCTTCCGAGGTGCGGGACTGGTTCGCGCTGCTCAAGCCGCGCGTACTTTCCCTGGTCGTCTTCACCGGGGTCATCGGGTTGCTGGTGGCGCCCGGTTCGCTGCACCCCATCCTGGCCGCGACGGCTATCCTCTGCATCACCATCGCAGCTGGCGCCGCGGGCGCGATCAACATGTGGTTCGACCGCGACATCGACGCGGTGATGCACCGCACGCGCAACCGCCCCATCCCGGCCGGCCGGATCGGCGCGGATGCGGCCCTCGCCTACGGCGTGATGCTCGCCTGCCTCTCCGTCTTCCTCATGGGCCTCGCGACGAACTGGCTCGCGGCCGGCATCCTGGCGGGGTCGATCGGCTACTACGTCTTCATCTACACCATGTGGCTGAAGCGCCGGACGCCGCAGAACATCGTCATCGGCGGTGCCGCGGGCGCCTTTCCCCCGCTCATCGGCTGGGTGGCGGTGACGGGCAGCATCGAGGCACTGCCGCTGGTGCTCTTCGCCATGATCTTCATGTGGACGCCGCCGCATTTCTGGGCACTCTCGCTCTGGGCGCACCAGGACTATAAGCGCGCCGGCGTGCCCATGCTTCCCGTGGTCGCCGGTGCGCGTGAGACGCGGCGCCAGGTGCTGATCTACACGATCCTGCTGGTGCCGCTGACGCTGGTCCCCTGGCTGATGGGGTTCAACACCATCGTCTACGGTGCGGTCGCCGCAGTGCTGGGCGCGAATTTCCTGCGCCATGCCTGGCTGGTCTGGCGCGACGATCAGGATTCGACCGGCGTCTCGCTGACCTCCGACGCGCCGGCCCGCCGGTGCTTCAAGTACAGCATCTTCTATCTCTTCATTCTGTTCGGAGCGCTGGCGCTAGACCGGCTGTTGCTTGCATGACACCTGAGGAACAGGCCCTCTTCGAGCGCCGGCGCCGAGCGCGGAACTGGGCGATTCTCGCCGCGCTGGGGGCTCTTGCCTTGCTGTTCTATCTCATCTCGGTCGTGCGGCTGCTGCGCGGATGATCCCCCGCCCCGATCCCGTGCTGGTCGCGAAGCGAAACCGCCGCCTTGGGCTCGCCTCCGCCGGCTTCGTCGCCCTCATGGTCGGCGTCTCCTTCGCCGCCGTGCCGCTCTATTCGCTTTTCTGCCGCGCGACCGGCTATGGCGGCACGCCGATGATCGGCCAGGCCGCGCCCGCGACGCCGGGCAACACCAGCATTACCGTGCGCTTCGATGCCAATACCCAGCCGAACCTGCCCTGGCGCTTCACCGCGCAGCAGAACTCGATGCGGCTGCGCCTGGGCGAGGAGGGGATCGCCTTCTACGTCGCGCGCAACCTGAGCCAGGGCCCGGTCGCGGGGGTCTCGACTTATAATGTGACGCCCGAGAATGTGGGGCAGTATTTCCACAAGACCGCCTGCTTCTGTTTCGAGGAGCAGGTGCTGGCGGCTGGCCAGACGGTGGACATGCCGCTGGCTTTCTGGGTCGATCCGCGCATCGCCGAGGATCCGGCGACCCGCGACATCAAGACCATCACCATCAGCTACACCTTCTTCCGTAGCCTCGGCGACGCGGAGCGCGCGGGTGCGCTGGCCAATGCGGGCGAGCATGTCGGGCCGGGCCGCTTCCAGCGGTGACGCTCAGGTGTGGAACCTCCCGCAAGCTTTAAGCTTCGTCCAGACGGACGACTTCTGCGCCCACGCACCTTGATTCCAGCCGCAATTCCATGGAATGTGCGCCTCAATCGCCGGCTGCTCAGGCGCGCCGGATTGAACAATGCGCAGGATTGAGCGATGGCCAGCAATGTCGAGGGCGTAGCCCCTTACAAGCACCCGTACCACTTGGTGGACCCGTCCCCCTGGCCGATTCTGGCGGCCTTCGCGGCCGCGACCATGCTGTTCGGCATCGTGCTCTACGCGCACTACAATATTCATGTGGTTCTCGGACTCGGCGTGGCCGGCGTGCTCGCCTGCATGTTCGGCTGGTGGCGCGACGTGCTGAAGGAAAGCCGCAACCCCTTCATGCACACCTCCGTCGTGCGGCTCGGCCTGCGCTACGGCATGCTGCTCTTCATCGCCTCGGAAGTGATGTTCTTCGTGGCTTTCTTCTGGGGCTATTTCCACTTCGCCCTCTACCCGCAGCACGTTTCCGGCGCCGCGCATGCCGTATGGCCGCCCGCCGGCGTGCATACCTTCGACCCCTGGGGCCTGCCCTTCCTGAACACGATGATCCTGCTGCTCTCGGGCTGCACGGTCACCTGGGCGCACCACGCGCTGCTCGAGGGCGATCGCAAGGGCCTCGTTCAGGGCCTCGCGCTCACGGTGCTGCTGGGCATGAGCTTCACCGGCCTGCAGGCCTGGGAATACTCGGAGGCGCCCTTCGCCTTCACCGGCGGCGTCTATCCCTCCACTTTCTTCCTCGCTACGGGCTTCCACGGCTTCCACGTCATAGTCGGGACGATCTTCCTCGCCGTTTGCCTCTTCCGGTCTATGGCCGGGCAGATGTCGCCGGAACGGCATTTCGGCCTCGAAGCCGCTGCCTGGTACTGGCACTTCGTGGACGTGGTGTGGCTGTTCCTCTTCGTCTCCATCTACTGGTGGGGTGCCGGGGAAATCGCGGCTCACTGATCGCCCTTACGCGCGCTGGCCGGCGGGGCCTTCCTAAGTTCTTCGAGGACGTCGCTGCATGACGCGTCCAACCCCCTGGCAGCGCCTGATCCTGCCCAGCTTCCTCGCGATCCCGGTGCTGGCGGTGCTGCTGGGTCTCGGGACCTGGCAGGTCAAGCGCCTCACCTGGAAAGAGGGCCTTCTCGCGGAGCTGGCAGCAGCCCAGGCCCTGCCGCCAGTAGAGGCTTCGGCGGCACCGGCTGACTTCACCCGCATCACCGCCACAGGCCGCTTCCGCCCGGGTGCCGAGGCGCGTCTCGGGTTGGAAGTCCGCGGCACCACGCTGGGCGCCGACCTCATCGCCGTGCTGGATCGCCCTGGCGCGCCGCCGCTGCTGGTCGATCGAGGCTGGGTGCCGGCCGAAGGGGGTAACGTGGTCCGGCCGGAGGGCGAGGTCACCGTCACCGGCTTCGCCCGCTATTCCGACCGCCGCAGCTTCCTCGCCGCCACCGACGATGTCGCACATCGCCGCTTCTACAATTTCGACGTGCGGGCGATCGCGACCAGCCTCGGCGTGCCGGAGGCGCTGCCCTACGCGCTGACGGTGGTGGTTCCTGGTCCGCCTCTGACGCCCTCGGGCTTCGGCGGACCGGCGCCGGCGATGCGAGCCGGCCCCCTGCCCGATCCGGCGACCGGCTTCCCCGAACCGAACAATCCCCATCTGGGCTACGCGATGACCTGGTACGGCCTGGCCCTGGCCTGGCTCGCAATCTTAGTCATCTGGGCCCGGGGCCGCGTGAGAGAAACATGAGCAACGAAGCCTACCAACGCCTCACGCAACGCACCGCACGCATCGGCGCCCTGGGCGAGGCCGCCGCGGTCCTGCACTGGGATGCCAGCACGATGATGCCGCGCGGCGGCGGTGCCGCGCGCGGCGAGCAGCTCGCGACGCTGGCCGGCCTCTCGCATGAGCTGGCGACGGCGCCGGAAATGGCCGAGGACCTCGCCGCCGCCACGACGACCGAGCCCTGGGCCGAAGCCAATCTCGCGCTGATGCGCAGTGCCCATGTCCGCGCGACGGCGCTACCGACCTCGCTGGTCGAGGCCATGGCGCGCGCGAATTCCGCCTGCGAGAAGGTCTGGCGGGAGGCCCGGGCGAAGTCCGACTTCGCCATGGTTCGGCCCCATCTGGAAGAGGTGCTGCGCCTTCAGCGCGAGATGGCGCAGGCGCTCTCCGCCGCGACCGGCCTGCTGCCCTATGACGCGCTGATGGAGGGCTACCAGCGCGGCGTCACCGCCGCCGAGGTCGAGCCAGTCTTCGACGCCTACGAGGTTTTTCTGCGCGACGCCCTGCCGCGCGCCGAGGAAATCCAGGCTAGGCGCGGCCCTCCGGCTCCGCTGCAAGGCCCCTTCCCGGCCGAGAAGCAGCGCGGAATGTGCCGCCGCCTCTCGCTGCAAATCGGGCTGGAAGCGGAGAATTCCCGCCTCGACGAAAGCGTGCATCCCTTCTGCGGCGGCACCCCTAGCGATGTCCGCATCACCACCTTCTACAGCGAGGCCGATCCCGCCAAGGCGCTGCTCGGCGTGCTCCACGAGACGGGGCACGCGCTCTACGAGCGCGGCCTGCCCGAAGCCTATGCGCGCCAGCCCGTGGGTGAGGCGGCCGGCATGGCCGCGCATGAATCGCAGAGCCTGATCGTGGAGATGCAGGCCTGCCGGTCAGACGCCTTCCTGAGCTACCTCGGCCCCGAACTGCACAAGCTCTATGGCGGCGATGCCGCGCCTTACGGGGCGAAGAACCTCGCCGGCTTGTGGCGCCGCGTGTCGCGCGGCTTCATCCGCGTGGATGCGGACGAGCTGACCTATCCCGCCCATGTCATTCTGCGTTTCCGGCTTGAGCGCGCGATGATCGAGGGCCGCCTTTCCATCGCCGACCTTCCCGGCGCCTGGGCCGAGGGGCTGCAATCCCTGCTCGGCATCGTCCCGCCGGACGATGCACGTGGCTGCCTCCAGGACATCCACTGGTACGATGGCGGCTTCGGCTATTTCCCCAGCTACACGCTCGGCGCCATGGCGGCGGCGCAGCTCATGAAGGCGGCACGCACGGCGACGCCGGGCCTGGATGCCGGGCTCGCCAAGGGCGACATGGCACCGCTGCTCGGCTGGCTGCGGGCCAACGTGCATGCGCAGGGCTCGCGCCTCGGTTTCCAGGACCTGCTGCGCGCGGCGACAGGCAAACCGCTGGACCCCATGGATTTCCAGCAGCATCTCGCGGCGCGCTATCTGGAGTGACCTCGGGACGAGGGCGAGATCCCGCGTTGCGGCATATGGGAAGCTTCCCTATGCCCCCTGCAGGACCAGGAGAATCGCCCGCCGATGCCCCATGAAACCGCACTGATCGGCACCATCGCCCTCGGCCTCACCTTCGCGTTGTTCCTGGGACTGCTGGCGCGCGCGGCGAAGCTGCCGACGATCGTGGGCTACCTCGTCGCCGGCATCGCCATCGGGCCCTTCACGCCGGGATTTACCGGAGACATCGCCGCGGCGCAGCAGCTCGCGGAAATCGGCGTCATCCTGCTGATGTTCGGGGTCGGCCTGCATTTCTCGCCGCGCGAGCTGGCCGATGCGCGCGGCGTGGCCCTGCCTGGCGCGCTGCTGCAGATGATCTGCGCGACCTTCCTGGGCTGGGGGCTGGCGCGGCTCATGGGCTGGACCGATGCGGCGGGGATCGTCTTCGGCTTCTCGCTCTCCGTCGCCTCCACCGTGGTGCTGCTGCGCGCGCTGACCGAACGCGGCGAACTCACCAGCGTGCAGGGCCATATCGCGGTCGGGTGGCTGGTGGTCGAGGACATGGCGATGGTCGTAGCGCTGGTGCTGGTGCCGGTGCTGGCGGCGGTGACGCAGGATCGCCCGCCGGCGGGGCTCGTGACCGGCATCGGCGGCACCCAGGGCGTGGTGCTGGCCGTGATCGTGACGCTGGGAAAGGTTGCGGTCTTCGTGGCGCTGATGCTGATCGTCGGAGCGCGCGTGCTGCCCTGGGCGCTCTCCTGGGTGGGACGGCTGCGCTCGCGCGAGCTCTTCTCGCTGGCCGCGCTCGTCTCGGCGCTTGGCATCGCCTACCTCGCCTATGTGCTCTTCGGCGTGTCCTTTGCCCTGGGTGCGTTTCTCGCTGGGCTGGTGCTCGGGCAATCCGCGCTGTCGCAGAAGGCGGCCGAGCAGACCCTGCCGCTGCGCGACGCCTTCGCGGTGATCTTCTTCGTGGCCGTCGGCATGCTCTTCGATCCCGGGATCATCCTGCGCCAGCCGGCGGCGCTGGTGGCGACCGTGCTGGTGGTGCTGATCGGCAAGACCATCGCGGCCTATCTGATCGCCCGCGCGCGGGGGCTGGGGCACCGCGCGGCGCTGGCCCAGGTGGGGGAGTTCAGCTTCATCCTCGCCGGACTCGCGGTGACGGAGAAGGTGCTGCCGGAGGCCGGGCGCGACCTGATCCTGGCGGCGGCGATCATCACGATCGCGATCAACCCCTTCGTGTTCAAGGGCGCGGATTGGCTGGCGGCGCGGCTGGCGGCCAAGGCCTGACGGAGGCCTCGGGTTTCATCAGAGAACCGAGTGCCGCACCCAGACATTCGGTTCGACATAGACGGCGCAATCCTGTTCCAGCGACACCATCAAAGGCACCAGCGCCCCGGGAACGGCGACCGCGCCGGAGGCATTGAGGGGCATCGACGCCCACCGGCTCCACTCGGCGATGGTACCGGCGACGGTCATGCTGACCGGCGCGATTTTGACGACCTCACCGCCCGCCCGGACGTGCAGGCGTAGCCAGGGATCGGCGGGCAGCCCTTCGGCCGTGCGGCGGGCCAGGTATTCCGCCATGGGCGTGAAGGGCTCCAGATGCTTTCGCGTCGGGCGGACCGGCGCGAAGAGGTGCCGGTAGCCCAGCGCGCCCGCATGCCGCCGCATCGCATCGAGGATCAGTCCCGACGAGCCGCGCCCGCGATGGACAGGCAGGAGGGTGATCTCCAGGGCGCTGAGCGCATTCGCCCGCCGCCCCAGCGCCTGGTCCTCATGCGCCCAGCGGATAACCCCGTCCCAGCCCGAATCGGGCAGCTCCTCGCGGCCCGGCAGCTCCCCGAAGACGAACGGCACGGCGAAGGCACGTCCAACGGCGGTGCTGGGATCGGCTGGGTCGATGATGGCGAAGGCAGTGTCGAGGTAGCGGTCGAAATACCGGTCCGCGAAATAGAGCTCCGCCGTGGGATCGTGGAGCATGAACTCCGGCCACAGATGCATGATGGGATCGGCGAAGATCTGTGCCCGAAGGTCCGGGCGCGCGCGGATCGTGACCAGTTCGAGCATGCCGACCTCTGCCTCGCATGGCCACCGAAGCCCCTCGCATCGCGCCGCATGCGGTGTAGCATCCCGCAAAATAGGGGAGGACGGAAATGCAGCTAGGCATGGTGGGTCTGGGGCGAATGGGCGCGAATATCCTGCGCCGGGTGATGCAGGCAGGCCACGCGGGCATTGCCTTCGACTGCGACACGGCCGCCGTCACGGCACTGGCGGATGAGGGCGCGCAGGGTGCCGCCTCCCTGGCCGAACTCGTGCGCAGGCTCGAAGCGCCGCGCACGGTATGGGTCATGCTGCCAGCCGGGGAGGCCACCGAGGCCACGCTACGCGAGCTCCACAGCCTGCTCAGCCGTGGCGACGTCATCATCGAGGGCGGCAATTCCTTCTGGAAGGATTCCGCGCGGCGCGGCGCCGAGGCGGCGCAGCGGGGGCTGCATTATCTGGATATCGGAACGTCCGGCGGCGTCTGGGGCCTCAAGCGCGGTTATTGCCTGATGATCGGCGGCGAAGCGGAGGTGGTGAAGCGCCTCGACCCCATCCTCGCCGCGCTGGTCCCCGGCGAGGGCACGGCACTCCCCACCGAGGGCCGCGAGACGCGCGATCCGCGCCCCATCAGCGGCTACGTGCATTGCGGCCCGAACGGCGCCGGCCACTACGCCAAGATGGTCCATAACGGCATCGAATACGGGATGATGCAGGCCATGGCCGAGGGGCTCGACCTGATGCGCGCCGCGCCCTTCGAGCTCGACCTGCCCGACATCACCGAAGCCTGGCGCCGCGGCTCCGTCGTCTCCTCCTGGCTGCTGGACCTGACGGCGCAGGCGCTCGCCTTCGACCCCGACCTCGCTGAATACAGCGGCCATGTCAGCGACAGCGGCGAGGGCCGCTGGACGGTCGATACTGCCGTCGAGCAGGCGGTGCCGGTGCCCGTGCTGGCCGCCGCCCTTTTTGCGCGCTTCCGCTCGCGGCAGGAGGCGAGCTTCGCCGACAAAGCGCTGAGTGCGATGCGCAAGGGCTTCGGAGGACATCTGGAGCCGAAGAAGGCATGACGCCGCACCTCCTCGTCATGGGCGTGTCGGGTTCCGGCAAATCCACCATCGGCGCGCGGCTGGCCGAGGCTCTGGCGCTGCCTTTCGCGGATGCGGACAGCTTCCACCCGCCGGCGAACGTCGCGAAGATGTCGGCGGGGACGCCACTGACCGATGCGGATCGCTGGCCCTGGCTGGATGCGCTCGGCGCCTGGCTGGCCATGCAGGAGCAAGGCGGCGTCATCGCCTGCTCCGCGCTGAAGCGCATCTACCGCGACCGGCTGCGAACGGCGGTGCCGGGGCTGAAGGTGCTGCATCTCTCGGGCGTGCCGGAGCTGATCGCGATGCGGCAGGGCACGCGGCCGGACCACTTCATGCCCGCCAGCCTGATGGCCAGCCAATTCGCCACGCTGGAGGCGCCCGAGCCGGAGGAGGGCGCGCTGGTGCTCGACATCGCCGCGGCGCCCGAAGCGCTCATCGCCAAGGTGATGGCGATGCTCGGCAGCCGGAAATCCGCCTGAGCCCGCGTTGACCGCTCCGCGTGGCCGGGCGTAAAGCCGAAACATCGTTTCGGAGAAGCTCCCATGCCCCTATCCGCTGCCACCAAGGCCAAGCTGGAAAAGATCACCACCGCCACGCTGACGACGGTGCTGCTGAAGAAGGGGCTGCGCAATGTCTGGATGCGCGGCGCCATGCCCTTCACGCCGGCGGCGCAGAACGTGCGCCTGGTGGGCGAGGCCTTCACCCTCCGCTTCGTTCCCGCCCGCGAGGACCTCGCGACGCCGGCCAGCTGGTCCAGCCCGATCAGCACCCGCGCCGCGATCGAGGCGATGCCCGAGGGCTGCATCGCCGTGGCCGACGCCATGGGCATCACCGATGCCGGCATCTTCGGCGACATCCTCTGTGCGCGCCTGGGCAAGCGCGGCGTGGTCGCTCTGGTGACGGACGGTGCGGTGCGCGACGTGGCGGGCGTGAACGGCACGGGCCTGCCGGTTTGGTGTGCCGGCGGAGCGGCCCCGCCGTCGGTCGCGGCGCTGACCTTCGTGAGCTGGCAGGAGCCGATCGGCTGCGGCGGCGTGGCCGTCTTCCCCGGTGATGTGATCGTGGCCGACGCCGATGGCTGCGTGCTCATCCCCCAGGACATCGTGGATGCGGTGACCGAGGAGAGCGTGGAGCAGGAACGGCTCGAGGCCTGGATCATGGTGCAGGTCGAAGCGGGCGTTGCCCTGCCTGGCCTCTACCCCGCCAATGCCGAGAACAAGGCCAAGTACGAAGCCGACAAGGCATCCGGCAAGGCCTGAACCGGGTTCAACCCAAAGCGAGGAGATCGGCGTGACGAAATGGATGGTTGCCGCCGCATGGGCGGGCATCACGGCGGTGGCCGCCTGCTCCTCGCCTGCGGAGGACGCCCGGCCTGCGACCGCGGCGCCGTCGCGCGTGGCGTCCGGGTCGGCGGCGGCCTGCGACGGCAGCTTCCAGATCACCAACGCCTCGCCGCGCGTCGTGATGCGTCTGTTCTTCAAGGACTCCGCGCTGAGTGGCTGGGGCAGCGACAAGCTCGGCCAGAACATGCTGAACCCCCGCGAGAGCCTGACCTTCCGGACGGATAGCCCAGGTGCCTACGACTTCAGGGTGCTCTGGCAGGATGGCCGTTCGGTCGAGTACCGGCGCGCGAATATCTGCACGGCGACGCCCATCACCATCAGCAATACGGGGTTGAATGTCCGCTGATTTCCCCTTCTGGACGGAGGAGAAGCTCCGCATCCAGGACACCGACCTCAACGGGCACGTCAACAACGCCTCCATAGCCGCCCTCTGCGAAGCGGGCCGGGGAGAGATCATCTCCGCCGTGGCCGGTGACGTGCCGGTCCGCGTGCTCGCCGCGGCCCTGCGGCGCGTGACGATCGACTATCTGGCCGAGGTGCATTACCCCGGAAAGATACGCATCGGCAGTGCCATCGCGAAGGTGGGAACCACCTCCATCACCATCGCGCAGTCGCTCTTCCTCGGTGAGCTGTGCTTCGCCAAGGCGGAGAGCGTGATCGTCTTCATGGATCGCGTCACGCGCCGCCCGGCACCGATGCCCGAGGCTTGGCGCGAGGCCTATGGCAGGCTCCGGCTCGTGGAGACTGAAACCTTGGGCTGAGCAGTGCGTTGACTCCGGTGGATCGGCCGGAGAATCACGATGAAATCCGCCTTGCGCCTGCTCGAAATGCCATTTCTGGCCGCCACCGTGGGCATGGCGCTGATGCTCGCGCTGCCCTGGGCCTTTCCGCCGACCGCAGCCGATCCGGGCCGCACGCACGAAGCCTCGATCGCCGCTCCCTGAGGCTCCGATAGAGCCGAGGCTTAATACTCGGCGAAAATCCGGTTAAGCGCGGTGGGGTCCTTGGTCACGGTCAAGCCCAGCATCAGCAGGATGCGCGCCTTCTGCGGGTTCAGATTGTCGGCGTTCAGGAACCCGGCTTCCCGCATGCGTGTCGTGTAGAACATGCGCCCCGAACCCGCCCGCGTGCTGGCCGCGATGGGCGTTCCCGCCGCCATGGCCGCGATCATCGTCTCCGCCATGTCCGGCGTCACGAAGCTCGGCGCGAAGCCGGCCGAGACCAGCCCCTCGGCGCCCGCCGCGATGAAGGCGTCCACCGCCGCGCCGTCGGCGCCCGCATAGGAATAGACGATGTCCACGCGCGGCAGGCTGCTGCGCTCCCGCACGTCGAACTCCGTCTCGCGACCCAGCTTCCGGAGCGGGCGACGGTACCAGGCGATGGTATCGGCATCGGCATGGCCGAGGCAGCCGAAATCGGGGCTGCGGAAGGTCTGGAGGCGGCTGGTGCTGGTCTTGGTGACCTCGCGCGCCGCATGGATCTCGTCGTTCAGCAGGACCAGGGCGCCGTGTCCGCCCGCCCGTGGATCGCCCGCCACCCGGCAGGCATTGGCCAGGTTCATGCCCGCATCCGAGGACAGGCCCGAGGAGGGCCGCTGCGCGCCGACCACCACCACGGGCACCTCCACCTTCACGGTGAGGGAGAGGAAATAGGCCGTCTCCTCCAGCGTCGCCGTGCCGTGGGTGATGACGATGCCGTCCAGCCCAGGGTTCTTCGCGACGACCTCGTCGCAGAGGCGCACCAGCTCCAGCCAATGCGTGGGGCCGATCGCCGTGGAGGCGACGGCGGCATATTTGACGGGGATGATCTCGGCCACCTCGTTCACCTGCGGCCAATAGGCCAGCAGCTGCTCGGCATCCATGACCTTGCCCAGGGAGCCATAGTCGGCAATGTCGAAGGGCCCACGGCCGAGTGAGCCGATGGTGCCGCCGGTGCCGATCAGGGCGATCCTGGGACGGGTCATTCGGGCTTCCTCTTCTCGATGATCGCGGTGGTGAGGCGGGAGACGCAGAAGAGCTCGCCGTCGTCGCGCCGCAGCTCGATGTTCCAGACATGCACGCTACGGCCGATCCGCACCGGGGTGCAAAGCCCGTGGGCACGGCCGCCCTTGGGCATGGGGCGCAGGTGGTTCGCGTTCACCTCCAGCCCGACCGCGTGGAAGCCGGGATCGCAGGCCATCATGGAGCCGAGGCTGCCCAGCGTCTCGGCCAGCACGACGGAGACGCCGCCGTGCAGGATGCCGAAGGGCTGGATATGCCGCTCATCCACCGGCATCTCGCCGCGCAGGAAATCCTCGCCGATCTCGGTGATCCGGATGTCCAGGAGACCGTTCACGCTGCCGGGCGTCCGGGCATGGATCTCCTCGGGAGTGGTGGGTTGTCGCCAGATGCTCATGCGCCAGCCTTTTTCCTGCCTCGGTGTCTCGTTAAGCGTGAAGTAACTACGTTGTGTGTCAATGGCAGCCGTCGGACGGTAGCGCGGCAGATTGCCAAAAAACGTGGCACCGCCAGCACGATCGGAATGCCCGATCGCGGCGATTTGCAAACTCCGCAAAAAGCTTGTTCCGCATGTAAAATACTAATGCCATAATATACGTAGACGAAAACGGAACGAGCTCTTCCCGTCCGAATCGGCGCACCGGGTCCGCGAAGCGGGCCGAGAGACAGGAGTAAAGACGTGCATATCGTACTCGACATCTCCCGGCTCCTCGGCCTGGCCTGGACCAGCCAGCCCAGCGGCATCGACCGCGTCGAATTCGCGCATGCGCGGCACTGGCGCGGCCTGCCCGCCAAAAACGTGACCTTTGTTGCGCAATCGCCCTGGGGCTGGTTCGCTGCCCTTCCCGATGGGCTGGCGCAAGCGCTGCTCCAGGAGGCCGACCGGGCCGTGGCGCCTGGCAAGGAAGGGCTGCTCACCCGCTTCCGCGCCATGGCGGCCGCCGCGCTGTCCTTCAAGTTCTGGGGCATGGGCCGGCGGGAGCTAGCCCGGCGCATCGCCGGCCGGGCAGACAGCCTCTTCCTCATCGTGTCCCACCGCGCCCTGCATAACGAACGGGCGACCGGTGGGATCATCGCGCTGGGCGCCCGCTTTGTACCCCTTCTGCACGACCTGATCCCGCTCACCCATCCAGAATACACCAGGCCGCTCGCCACCAAGCAGCACCTGGTGAAGCTCGACATGGTGGCCCGCCGCGCCTCGGGCGTGATGGTGACCACCGAGGTCGTGGCCGAGAGCATCAGGACGCATCTCATCCGTTCGCAGCAGCCGCTGCCTCCCATGGCGGTGATGGGGCTGGGCCTGGACCTGCCGCCGCCTCGGCGCGGGCCGCCGGCCTCCCATCCCTATTTCGTGATGCTCGGCACCATCGAGCCGCGCAAGAATCACCTCCTCCCCCTGCAGATCTGGCGCGACTTCGCCCTCCACGGGCTTGCGAATGCGCCGCGCTTGCTGATCATCGGCCGGCGCGGCTGGGAGAACGAGCAGGTTTTCCGGCTGCTCGACCGCGGGAATTTCGGCGGGCTGGTGGAGGAATGCGGCCGGTTGCCGGATACCGAGGTCTCGCGGCTCATGCAGGGCGCCACGGCGCTGCTCTGCCCGAGCTTTACGGAAGGTTTCGGCCTACCTCTGGCCGAAGCGATGGCCATGGGCACGCCCGTGATAGCCTCCGACATTCCGGCAGCGCGGGAGGTAGGCGGCGGCGTTCCGGAATACCTGCATCCGCTGGATTTCCTCGCCTGGCGCCGCGCCGTCCTGGAGATGGCCGAGCCCGGAAGCGTCCGGCGGGCGGCGCAACTCCGCCGCCTCTCTGGATGGACCGCACCGGATTGGGCTACGCATTTCTCGGTCGTCGAGAATTTTCTACAGAACTTGGTGAGTTCCAAGCGGTATTCGCCCTCAACGGTTGTCGATCCCGTATAAAATCCAGGCAAAACCGTTATTTGCACGGCGGAAGCCTAGTCTCCATTGCATCGCAATATATTCAAATGGCACATTGCCGCATCGTCACGGACGGGATCGGATAAAGCATGACGGGTGCGCGCGTGACGGCGGCAGGGCGGCAAAACGACGATTCGCAGCCCATCGCCGTTATCGGTGCCGCCTGCCGCCTGCCAGGCGCGGCCGATCTCGATGGCTTCGCCCGGCTCCTCGCCGAGGGGCGGGATGCGGTGACGGAAGTCCCTGCCGGGCGCTTCACCCAGGCGCGTTTCCTGCACCCTCGCCCCGGCGAGATCGGCCGTGCGCCGCATTTCCGCGCCGGCACGATCGGCGACGTCACCGGCTTCGACGCCATCGCCTTCGGCCTATCCCCGCGCGAGGCCGACGAGATGGATCCGCAGCAGCGCCTGCTGCTGATGCTCGCCCGCCGCGCCTTCGAGGATGCCGGCTGGCCCGAAGCCGAGGCGGCCGGACAGGCGATCGGCGTCTATGTCGGCGCCTCGACCACCGATTACGCGGATCTGCGCCAGCAGGATAACGGCAGCGGCGACCGCTACATCATGACCGGCGGGGCGCTCTCGATCGCGGCCAACCGGCTCGGCCATGTCTTCGACCTGCACGGCCCGGCGATGACGCTGGACACCGCCTGCTCTTCCGGGTTGGTCGCGCTCGACGCGGCCTGCCGGGCGCTGCGCTCGGGCGCGGCGACGGCGGCGCTGGTCGGCGGCGTCAACCTGCTGCTTTCGCCGTTCCCCTTCCTCGGATTCTGGCGGGCGGGGATGCTGTCGCGCCGCGGGCTCTGCCAGGCCTTCGGGGCCGGGGCCGATGGCTATGTGCGGGCCGAGGGCGGCGTGGTGCTGGTGCTGAAACCGCTGGACGCCGCGCTGCGGGACGGCGATCAGATCCGCGGCGTCATCCTCGCCAGCGGCGTGAACGGGGCGGGGCGCACCAGCGGAATCTCGCTGCCCAACGGCGAGGCGCAGTCGGCGCTGATCTCCACCGTGCTGCGCGATGCCGGGATCGGCCTCGATGCGCTGGGCTATTTCGAGGCGCATGGCACGGGCACCCCGGCCGGCGACCCGATCGAGGCGGCCGCCATCGCCCGCGCCCTGGGAACGGATCGTGCCGGCGCGGCGCTGCCCATCGGCTCCGTGAAGAGCAATATCGGTCATACCGAGGCTGCCTCTGGGCTGGTCGGGCTGCTGAAGGGGCTGCTGGTGCTGGAGACCGGGCGCAT
This sequence comes from Rubritepida sp., assembly GCA_028291455.1. Classification (GTDB taxonomy): domain Bacteria; phylum Pseudomonadota; class Alphaproteobacteria; order Acetobacterales; family Acetobacteraceae; genus Roseococcus. Next base: position 3,902 of record JAQGHY010000207.1, on the reverse strand, counting down.
CCCGGCCACGCTTCATGCGCAGACGCCCAACCCAGCCATTCCCTTCGCGGAATACGGACTGCTGCCGGCCAGCCGGCCGATGGCGTTTTCAGGCGAGGCGGTGGCGGTCAACAGCTTCGGCTTCGGCGGAACGAATGCCTGCGTCGTGTTGGGACGCGCGCCGGGCCATGTACCGGCCTTGCCGCGACGCGCTAGCCCTGCCTCGGTACCCCCCCTGCTGCTATCCGCCCGCAGCCCCGAGCAGCTCGACGCGCTAGCCGAGCTCTGGGAGGGCAAGCTGAGCGGATTGAGCGCGGCCCGCTCCGCCGATCTGATCCGTGGCCAGGCCGGTCACCGGGACCTGCTGCCCCATCGCCTGATCCTGCGCGGCCCGCGCCGCGGCGCGGTCAAGGGCGAGCATTGGGCGGAGAAGCTCGCGGCCCACCGGCGCGGCGAAGCGCCATCGGGCATAGCTTCCGGCATCGCCGGGCAAGGCCAGGGCGTGGCCTTCGTCTTCTCCGGCAATGGCGCGCAGTGGGCCGGCATGGCGGCGGCGGAAATGCGCGGCAGCAAGGCCTTCCGCCTGGCGATCGAGGATGCCGATGCCGCGCTGGCGCCGCATCTGGGCTGGTCGGTCGCGGCCCGGCTGCGCGCCGGCGTCACCGCCGAGGCCCTGACCGCCACCGAACAGGCGCAGCCGCTGCTCTTCGCCGTGCAATACGCCATCGTGGCTGCGCTGGCGGAGCAGGGAATCACCCCCGCCCTCTGCCTCGGCCATTCCGTCGGCGAGGTGGCGGCGGCGCAGGCGGCGGGGCTGCTCAGCCTTTCCCAGGCGGCGCGGCTCATCGCCGTGCGCAGCCAGGCCCAGGCCTCGACCCGCGGACACGGCCGCATGGCCGCACTCGGCGCCCCTCTGGCGGAAGCGGAAGCGCTGATCTCGCAATGCGCATTACCCGGCGAGGGTTCGATCGAGATCGCCGCGATCAACGCACCCAGCGCTCTCACCGTCGCCGGGCCGGCCGCGGCGCTGCAACGCCTAGGCGAGGCCGCCGAGGCTCGCCGCTTCTCCTGGGTGCCGCTCGACCTGGACTATGCCTTCCACACCGCCGCCATGGACCCGGTGAAGGCAGCGTTGCTGCGCGGCCTGCGCGGGTTGCGCGCGCGGGAGGGTAGCGTGCCGATGATCTCCACCGTGACGGGAGCGGCGCTGACGCGCGCGACCTGCACGCCGACCTACTGGTGGCGCAACCTCCGCGAGCCGGTGCGCTTCGATGCGGCCGTGCAAAGCGCCCTGGCCGCCCGACCCGTGCTGTTCCTCGAGATTGGCGCCCATGCGGTGCTGCAGGGCTATCTACGCGGCATCCTGCGCGCGGCGGGACATGAGGCCGCGATCCAGCCGAGCCTGCGCCGCGGCGGCAACCGAACGGACGACCCCTTCCCCGCCATCGCCGACCAGGCCACGGCGCTGGGCGCCGATCCGCGGGGTTCCGCGAGCTTTGCCGGCCCAGCCCCATGGCGCGGCCTGCCACCGGCGCCGTTCACGCTTCGCCATCACTGGTTTCCGCGCACCGTCGAGGCGCATGGCGTGGTGGATGCGGCGCCGGAGGGCCGGCTGCTCGGCTTCCGCCATATGGGCAGCGAGGCGGGCGAGGAATGGCGCCGGACGATCGACACGCTGGAGGAACCCTGGCTGGCCGATCACGCTTTGGCCGGCCAGCCGGTCCTGCCGGCCGCCGCCATGCTGGAAATGGCACTAGAGGCAGGCTTCCTGCGCCATCGCAATGCCCTGGCCCTGGAGATCACGGATTTCACGATCATGCGCGCTCTGCCCATCGGCGAGGATGTCTCGCGCGAAATCCGGTGCCGCCTGGATCAGGAGGGGGGCTTCACGCTGGAGGCCCGGCGCCGGCTTTCGGAGGAAGGCTGGGCCCTGCACGCGGCTGGCCGCGTGACGCCGGTCTCCACCTTGCCCGAAGCGCCGTCTCCCGCACCGCTCCCCGAGGACGGCTGGCACGATGGCGAGGCGCTGACGGCATTGGCCGCGCGCGAGGGCCTCGCCTATGGCCCCGCCTTCCGACCGATCACCCGCTGGCGCTGCGATCCTTCCGCCGGCCGCGCCGAAGTCGAGCTGGAGCGCCCGGTCGCCGCGCCGGACGACGACGCCTTCCACCTGCATCCGGTCCGCCTGGACGGCGCCATGCAGGGGCTTTTCGCGCTGCTGGGCAACGAGGGCGGCGCGGGCTCCGATGGCAGCGCGGGTTTCGTGCCGGTGCGCTTCGCCCGCGCCTCCGTGCGCCGCGGCGGCGCGCTGCCCGTCATGGCTGAGCTGGCGCTGGAGAATGCGGGCCAGCGCGGCGCGACGGCCGGCCTGGTGCTGCGCGACGCGACCGGCGCGGCCCTGGCAGTGGTGACCGGGGCGCTATTCCAGCGCCTGCCGCGGCCTGCCCGGACCGGGGAGGCCCTGGCCTTCCACACCGAATGGCAGCCCGCCCCCCTGCCCACGGCCTGGCCGGAGCCGCCGCCGCTGCTCGATATCGCCGGGCTGGAGCCGCCCCGCGCGGCGCTGCCGTTGCTGGACGATGCGGCGCTGCTGCTCGCCGCACACGGCATCGCTGCCAGCCTCGAGGCCGGCGCCCAGACTGCCGAAGGCCCGCTTGCCGAGGCGCTGCGCGCCCGGGCGCACGCCATGGCGCTGGATGCCGCCGCGTTGCCGCCGCCGGGCGCGATCTGGCAGCAGGTGCTCTTCGAGCAGCCCGCCCTCGCGCAGGAGTTGGCCGTTCTGGCCGAGGCGGCCGAGGGGCTGCCGGCTGCCCTGGCCGGCCTGCCCATGACGCCGGCCGTCCTGCCCAGCGGGGCGGAAAGCCTGCGCCGGCTGGCCGCAGCGCTAGCCGAAAGCGCGGCCGCCCTGGTGGCGCAATGGCCGGCCGGGCGACCTTGCCGAGTCCTGGTGGCCGGTGCCGAGGACGGACCGCTGCTGCCCGCGCTGCGCCAGGCCTTGGCGCCGCTGGGCCCGGCGCTGCGCCTCACCGTCACCCACCTGCCCGGCACCCGCCCGCCCGCGATGCCGCCCGGCGTGGAGATGGAAATCTCCGCCTGGAACCCCGCCACTGGTGAGCCGCCGCCGGTGGAGGCGGAGATGGTGCTGGGCCTCGCCCTTTCGCCCCGCTGCGGTGCCACGCCGCTGCTCGCGGAGACGCTCCGCGCCGCCACCGCGCCCGGCGGCGCGCTGCTGCTGGCCGAACCCATGCCTGGCCTCTTTTGGGACCTGACTGAGGGTCTCGCTCCTGCTTGGTGGGATGCGCCGCGGCTGCGCGATGCCGCCGGCTGGGCTGCGCTGATGGAAGCCGGCGGCTGGCCGAAGCCACGCCATCTCGACCTCCCGGCTTTGCCCTGGGAGGCGGCGCTGATTGCTGCCGCCAAGCCGGGGGGCGGCCAGCTTTTGCACGCGGCGCCGGCCCGGCGATTCGTCCTCTGGGCTGGCCTATCTCAGCGGCCCCTGGCTGAGGCCCTGGCCGAGGCGCTTGCCGCCGCCGGCGCCCAGGTCACCCATCTCCCACCCGAGCCCACGCCCCGGCAGCTGCGCGGCGCCGCGCTGATCGCCTTGCCGCCGCCGGAGATGGACAGCTTTTCCCCGCTGGCCCGGCTGGCCGCTCTGGCCGAGGGCGCGGTCGCGCAGTTCCACCTCGTGGTACGTGGCGGCGAGCACGGCGGCGCCGCATCAGGCCAGATGGCGCTGGCGCGCGTCCTGGCCAATGAAATGCCGGGGTTGCGGCCGCAGCGCCACGACATCGCGGCCGGCCTGACCTCCGAGGAGGCGGCGAGCCGGCTGGCCGCCGCCCTGCTCAACCCGGCCGATGCGGAGGCCGAGCAGCGGCTCACCGCCTCCGGCCGGCTGGTGCCGCGCCTGGCCGCCGCGCTGCCGC
>JAQGHY010000267.1 GCA_028291455.1 Rubritepida sp. | reverse complement strand
CATGAATGCGAGGAGGCGCAGATGCAGTCCGCCCTGGCCCGCATCGCGGCACTGCCGAGCGTACTGGAGAAGCCCGCCATGATCCGCATCGAGGTGCTGTGATGCTGCGTCCAATTCTGCTGGTTTTGGCCACGCTGCTGCTGCCGGCCGCCGCCCCAGCTCAATCGCCGACCCAGCCGGCCCCCGAGACGCGGCTGCGCATCTCGGAATCCGGCAGCGTGCGGATCATGCCCGACGAGATCTCAGCCTCGCTCCGGGTCGAGGTCCGCGCCGCGACGGCTGCCGAGGCGCAGGAGCGCGTGAACCGCGACGTGGCCGCAGCACTGGCCGCGATCCGCACGGTAGACGGCGTGCAGGTCTCCACCGGCCCGTACAACACGCATACCGATGGTGAGGCACGGCAGACCGTAGCCCAGCAATCTCTCCAGCTTCGCGGCCGCAAAGGCGATGCGATGCAGGCGCTGGTCGGCCGCCTTCAGGCCGATGGGCTGATGCTCGAGGATATCGGCTGGAATCTGGCCGAAGCCACCGCCCGCACTGCGCGCGACCGCGCCACGAGTGAGGCAATCCGTGCCGTGCAGGCTCGCGCGGACTCCGTTGCGCGGGACCTCGGGCTGCGCGTCTTCGCCATGCGCGACCTCTTCATCGAGGCGAATCCGGAGGCGCGGCCCATGATGAGCATGCGCATGGCCGCCGCCCCCACCGCACCGAGCGTTACCGCCCAAGAGACCACCGTCACCGCGAGCGTGACGGCCGACTTCCTACTCCGCCGCTGAACCGATCCCGAGAGGATGCCAAGAACATGAGCGAAACCGAAATCAAGCCCGGCAAGGTGGTGGACCGCAACCTGGCGCTCGAGCTGGTGCGGGTGACCGAGGCGGCCGCACTCGCCGCCAGCCTCTGGGTCGGCAAGGGCGACAAGAACGCAGCCGACGGCGCCGCCGTGGAAGCCATGCGCCGAGCCTTCGACTCCGTCGCCATCCACGGCACCGTCGTCATCGGCGAGGGCGAGATGGACGAGGCGCCGATGCTCTATATCGGCGAGAAGGTCGGCCTCTACGCTAAGACCGGCGGCGGCATGCTGGCCGATATCGCCGTGGACCCGCTGGAAGGCACGACGCTCACCGCCAAGGGCGGGCCGAACGCCATGGCCGTTGTGGCGCTGGCCAGCCGGGGCGGTTTTCTCCACGCGCCCGATGTGTACATGGACAAGATCGCGATCGGGCCCGGCTATCCCGAAGGCATCATCGACCTGGACCGCAGCCCGGCCGAAAACCTGGAAGCACTGGCTAAGGCCAAGGGTGTGACGGTCGGCGAGCTAACGGTCTGCATGTTGGACCGCGATCGCCATAAGGACATTATCAAGGCCTGCCGCGCCGCCGGCGCGCGCCTCATGCTCATCCCCGACGGCGACGTCTTCGGCGTGGTGGCATGCGCCCAGCCAGAGACAGGTGTGGACCTGTATCTCGGCTCCGGCGGGGCGCCCGAGGGCGTGCTGGCGGCCGCCGCCCTGCGATGCATCGGCGGCCAGATGCAGGGCCGGCTGATCTTCGAGGACGAGGCGCAGGCGGTCCGCGCCAAGGAGATGGGGATCTCCGACCCGCACCGGAAATACTCGATGACCGACATGGCGAGCGGCGAGGTCATGTTCGCGGCCACCGGCGTCACCAGCGGGCCGATGCTGCGCGGCGTGCGGCTGATCCCGGGCGGCGCGATCACGCATTCCATCGTGATGCGGAGCAAGTCTGGCACCGTCCGCTACGTCGAAGGCCATCACAACTTCAAGCTGAAGCCCGTTTGATGATGGAGACTGCGCTCGGCGTCGAGCGCAGCCTGACCGGGCGCCGCTGGGTCTGGCGCCACAGCGATCCGCGGATGGCCTCGGCGCTTTCGCAGCAGCTCGGCCTGCCGGAATTGGTGGGACGGCTGCTCTCGGCCCGCGGCGTGGATACCGAAAGCGCGGCGCTGTTCCTGGAGCCCACGCTGCGCGCACTGCTGCCCGACCCCTCGATCCTGCTGGACATGGATGGCGCTGCCGCCCGGATGGCCGATGCGGTGCAGCGGGGCGAGACGGTCGCGGTCTTTGCGGATTACGACGTGGACGGCGCCTGCTCCGGCGCGTTGATGACCCAGGCGCTGCGGGCCCTGGGCTGCACCGCCATGCCCTATGTGCCGGACCGGCTGGCGGAGGGCTACGGCCCGAACGGCCCAGCCATCACCGGGCTGATCGCGCGCGGGGCGACGCTGGTCATCTGTGTGGATTGCGGGATTGCGGCGCATGACGCGCTGGCCGTCGCGGCCGGGCTCGCCGACGTGGTCGTGCTGGACCATCACAAGGCCGAGGGCCCGGCGCCGCGCGTGGCCGCGGCGGTGAACCCGAACCGGCTGGACTGCACCTCCGGGCTGCGGCAGCTCTGCGCGGCGGGGGTGGCGTTCCTGGCCGCCGTGGCGATGCAGCGCGAGCTGCGCCGGCGCGGCTTCTTCGCGGACCGGCCGGAGCCGGACCTGCGCAACCTGCTCGACATGGTGGCGCTGGCCACGGTCTGCGACGTGGTGCCGCTCATCGGAGTGAACCGCGCGCTGGTGGTCCAGGGGCTGAAGGTGCTGGCGCGTCGGGAGCGTCCGGGGCTTGCGGCGCTGATGGAGCTGGCGGCCCTGCGCGATGCGCCGAGTGCCCATACGCTCGGGTTCGTGCTCGGCCCCCGGATCAATGCCGGCGGGCGGATCTCCGCGCCCGATCTGGGGCTGCTGATGCTGCTGGAGACGGATCCCATCGAGGCGCGCGGCATGGCCGAACGGCTGGACGCGGTGAACCGCCAGCGCCAGGAGGTCGAGGCCGGCGTGCTTATGGCCGCGATGCGCCAGGCCGAAGAGCAACAAGCCGCCGGCCATGCCGTGTTCCTGCTGCAGGACGAGGGCTGGCACCCCGGCGTGGTCGGCATCGTCGCCGGCCGGGTGCGCGAACGCTTCAACCGCCCGGCCTGCGTGGCCGGCTTTGAGAACGGTGTGGGCAAGGGCTCCGGCCGTTCGGTGCCGGGGCTGGACCTGGGAGCGGCGATCATCGCGGCGCGGCAGTCCGGGTTGCTGATCGCCGGCGGCGGGCATGCGATGGCGGCGGGTTTCACCATCGAGGCCTCGCGGCTGCCGGAGCTGCACGCGCATCTGGACGAGCGGCTGGCTGCGGCGCGGGACCTGCCGGGCTCCGCGGAACTGGTGGTGGAGGGCGCGCTGACGGTGCGCGGAGCCACGGCCGAGCTGGCGCAGAGCGTGGCACGGCTGGCGCCCTTCGGCTCCGGCAACGAGGAGCCGAGCTTCGCCCTGTCCCGCGCGCGGGTGGTGAAGGCCGGCCGCGTGGGAAAGGAGGGCGCGACCATCCGCGCCTTTCTGGAGGGCGAGGATGGCGGGCGGCTCAAGGCCATCTGCTTCCGTGCGAAAGAGGGCCCTCTGGCCGAGGCGCTGCTGGCCCAGGGCGGGGCTCCGATGCTGCTGACCGGGCATCTACGGGCGGAGGTCTGGAACGAACAGACCAGCGCGGGCTTTTTCGTGACGGATGCGGCGAGGATCTAGGCGCCGCGGTCCTAAGATCATGGCAAGGTTTCTAGGATTCCGGTAATGCCTTCCTGTATTCCTTCCCATTCCTCGGAAGCGGCAAGGCTTCGAAGCGCGGAATGCATTTGAGAAGAATGTATGGACTTCCGCATACCCATCAGAAAAATCGGCCAGAATAGAAATATATGGCACCTGGAAATATATGAACTTCCTAAATGTCAGACGGAAAGCGGAGAAAAAGCCTAAACTCTATTGCGTTAAGGTTAAGACCCGGCATTATTCCCTCATAGGTTGTGTTTTTTCCCAGGAGGGTAGGTTATGGTTGCAATCCCCGGTCACAGGCCGAGCATTCAGCTTGATCATTTGGTCCGCCAGAGCCTCGGCCAATGGCCGCAACGGCCCCCCGGCCTGGAACCCTCCGCCAAGCAGCCCGGCACCTGGCTGCGTGCCCGCCCCGACCTCGAGCGCAAGGTCACCCAGCCTTATCTCAAGCTGCCCGGCGCCCAGCGCCTCAAGACCTTGCCGGATGGGCTTTACCTGCATTTCAGCACGCAAGCCGCGGAACCCTATGTGGATATCCTCTGCATCGAGGCCTGCAGCACCTACCAGAACCTGCTCGACAAGCGCTCGCGCTTCGCGCCCAGTACAAGTTCCCTCCTGGCCGTCTGTCCCGTGGAGTGGTTGCTGCAGCCGGGCATTCCCGGGAACAACATCCCCCGCTGGCGCCTCATCCGGATGGTCAAGAAGGAGCCGCGCGAACCGCTGATCCTGCCGGTCCGGGATGCGCGCGTGCTCTTCGGCCTGAAGCCGCAGCAGTTCCGGGGCTTCATGGCCAGCCAGACCGCCCAGGCGCACGAGTTCTTCTGCCCGATGGAGGCGCTCACCGACCTCGACGGCCCCAGGAACCCGGCCCTTAGGGCGCTGCTGGCCAGGGCCTCGGCGGCCTCGAACTTCATGGACATGGCCGAGGGCCCTCGGGCCCTCCGATAGGATCAGATCAGGGTCGAGAACATCCGCAGCGCCGTGAACGCCAGGAAGATGGCGAAGGCGCGCTTGAGCAGCACCGGCCGGAGGCTATGCGCCAGCGACACGCCCCAGGGTGTCGCGAGGATCGAGCCGGGGACGATCAGCGCGAAGCCGACCAGGCTCACCCAGCCCAGCGAATAGGGCGGTCGCCCCTCGGCGCCGATCCCTGCGAGGATCAGCCCGATCGTGGCGGGGATGGAGATCACGATCCCGAAGGTCGATGCCGTCGCCACCGCCGAGCGGATCGGCGTCCCGAACATGCCCAGCACCGGCACGCCCACCGTGCCGCCGCCGATGCCCATCACCGCGCTGATCACGCCGATGCCGGTGCCGACGACCTGACGCACCCAGCCGAAAGGCATACTGTCGCGCAGCCGGAAGGTCACGCTTGTGAGCCCCATGTTGATGGCGACCAGCAGCGCCACGCAGGCGAAGACGAAGGTCAGCCCTGGGCCCTTGAGCACCGCCGTCAGCACAGTGCCGATTATCACGCCCACGAACATCGAAGGTGTCAGGCTTTTCAGCAGCGGAATGTCAATCGCGCCCTTGGCGAGGTGCTTGCGGGCCGAGACGATGGAGGTTGGGATGATGGTCGCCAGCGAGGTCGCCACTGCCACCTTCATCTGCGTGGACGAGGGCACGTCGAAAAGCGGCAGCACGTAGAAGAGCACCGGCACGATTACGATGCCGCCGCCAACGCCGAACAACCCCGCGAGCAGGCCGGAGAGCAATCCCGTGGCGCCCATCGCCGCGGCGAGCAGCGTGAGCCAGACCCAATGTTCCATGATTATTTGCCTTCCCGGGAGTCGCGGGAGGCTCAGGTGATGGCCGTTCCGCCCTCAGTGCCATAGCTTCGGGCAGGCGATATGTCATCCCCACGAGGCCGCCCGTTTGCTCATCACCGATCCCTGGTTCTACGCCCTCGCCATTCCGGCCTTCCTTCTCACCGGCATCAGCAAGGGCGGCTTTGCGTCCGGGGCGGGCAATACCGGCGTGCCCATGATGTCGCTGGTGATGCCGGCCTCGCAGGCCGCCGGCATCGCGCTGCCGGTGCTTTGCGCCATGGACATCTCGGCGCTGCGGGCCTGGTGGGGCAGGTGGGACGCCGCTCAGCTCCGCATCATGCTGCCGGGCGCGGTGATCGGCATCGTGCTCGGCACGCTGGTTTTCGGCGCGCTGTCCGATGCGGTGGTAAAAATCTTCATCGGCACGATCACGCTGGTTTTCCTGGCGCGCAGCCTTTGGCTGGAGCGGGGCAACCGCGTGGTGCCCGCCGCCGCGCCTTCGCGGATCAAGGGCGGCTTCTGGGCAGCCTGCGCGGGATTCACGAGCTTCATCGCCCATGCCGGAGGGCCGCCCGCGGCCGTCTATCTCTATCCGTTGAAGCTGGACCGGCAGCGGCTCACCGCCACCACCGTCGCCCTGTTCTCGGCGGTGAACTACATGAAGCTGATCCCCTACTTCTTCCTGGGCGCGCTTTCGGTGCAGAACCTGCTGACGAGCCTGGTCCTGCTGCCGCTGGCGCCGATCGGCATCTGGATGGGCGTCTGGCTGCAGGGGCGCATGAGCGACCGGGTCTTCTACCGCATCATCTATGTGCTCCTGGCCGCGACCGGCTTCGAGCTCGTCTACGAGGGCCTGTTCCGATGAAAATGCTGGGCGTCCTGGGCGGCATGGGGCCGCTCGCTTCCGCGGAATTCATGCGCCAGCTCACCTTGCTCACGCCGGCCGAGCGCGACCAGGACCACATCCCCACCATCCTCTGGTCCGACCCCCGTGTGCCCGACCGCACCGAGGCGCGCGTGCATGGCGGCGAGGATCCGTTGCCGGCGCTGATGCGCGGCATCCGTGGGCTGGAAGCGGCGGGGTGCGGTGCCATCGTGATTCCCTGCAACACCGCCCATGGCTGGTACGACGCGATGCAGGCGGGGACGTCGCTGCCCATCCTGCACATCGTCGATGCCGCGGCCGAGGAGTTGCGGCGCCAGGGCATTGCCGGCGGGCCGATCGGGCTGATGGGAACCACTGGCACGCTGGACATGCGGCTTTATCAGGAGCGCCTCGGCATCGAATGCCTGACGCCCGACCCGGACGTGCAGGAGGGCCAGGTCATGCCCGCCGTTGGGCTGGTAAAGGCCAACCGTGTCGCCGATGCCTATGCGCCGCTCGCCGAGGTCGCGCGCGGGCTGCGACGGCGGGGAGCGGTCGCGGTGATGCTGGGCTGTACCGAGATTCCGCTCGGCGTCGCGGCCGGGCCGGCGCTGGAGTTTCCGGTGGTGGATACGGTGGCGGCGCTGGCACGGGCGGCCATCGGCTGGGCGCGCGGCTAAGTCTTGTCGCCGCCGGAACGCCCGGTTAACGCTGTCGCCAACAGGAGGAGCGCCAGATGAGCCAGGCCGAAGAATTCCACAATATCCACGACGAGACCCAGGGCCTGGCGCGCGAGCTGGCGCCCGGTGTCACCACGCGCATCTTTCCGGGCGAGCAGGCAATGCTCTCGGTGGTGACGATCGCGCCGGGCGCCGCGGGCACCATGCACAGCCACCCCGAGGAGCAATGGGGCATGCTGCTGGAGGGCACGGCGGTCCGTATCCAGGGCGGCGAGGAGATCGCGGTGGTGAAGGGCGATTTCTGGCGTACGCCGGGCGGGATCGAGCACACGATGCGGGCCGGGCCGGAGGGGTGCAAGGTGCTGGACGTCTTCGCCCCACCGCGCGAGGCCTATCGCAAGGCCGGCCAGGGTTTCGCGTCAGCCTGAACTAGGGTGCAGTTTCCTGCCGGCCTCAGGCGAGGGGCGGTCTTTTCTTCACCGCCCATCGCAAGGCTGGAAAGAGCCTTGCGGACTGCCGACCTCGCCGCCGCATCCCGTCGCCTCAGAAAGCAAAGCGCACCCGCGCCGTCCCGTTCGCGGCGTACCCGCCCCCCGAGAACTCCCCATCCACCCGGGCCGTCACCGTAGCCTGCGCGCTGACCCGCCAGTCGATGCCCGCAGAAACCAGTGCGACGTGCTCATCGGGGCGCGCACCCGACACGGAGAAGCCCGAGCCGGGCAGACCCACGAAGCTTGCGCTCACCCGCGCGTCGCGCTGCAGGTAGGCGCCCCAGGCCAGCCGGCCGAAGGCCGAGAGGCGGGCGTTCACCGCCGCATCGGCTCGCAGGCCGAGCTCCATCCGCGAGGTGCCG
>JAQGHY010000182.1 GCA_028291455.1 Rubritepida sp. | reverse complement strand
CAATCTGAACGGCGTCACCGCGCTGATCCAGCAGCGCCAGGTGCGCCCACTGGCCATCACCAGCCTGGAGCGCTGGCCCTCGGCGCCGGACATCCCGACCTTCAACGAGCAGGGCGTGCCCGGCTACGAAATCTCGGGCTGGAGCGGTCTCGTGGCGCCGGCCGCCACGCCGCCCGCGATCATCGAGCGGCTGCATACCTCGGTGCGGAACGCGCTGCGCCAGCCTCTCCTGATGCAGCGGCTCGACGAGCTCGGCCTCCTGGCGATCGGCGATACCCCCGCCGAATTCGGGACCGTGATCGCGCAGGATCTGACGAAGTGGCGAGAGGTCGTGCGGGCATCGGGCGCGACGGTTGATTAAAGTCCACTGCCAAATGTTGTGAATAGCCGGAAGGTGATCGTCCGGACGATATGATGACCCGACTCGATTGACTCCGTCGCGCGCTTGAGCGCAGATTTCGCCGATCCAAGGGGAGCCCTTTTCGCAGGGCTGAGATTCCGCGAGCGACGCGGTCACCCTTTGAACCTGCTTCCGGGTCATGCCGGCGAAGGGATGGGCACTCGGCGCGATCGCCACCTCCCTTTGTATATTTCGATAAGGGAAGTCCCAGAAAATGCCCGACCATCTGCCTCCACAAAGCCCGGCCGTCACCACCGGCCCATTGCCTGCATCGCTCAAGCTGCACATAGCCGGCCAGATCCATCCCGATATCCGCGTCGCGATGCGCCAGATCTCCGTCTCGGGCGGCGAGCCCCCGCTGCGGGTCTACGACACCTCGGGCCCCTATACCGATATCGGCTACAGCACCGACATCGGCCGCGGCCTGCCCGCGCATCGCCACGACTGGATCGTGGCGCGCGGCGACGTGGAGCACATCGCCGGCCGTGAGCAGCGCCCCGAGGATGACGGGCTGAAGGCCGGTGAGGCCCGCAAGGTCCCCCTCTTCGACCGCCAGGGCCGCATGCCGCTGCGCGCCAAGGCCGGCAAGGCCGTGACGCAGCTTGCCTATGCCCGCGCCGGCATCATCACGCCGGAGATGGAATACATCGCGATCCGCGAAAATCTCGGCCGCGCCTCGGGCTTCGGCCTGAAGCAGGACGGCGAGAGCTTCGGCGCCAGCGTTCCCGACCATGTGACGCCGGAATTCGTGCGCGACGAGATCGCCCGCGGCCGCGCCATCATCCCCGCGAACATCAACCACCCCGAGAGCGAGCCGATGATCATCGGCCGCAACTTCCTGGTGAAGATCAACGCCAATATCGGCAACTCGGCCGTGTCGTCCTCGGTCGCCGAGGAGGTGGACAAGCTGGTCTGGGCCATCCGCTGGGGTGCGGACAATGTGATGGACCTCAGCACGGGGCGGAACATCCACACGACGCGCGAATGGATCCTGCGCAACTCGCCCGTGCCGATCGGCACCGTGCCGATCTACCAGGCGCTGGAGAAGGTCGAGGGTCGCGCCGAGGACCTCACCTGGGAGATCTTCCGCGACACGCTGATCGAGCAGGCCGAGCAGGGCGTGGACTACTTCACCATCCATGCGGGCGTGCGGCTGGCCTATGTGCCGATGACGGCAGAGCGCGTGACGGGCATCGTCTCGCGCGGCGGCTCCATCATGGCGAAGTGGTGCCTGGCGCATCACAAGGAGAGCTTCCTCTACGAGCACTTCGAAGACATCTGCGAGATCATGCGCGCCTATGACGTGTCCTTCTCGCTGGGCGACGGGCTGCGTCCGGGCAGCATCGCGGACGCCAACGACCGCGCGCAATTCGCCGAGCTGGAGACGCTGGGCGAGCTGACCAAGGTCGCCTGGGCGCGCGACGTGCAGGTCATGATCGAGGGCCCCGGCCATGTGCCGATGCACAAGATCAAGATCAACATGGAGAAGCAACTGGAGGTGTGCGGCGAAGCGCCCTTCTACACGCTGGGGCCACTGACCACGGACATCGCGCCGGGCTACGATCACATCACCTCGGGCATCGGCGCGGCGATGATCGGCTGGTTCGGCTGCGCCATGCTTTGCTACGTGACGCCCAAGGAGCATCTGGGCCTGCCCGATCGCGATGACGTGAAGACCGGCGTCATCACCTACAAGATCGCGGCCCATGCGGCGGATCTCGCGAAGGGGCATCCGGCGGCGCAGCTTCGCGACGACGCGCTCTCCCGCGCGCGCTTCGAGTTCCGCTGGCGCGACCAGTTCAACCTGGGCCTCGACCCGGAGACGGCGGAGAAGTTCCACGACCAGACCCTGCCGGCCGAGGGCGCCAAGCTCGCGCATTTCTGCTCGATGTGTGGGCCTAAGTTCTGCTCGATGAAGATCAGCCAGGAGGTCCGCGAGGCCGCCAGGAAGGGCATGGACGAGATGAGCCAGACCTTCCGCGACAATGGCGGCGCCATCTACCTGCCGCCGGTCGCCGCGGGCGACTGAAAACGAAAAGGGGAGGGCCCGTCAGGCCCTCCCCATACTCCTACGCCGAAGCCGAGGCCTCGCGTTTCTCTTTCACACGCCGCAGGGCGCAAAGCCCCGCGATGCCGGCCGCGCCCGTCAGGGCCACGCCCGTGACGGCCACGGCGGCCACCGTGCCGCCCGCGACGGCGCCAGCGGCAAAAGCCCCACCGAGCGCCATCTTCGCAAGCTTTCTCGCGCGGATCATTCTCAGGACCATGATCTGTCTCCTTGGAAGACTGTTATCTGGTCCCGGAACGATCCCACGCAAGCCGCGATCACCGGAAGGGGATCGCGTAATGCAGCCCGCCATGGTTCCACAGCCCGTTGAGGCCGCGCGGCAACTTGAGCGCGCTCCCCTGGCCGAGGTTGCGCTCAAAGACTTCGCCGTAATTGCCGGTGGCGCGGAGCAGCGTCAGCGCCCAGGCATTGTCGAGCCCCAACCGCGAGCCGAACTCGCCGGTGCGGCCGAGCAGCCGCTGGACCGTCGCATCCGTGCTTTCGCGCGACATCGTCTCGGCATTGGTCTGCGTCACGCCGTATTCTTCGGCCTCGA
>JAQGHY010000029.1 GCA_028291455.1 Rubritepida sp. | reverse complement strand
AGTCCGAGCGTCAGGTCGGCGATGATATGCGTCGCGGAGATGATCTCCAGCACGGGCAGTTCGGCCACCGGCGCCAAGGCGTGCGGCATAAGGGACAACGCGCCGGGGCCTGTCCAGGCGCCTTTCAGGTTGATGTCTTCGAGATAATACTCGACCAACTCGCAGATCCGGGCCGTTCCATCGACATGAGGCATGATCTTCAGCAGGAAATTGGGTGCCAGCAGCGAGGCTTCGATCGCTGCGAGGTCGGCCCTGCGATGCTTGTAGCCCATGGTGCCCGTCGCGATCCGCACGGGACCATAATCGAGCGTGCCGACAAGCGTGTCGACCTCGGCCTTCAGGGTCGGGTTGGCAAGCTTCTTGGGAAAGCCCCAGAGCTCGCGCCCGCCGGCGATCGGCCCTTCGTCATTCAGGAACATGCAGTGGGTGTAGCCGCCCTTCCGCCCCTCGAATGAAACCGGGATCACCTGGCCGCTCTCGGTGTAGTCGCCGAAGCCGGTGGAGTTCGGCATGCGGATGAATTCATATTTCACCAGCGGCGCCTCGATCATCAGCGGCTCGGGCACCAGCGCCCGCAGCTTCTCCGGATCGGTGCGGTAGGTGATGACGAGGAATTCCCGATCGACGAAACGATAGGGGCCGGGCGGAAACGCCGGGCTGGTGAGCGGCATCGCATACGCGTTCTTGCGAACCTCGTCCTGATTCATGGCTGGGCGCTCTCCTCGGTCGGCGTCGGTTCGGGGTGAGCATGGTGCTGGTGCACGAAGTCGAAGGCCTGGAAGTGCTCGTCGCCGGGCGGCTGCTCGAAAATCTCGCCATGTTTCAGCGCACGCTGGGCGTCGTCCTGTCCCGCGAGCCAATGCTCGCTCATGCTCCGCCGGGAGAAGTTGTAGTCCTTGGAATCACCCTCATAGGCCTGCGACCGGTAGATGAGCTGAACGATGTTGTAGACTTTCCGGTCGGCGAATTCCGCCAGCATCTTCCCCTCGTCCGAGGCGCGGACGGCATCCGGCACCTTGCCCAGGAGGAGCGAGAGCGCCGCGCGGATCTTCTGCATCTGCTTCAGCTGATCGGTCGTGGCACGGGTGCGGCTGGAGAACTGGATCTCCTTTTCGCGGACCGTCACTTCGGGCAGGTCCCTGGGAAGGCGCCCACGCGCGCTCCAGAGATCGACCTGGAAGGCCAGCGTATCCTGCCGCTTGTCGGCATCGACGATCCACTGCAGCGGCGTGTTGGAAACCAGACCGCCATCCCAGTAATACTCGCCGTCGATCTCGACCGCCGGGAAGCCCGGGGGCAGGGCGCCGCTGGCCATGATGTGCTCGGCACGGATCTTGTCGGTCTGCGTGTCAAAATAGATGAAGTTGCCGGTGCGGACATTCACCGCGCCGACACTCAAGCGCATCTCCTTGGCGTTGATGCGATCAAAGTCCACGAAGCTTTCCAGCGTCGCCTTGAGCTTGCCGGTGTCATAGTAGCTGGTCGCACCCGCGCTGCCCGGCGGCAGCGCCCAGGGCGGGGGGAAGCGCGGCTCGAAGAAGCCAGGTGAGCCGCCGACCAGCGCCTCCATGGCGCCGAGCTTGTCCAGCAGACCATGCGCGACATTCCCCGGCTTGAGGCTGCCGAAGCCGAACATCTGGCCGGTCCAGTTCGCGATCGGCCGCTTGGTGATCTGCTCCCAGAAGCCGCGCAGCTTCGCGACCCGTGTCTCCAGCGGATTGCCGGCGATGATCGCGGCATTGATCGCGCCGATGGAAATGCCGGCCACCCAGTTCGGCACGACATTCGCCGCAACCATCGCCTCGTAGACGCCGCCCTGATAGGCGCCTAGAGCGCCGCCGCCCTGGAGTACCAGGGCCACGCAGGGAAACCCCTTCGGCGTGGGCGTCGCGGGCGGCTCAGGCGGCGCGGCCACCCCATTTGGGGCCCGGTGCGTTCGCGCGGGTGGCTTCATGGATTCAACTTCTCCGTGCGGTGGTCCCCGTGAATGCGCCCTGGACGCGCCGTTGACCATGTTAAATCTTGATGTCGCGACCTTAGCACATGTGCATTGACCTCGACGGGGTCCAAGGGCTCCCATGCTCCCAAATATCACCAAGGGGGAAACATCATGCGCGCCTGGGCCATCACCGAATTGGGCAAGCCGCTGCAGAATATCGAACTGCCGACACCCGAGCCCGTGGGTAACGAGGTGCTGATCGAAGTCACCCATGCCGGCGTCTGCCATTCCGACCTGCACATCTGGGAGGGCGAGTACGACCTCGGCACGCGGGGCAAGCTGCGCATGCAGGACCGCGGCCTGAAGCTGCCGCTGGCGCCGGGGCACGAGATCGTCGGGCGCGTGGTGAAATGGGGGCCCGGGGCCGAGGGGCAGGGGCTCGAGAAGGGTCAGCTGCGCCTGATCTTCCCATGGATCGGTTGCGGCGAGTGTGCGCGCTGCCTGGCCGATGAGGAGAACCTCTGCGCCGTGAAGGCCCGCGCCCTCGGCGTCTACCAGAACGGCGGCTACGCGACTCATGTCCTCTCCGCCCATTGGAAGCACCTGGTGGCGATCGACGGCCTCGATCCCGCGCTGGCCGCGACCTATGCCTGTTCGGGCGTGACGGTCTATTCGGCGATCCGCAAGCTGATGCCGATGGGCAAGGACGAGTACATCGTCGTCATCGGTGCCGGCGGGCTGGGGCTGAACGCCATCGCGGTGCTGAAGGGCATGGGCCACGAGAAGATCTGCGCCGTCGATATCGACGAGGCCAAGCTCGCCGCCGCGACTCACCAGGGCGCGACGGCCACGGTGCTGGCCGGAGGCGACACGGGCGCCCATATCGTCGAGGCCTGCGGCGGGCCGGTCATGGGCATCATCGACCTGGTGAACGGTTCCAAGACCGCCGCCGGCGCTTTCGACGCGCTGGGGCGGGGCGGCAGGCTGATCCAGGTCGGGCTGTTCGGCGGCGAAATGCGGGTGCCGTTGCCGCTCATGCCGATCCGCGCCCTGACCATCCAGGGCAGCTATGTGGGCAGCCTGAAGGAACTGCGGGCGCTGGTGATCCTGGCGCAGGAGGGCAAGGTGCCGGGCATTCCCATCGAGCTGGACCGGATGGAGAATGCCAACGCGGCGTTGAACCGGCTGCGGGACGGCAAGGTCACCGGGCGGACGATCCTGGTTGCCGCCTAGCGCGGCACCGGGACTTCGCGGCAAGGCGGGACAGGGACATCATGCCCCGGCGCGGGGACGACGCGCCGGCGAATGGCGAAGGAATAGGCTTTGGACGATATGAGGCCGGCTCCAGATTTGATGGGAAGCTCGGATGGCGCCGCGAAGGCGCTCCCGCTCGCCGGCATCCGCGTGCTCGAATTCTGCCATGTCATCATGGGGCCGTCCTGCGGGCTGGTGCTGGCCGACCTCGGCGCGGAGGTCATCAAGATCGAGCCGGTGGACGGCGACCGCACGCGCCGGCTCTCCGGCTTTGCCGCGGGCTTCTTCGCGACCTTCAACCGTAACAAGCGCTGCCTCGCCATCGATCTCAAGGCACCCGAAGGCCGCGCCGTCATCGAGCGGCTGCTGACCGAGACCGATATCGTGATTGAGAACTTCGCGCCCGGCACGATGGAGCGGCTGGGGCTGGGTTATGAGGACCTCTCCGCCCGGTATCCGAGGCTCATCTACGGCGCGCTCAAGGGCTTCCTCAGCGGCCCCTACGAGCATCGCCCGGCGCTGGACGAGGTGGTGCAGTATATGTCGGGTCTTGCCTATATGACCGGCCCCTCGGGACGTCCGCTGCGGGCCGGCGCCTCGGTGTGCGACATCCTTGGCGGCGTGCTGGGCGTGGTTGGCACCCTCGCCGCGCTGCAGGAGCGTGGTCGCACCGGGAAGGGCCAGCTCGTGAAGTCGGCGCTGTTCGAGGCCGCGACCTTCCTCATGTCCTCGCACATGATGGGCGAGGTCCTCACCGGCCGGCCCATGCCGCCCATGCCGGAGCGCCACGGCGCCTGGGCCATCTACGAGACCTTCGCCACCTCGGACGACCGGCAGTTCTTCCTCGGCCTCACCAGCGACAACCACTGGCGCCGCTTCTGCGACCTCTTCATGCGCCCGGATCTGCTGGCCGATCCGTCGCTTGCCAGCAACGAGGACCGGGTGGCCGCGCGCCCCCGGCTGAAGCCGATCGTGGCGGAGATCATCGCCAGCCACACGCACGACCAGATGGCGGATATGTGCGAGCGCAACGGCCTGCCCTTCGCGCCCGTCATGCGCCCCGGCGACCTCAAGGACGACCCGCAGCTCAACGCCCATGACCGCATGCTGGAGATCGAGCTGGAGGGCGGTCGCACGGCGAAGCTGCCGCGGCTGCCGATCGAGATGGGCGATCACGATACGGGACTGCGCTCGCAGCCCGGCCGCATCGGCGAGCACACGCTCGCGATCCTGGCCGAGCTCGGCATTCCCGATGAGGAAAGCGCCGCGCTCGTGGAGCGCGGCATCGTGGGTGGCCCGTGAGGGCGCCCGACAAACATCACGAAAGGACCACGCCATGACCGACATGCCGAAATCCGTCGACATCCACGAGGAAGGCCCGCGCGAAGGCTTCCAGATCGAGCCTGGCCCGATCTCGACCGAAGACAAGATCCGCCTGATCGAGGCGCTGGCCGAGACCGGCCTGCACCACATCCAGGCCTGCTCCTTCGTCAATCCGCGCGTCGTGCCCGGCTGGGCCGATGCGGCCGAGGTGGTGGCCGGCTTCCGCGCCCGCGAGGGCGTGGATTACACGGCGCTCTGGTTCAACGGGAACGGGCTGGAACGCGCGCTCGCCTTCCGCGACAAGCTGCATATCACCGGCAGCATCTCGCTCACGGCCTCCGAGGGTTTCACCCGCAAGAACCTGAACCGCAGCCATGCCGAGAACCTCGAGGCGATGCGCAAGCAGACGGCGCTGCACATCTCGCACGGCGTGCCGGTGGAGCGGATCGGCGTCATGGCGGCGTTCG
This sequence comes from Rubritepida sp., assembly GCA_028291455.1. Lineage (GTDB taxonomy): Bacteria > Pseudomonadota > Alphaproteobacteria > Acetobacterales > Acetobacteraceae > Roseococcus. Next base: position 8,931 of record JAQGHY010000029.1, on the reverse strand, counting down.
GCTGCAACTACCAGGGCGATATCACCACCGAGCAGGTGATCAGCACGCTGGAGGACGGCTTCGCCATCGCGGCCGAGCACGGCGCGACCATCGAACGCATCTCGCTGGCGGACACGATGGGATGGGCCGCGCCGCCGCGGATCGAGCGCGTGGTGGGCGAGGTGCGTAGCCGCTGGCCGGACCAGAAGATCGGGCTGCATTTGCACGATACGCGCGGCCTTGCGGTCGCCAACGCGCATGCTGGGCTGCGCATGGGCGTGGCGCAGTTCGATTCGACCGCCGGCGGCCTCGGCGGCTGCCCCTTCGCTGGACAGAAGGGCGCGGCGGGGAATATCTGCACGGAGGAGTTGGTGATGCTTTGCGAGGAGATGGGTATCCATACCGGGGTGGATTTGGACGCGCTGATCGAGGTGGCCCGGATGGCCGAGGGCATCGTCGGGCATGTGCTGCCGAGCGAGCTCATTCATGCCGGCAGCCTGGCGAATTTCAGGCGCGCGGCAGCGTAAGATCGAGCTGCTATAGAAGAAGGTGGCTGAGGCGTGGTTGTCCGCGATGGCAACCACGGGAATTGAGGCGTTCGGCCGGCAGCACAGGCGTCGAAGTGGCACGCAGTGGATGGACACGGCGTGCGGTTCCATCCTCCAATGGGCAAAAGATGGAGGAACGGCCATGCGCCGACGTTTGCTATTGGGAACCACCATAGCGGGTGCCCTGGCCAGTCCAGCGATTGTATGGGCGCAGGGGACCTATCCGCTGCGGCCCGTTCGGATCGTAAGTCCCTTCGCAGCAGGTGGTGCCACCGACATCCTCGCACGCAGCATCGCCCAGTCCCTCCAGGCGGAATACGGCCAGTCCTTCGTCGTGGAGAACCGCACCGGCGCGGGCGGCACCATCGGAGCCGAGGCCGTCGCGAAGGCGGCGCCGGATGGATACACGCTGCTCCTGGGCACGACGGCCACGCAGTCGATCACGTCGCATCTCTACCCGCGCCTCTCCTTCGATGCAGCGCGCGATTTCGCGCCGGTCAGCAGCGTCGCCTCGGTGCCGATGGTGCTTGCGGTGCATCCGTCTCTGGGCGTGGAGGACGTGGCCGGCCTCGTCGCCAAGGCGCGGGCGGAGCCGGGGAAGGTCACCTTCGCCTCCTCCGGCCAGGGCTCGATCACCCACCTCGCTTCCGAGCTGTTCCGTGCCCGTGCAGGCGTGGAACTGACACACATCCCCTACCGCGGCAGCGCGCCGGCAATGACGGATCTCGTGGCCGGGCGGGTGCTCATGATGATCGATCACGCGCCGACCATCCTGCCGCAGATCTCCGGCGGCGGGCTGCGTGCCTTGGGCGTCGCAGGTCAGCAGCCAATCGCGCAGCTGCCGGGCGTTCCGCCCATCGGCCGGACGCTTCAGGGCTTCGAGATCACCTCCTGGTTCGGTGTGCTGGCCCCGGCCGGGACGCCGGCCGCTATCGTCTCGCAGCTCAACGCCAGCATCGGCAAGGCGCTGACCCAGCCGGAGGTCGCGGCGAAGCTGCGCGAGCAGGGCGCGGAGCCGATGCCCGGCAGCCCCGACGCCTTCGCTACCCTGATCACACATGATTCAAGGCTCTGGGGCGAGGTGGTGCGCAGCGCTGGAGTGACGCTGGGGTAGGGTGGACCCGCAGCCGCGCGCGGCCCAGTCTTGCGAGACGATGCACGGTCCCAAACAATCCAGCTCGATGACGACGGCGCAGGTGCGCGCCGCCTGGCTCCATGCGCAACGCCTCGACGCAGTGGCCCCCTTCGGCGAAGGGCCGGAGGCCACGCGCCGGGCGGTGGCGCATCTCGGCTACGTGCAGATCGACACCATCCACGTCGTCGAGCGCAGCCACCACCACATCCTGCACACGCGCATCCCGAGCTACTCGCGGGCGGATCTGGAGCAGGCGCAGTCCGGGGAAAAGTCGGTCTTCGAATACTGGACGCACGCGCTCGCCTATGTCGCGACGGAGGACTGGCGCTTTTTCATGCCGGCCATGGAACGCTACAGCACCACGCCGCATCCGAACTTCGCCGGGGTGGACCCGAAGGACTACGCCGCCATGCTGGAGCGCATCCGCAAGGACGGCCCGCTCAGCATCCGCGACATCGACGACGACGTGCTCGTCGAGAAGACCCATCTTTGGGCCAGCCGCAAGCCATCCAAGCGCGTGCTGCGGCTCGCCTTCTTCGCGGGCGACCTCGTCATCTCCAAGCGTGCGGGCATGTTGAAGACCTATGAGCTCACCAACCGCCACTTCGGATGGCGCAAACGCCCCAAGCCCGCCACGCCGACGCAGTTCGCCGAATACATGCTGCGCCGCGCGCTGGTCTCGCAGGGCGTCGTAAGCCTGGATTCCATCTGCTACGGCAACCTGGCGAGCAAACCGCAGGTTGCCGCCGTGATAGAGGCGGCGGTCCAGCGGAAGCGGCTCGTGCCGGTGCGGGTGGAAGGCTTCGAGAAGGTCGCGCATTGGGCCGAACCGGCGGTGCTGGAAGCCGGCGAGACAATGCCGGAGCCGCGCGTCCACATCCTCTCGCCCTTCGATCCGCTGGTGATCCAGCGCAAGCGGTTGGAGATGCTCTTCGGTTATGCGCACCGCTTCGAGGCCTATGTCCCGGCAGCCAAACGCGTGCTCGGCTACTTCGCCCTGCCGGTCCTGGTCGGCGATGAGATCGTCGCCGCCATCGACCTCAAGACCGATCGGCAGGCCGGCAAGCTGCTGGTGCAGAAATGGACCTGGATCACCGACCGGCGCGCAGATCTGAAACCGGCGATCGACGAAGCACTGACCCGGTTCGAGCGGTTCCAGATGGGCTCGGCCGCGGCGGAGCCGGAGGACGTTTGAGAAATCGGACGCGCCGCGCAGCTCCCGCGTTACGGTGCGGGCGCCGCGATCGTGTCGCCAGCCCGCTGCGGCGGCAGCTTGATAGCCAGCGCGCGGAAGCGGCCCGTCGTCGCGCGCGATCCCGCATGCGGCGTGCCACGCGGGATGATGATGAGGTCGCCCGCCTTGATCTGGAACTCGCGGTCGCCGAGCCAGAAGGAGCCGGCACCGTCGAGGATCAGCTGAATCTCATCCGCATCGGCATGGTAGTGCCGCGCGACATTGCCGCTCTGTACGCCGACCGTGCCCTCGGTCGTGGCGACCAGCGTGCGCGAGCGCAGGTCGGTGTTCGGAATAAGGTTGCCGATCTCCTCATCCGTCATGGTGGCGAGGTTCACGATCCGCGGCATCATCGCCGCCGCAGCGGGCTGCGCCTCGGCATGCGGCACGATGTGGGTGGCGAGCATGCCGGCCCCGAAGGCCGCCACGAACCCGGCGCAGATGAAGGGGAGGCGCATGGCGTTTTCCTCATTGTATTGTTTGCGGCGGGCATCATTGGGCGCGCCGCCGCCCGACGCAACTAAATCCCGAAGCGTGCCTTGAGCCAGGCGCCGGCGGCTTCCACCGCCCGGTCCGCTACGCCTACCTGGCCGAGCGCGCGGAGAAAGCCGTGTACCGTGCCGGGAAAGGTCTGCAGTTCCAGGCTCACCCCGGCGGAGCGAAGTTTTTCCGCAAAGGCCAGGTTCTCGGCGGCGAGGACGTCCAGCTCGGCGATGTGCAGCAGCGTCGGCGGCAGCTCCGCAAGATCGCCGCGGATCGGCGACGCGAAAGGTGAGAGCCGTGCCACCGCATCGGGGCAATAGGCGTCCCAGTAGAAGCGCATCTTTGCCAGCGTCAGGCCGTAGCCGTCGGCGAATTCGCGGTAGCTCGGTGTGTCCAGCACGTGGTCGAAGACGCCGTAGTTCAGCAGCAGGCCGGCAAGCTTCACGGGGTTCGCCATTTCCGCATCGAGCAGCGCGACGCCCGCGGCGATATTGGCGCCCGCGCTGTCGCCACCCAGGATGATCCGGCTGCGGTCGAGGCCGAGCTCGGCGCCGTGCTTCGCCACGTGGTGCATCACGGCGGCGCATTCCTCCAACGCCTGGGGAAAGACCGCTTCGGGGCTCAGTGCGTAGTCCGGGCCGAGCACGGCACAGCCCGAGGCTGCGGCGTAGCCGCGCATCAGCCGGTCATGCGTGTCGATGCTGCCCCAGACCCAGCCGCCGCCGTGCATGTAGATCAGCACTGGCAGGTTGGGGTCGTTGCTGGGGCGGTGGAAGCGCAGTTGCATGCGGCGGCCACGGATCGGCAACCAGATGTCCCGACTCTCGGCCATCGCCGGCCCGGCTGTGTCGACCGAAATCTGCGGGGCGTCGTTGATGCGGCGCGGCTCGTCGAAGGAGCCGCTGCGGGGCGGATTTGGCAGGATGATGGGCGGCAGCTTCGCCATCCGTTCGGCCATCATGGCGCTGAATGCCGCCATCTCCGGGTCCATCCGCCGATCCGTCATGTCGCTCGCCTCGCTGCCGTGATGCGGTAAGGCACCCTGCCGCGACGTTTCGCGCAAGACCGCCAAGGCCGATTCTTGGCGACGCGGCGGCCCGGTCGGAGACTCGCAAGGGTGTGGGAGTGTAATAACGATCATGTCGCTGATCCTTACCGGCCTGCCCGGCTCCGGCTTTCGCGAGACGGCGCTGTTCCGCCCGCGCTCGGTCCTCCTGCGCGCCGACCCCGCGCTGCCGGAGTCGCAGATGCTGGCGCGTAACCTGCTGGCCGGGGGCTTTCAGGGCCGGCTGATGGGCGACGGCTTTGAAACGCCCGACGGCGCGCCAGATCTCGCCGTGCTCTGCGTCGCGCCCGAGGCTCAGGCCGAGGCACTGCGCGACATCGCGGCCATGGGCTGCTTCGCCGTGGTGGTGCCCACCGCGGCCCCGGACCTGAAGCGGATGGCCGCCGAGGCCGGTATCCGCGCGCTCGGCGGGCGCAGCTTCGGCCTGGCGCTGCCGGGCATCGGGCTGAACGCCACGCTCTCCCACCTGCCGATCCGCAAGGGAAAGCTGGCGCTGATGGCGCAATCCTCCGCCATAGCCCGCGCCGTGATCGATTGGGCGGAGGCCGAGGGGCTGGGCTTCAGCCACATCATCGGAATCGGCGCCAACGAGGATTTGGGCTTCGCCGCCGGGCTGGACTGGCTGGCGCGGGACACCGGCACGGCCTGCGTGCTGCTGGACATCCGCCGCATCAAGCAGCGCCGCCTCTTCATTTCCGCCGCGCGCGCCGTCGCGCGCACGCGGCCCGTGCTGGCGCTCCGTGCCGGCGGACGCATGGACGACCCCAGCGGCATCGGCGACGCGGTCATGGATGCGGCCCTGCGCCGCGCGGGCGTGCTGCGCGCCGAAGGCTTCGAGGACTGGCTCGCCGCCGCCGAGACCCTGGCCCGCACCCGGCCACGCGGCGGCGCGGGCGAGGGGGACCGCGTGGCGATCCTTGCCAATGGCATCGGCATGGGACGGCTTGCCGCGGATGCGGCGATCGCGCGTGGGCTGCGCCTCGCAGACTTCACGCAGGCCACGATGGCCGCCCTGGCGCCGCTGCTGCCGGAAGGGCTGCAAGCGAAAAATCCGCTCTCCCTCGGCAGTTCCGCCGGAGCTTCGCTGGCCACGGCCGCGAAGCTCCTCGCCGCCGCGGGCGAGGTGGATGTCGTCATGGCCCTGCATGCGCCGGAGCAATCCGCCGTTCCCGCCGAGGCCTTCTCCGTCGCCGCGCGCGGCAATCGCGGCGCACCGATCCTGCTGGGGTGGACGGGTGAGGCCAGCGCCCAGCCCGAGCGCGCCGCCCTCACCGAGGCCGGGCTGCCGGTCTTCTCGACCCCTGAGGCGGTGGCGCGCGGCGCGGCCCACCTCGCCGCCGAGCGCCGCAACCGCGCCACGGCGGCGGAACTCCCTGCCTCGGATGTGCTGACGCTGGAGCCGGACCGGGCGGCCGTGCGCTCCATCTTCGCGGCCGTACGTGCGCAAGGGCGGCTGCGCCTGCTGGAAGACGAGGCGCTGGCGATCCTCGCCGCCTATGGGCTGGCGATCCTGCCCGGCTGGGTCGCCAGCACGCCGGTGCATGCCGCGGGGGCCGCGGTGGGGATCGGCTTTCCCGTCGTGCTCAAGGCCCGCGCCGCGCTGCGCCACAAGAGCGAGGCAGGCGGCGTGGTGCTCAACCTGCGGGACGGCGCCTCCGTCCGTGCCGCCGCCGCGGCCATGGCGGAGGAGGTGCCGCGCCGCGTGCCGGGGGTGGTCATGCAAGGCTTCCTCATTCAGCGCCAGGCGCCGCGCGGCATGATGGAACTGCGCCTGCGCGTCGGCGACGACGCCATGTTCGGCCCGTGGATCGGCTTCGGCCAGGGTGGCACCACGGCCGACCTGGCACAGGACGAAGCCCTCGACCTGCCGCCGTTGAACCTGCCGCTGGCACATGGGCTGATCGCCCGCACGCGCCTCTCACGCCTGCTGCCCGGCTTCCGCGACCGCCTGCCGGTGGATGAGCCCGCCATCGCCGACGCGCTGGTGCGGATCAGCCAGCTGATCGTGGATTTTCCCGAGATCGCGGCCGTCGTCGTGAACCCGCTCCTCGCGGATGCGCGGGGCGTGCTGGCGGTGGACGCGGCGCTGACCCTGCGCCCGGAAGGCGAGGCCGCGCTGCTTGCCATCCCGCCGTATCCGGCCGAACTCGCCGCCAGTTTCACGGCGCATGACGGCCGGGTCTTCATGGTCCGCCCCATCCGCCCCGAGGACGCCGCCGCCCAGGGCCGCCTGTTCAAGGACCTGCCGCCGGAGGACGTCCGCTTCCGCTTCTTCTCAACCCTGCGCGAACTGCCGCCCGCCATGCTCGCCCGCCTCACCCAGATCGACTACGGCCGCGAGATGGCCTTCATCGCCGCGCGCGAGGGCCGCATCTACGGCACGGCGCGGGTGATCCGCGAGAGCTTCGGCACCGCTGCGGAATTCGCCGTGGTCGTGAGCCCCGCGGCCAAGGGAGCCGGCCTCGCGCGGCACCTGATGGAGCGCGCGATGGATTGGGCGCGCGGGCAGGGCATCACCGAGCTGGTGGGCCATGTGCTGGCCGACAACGCGCCCATGCTGGCCTTCGTGCAGCGCCTCGGCTTCACGCTGAACCGCAGCCTCGACGATGCCGAGATCGTGATGGCTCGCCGGCATCTGGAGGCGGACGAGGCGCCTTGATTTTGCCCTGACAGGGCCGCGGAGCCGCCATCACCGCAGGCTTTTATGATCTCGACGGCACCCCAACCCCGCCGTCTCCACGGAGGCCATCATGGCCCGCAACATCGCCCGCGCCTTCCTCGCTATCGCCCTTCTCGCCATGCTTCCCGGCTGCGTCATCCCGCCGCGCGGCTACTATGGCGGCGGCTACCATCAGCAGCGCTACGCCTACCAGGGTTCCTACGGCCCCCGTGGCGGTTACGGCGGCTACGGTGGCGGATATGGCGGCGGCTACCGCCGCTGGTAGGCTCTTGCATTCGACGCACGGGTGGGTTCAGCCTGAACCCATCCGGCGCGTTGAATAGAAAGGCCTACAATTGTCCGATCCGATCGCGCGTGCCTTTCCCACCCGCCCCCTGACAATCAAGGCTCCGCTGGTTCGGTGGCGGGCCTGGCTGGTGGCGCTGGTCGGCATTCCCCTGTTCGTCGGGGGCGGCTTGGTCGCCTCGTATGAAATACTGCCGGTCCTGATCTCCGACCGGGAAATCCGCGAAATAGCCGTCCCGCTGCCCAAGGTGCGGGTGGAGAACGGCCACTGCCGGTCCCGCCTCATGCTGCTGCAGAGTTGCGACGTGACGCTTGTCGTCCCGCAGGTCGGCGGCGGTACGCTGAGCCGCAAGGTAGGCTACCTGTTCCTGCAGCCTGGCGGCGGAGACCGGCAGGTTACCCCGATGGGCGACCCCGCGCGGCCTGAACTCGCCTCCATCGACCTGGGGCTGGAGCGCTGGGTCAATCGCGTCATCACCTATGTCTGCATGATGGCCTTGCTGGTCGTCATGGTCATCGGAACCCTGATCGTGCCGATTTCGGCCCATGGCCGGCGGAAAGTGGCGGCCGCGATGTCCGGCAGGGTGCTGCATCCCGAACCGGCAAGGATCGCCTATGCCCAGCGTGTCTGGCATGTCACTCCGATGGCGGGCGGGCTGGCGAGCAAATGGGAATTCAGCCGCAGGAAAGCAGCGCCATTCGTGGTGGATCCCCGCGGCGGCATTATCCTTGCCGTGACCGCGCCAGGCGCGCCGCTTTTCCCGCTGGACGAGGATCTGACCTGGATCGACTTCACCGAGCAGGAACGCGCGGCCTTGCGGGCCGCGCGGGACGAGGTGATCAGGGGGGCTCCCCCGCAGCGCTAGGTTCAGTCGAGCGTCGCGCCCGAATCGCGGACGATCTCGGCCCAGCGGGGAAGTTCCGCCGTGCGGAATTGGTCCAGTTCGGCGGGCGTGTTGCCGACGGGCTCGAAGGCCCCTTCGATGAACTTCTGGCGCACATCGGGCATCTGCAGCACGGAGGCCACCTCGCGCGAAAGCCGGTCGATGATCGGCTGGGGCGTTCCGGCTGGGACGAACATCGCGTTCCACATCGGCATGTCGTAGCCGGGCAGCGTCTCGGCCACGGTGGGCACGTCGGGCAGCAGGGCCGAGCGCGTGGTTCCAGTGACGGCGAGTGCCCGGAAGCTGCCGCCCTGCACATGCGTCAGCGCCTCGGGCAGCGGCGCGAAGAGCACCTGTAGCTGGCCGGAGAGCATGTCCGAGACGGCGGGCGCGCCGCCCCGGTAATGCACATAGTTGAAACTCGCGCCCGTGCGCGTGCCGAAGACCGTGCCGCAGAGATGCTGCGGCGAGCCCGCGCCGCTAGTGCCGCAGGGGAGGTCCGGATGGGCCTTCGCGTATTCGATGAACTCGGCGACGGTGCGCACCGGCATCACGTTCGGCACGACCAGGATCAGCGGATAGAGCGCCACCAGAGAGACGGGGCTGAGGCCGCGCACCGGATCATAGGTGAGGTGGC
>JAQGHY010000163.1 GCA_028291455.1 Rubritepida sp. | reverse complement strand
GGCGGCGCGGGCCGAGCAAGCGCGGCTCACGGGCGAGATCGCGCCGCTCCTGCCATTGCTGATGCGCCTGGCCAGCCAGCCGGCGCCGATCCTCCTCGCCGCGCCGCTGCCTCCGGCCGAGGTGGCGCTGGGCCTGGCCGCGATGCGCGCCATGCTGCGCGACGCGCAATCCAAAGCCACGCAGCTGCGCGAGACCGAGCGCCGCGCGACCGCCGAGGCGGCGACGCTGGCGCGCGAACAGGGGCGGCTGGCGTTGGCGGAGAACGAGGCACGGCAGGCTTCGGTGGTGCTGGACCGCCAGCTTGCCGGGGCCCGCCAGCTTCTCGCCGAACGCAGCGCGGCAGAGCGCAGCGCCGTCGCACGGGCGGAGGGCGCGGTGCAGCGGGCGCGCTCGCTGGAAGAGGCGCTGGCGCGGCTGGAGCGGGAGCAGGCGCTGCGTGAGGCGCAGGAAGCCCGGCGCGAGGCGGAACAGGCCCGCCGCGAGGCCGAGCGGCCGCGCCCGGCGCGAATCCCCGCGCCGCCGACGGCGTTGCGAATCACTCCGGATTCCGCGGGCGACATGCCGGTGGCGGGGCAGCTGATCCGCGGCTTCAACTCGCCGGGCGAGGGCGGGCCGGCGCGCGGGCTGACCTTCGCGGCGCAGCCGGGCGCGCGGGTCACGGCGCCCTGCGGCGGCAGCGTGGCCTTCGCCGCGCCGTTCCGCAGCTATGGCCGAATGGTGATCCTCGATTGCGGCGCTGGGCAGCATCTGGTGCTGGCGGGGATGGAGCGGCTCGACGTCACGGGCGGGCAGCGCATCCGCTCGGGCGAGCCGGTAGGCGTGCTGCCGGGTGCGGGACGGCCGACCCTCTACATCGAATTGCGGCGCCGCGGCGAGGCGGTGGATCCCCGGCCGTGGCTGCGCTCCGGAGCTTGACGGATTCAGGTGCGCGGGCCATCCGCGACGGGAGAGAAACCCGGAGACAACGACCCATGCCGCAGCCAGCCCATCCCGCCGCCGTGAACGGCCTCACCCTTGCCCAGTCTGAGATCATCGCCGATGCCGCCATCGCCAAGGGCAGGGCGCTGGGGCTGCTGCCGCTTTGCGTGCAGGTGCTCGACGCCGGCGGCCATGTGAAGGTGACAAAGCGCGAGGACGGCGCGAGCCTGGCGCGGCCTGAAGTCGCCATGGGCAAGGCCTATGGCGCGCTGGCGATGGGCTTCGGCACGCGCGAACTAGCGCGGCGCGCCCAGGCGATGCCGGGCTTCACCAACGCGCTTTCCGACCTCACGGGCGGCAGGGCCGTGCCGGTGCCGGGCGGCGTGCTGGTGCGGGATGCGAACAACGTGCTGCTGGGCGCGGTCGGGATTTCCGGCGATGCCTCGGCGAAGGACGAAGAGTGCTGCATCGCGGGGATCGAAGCGGCCGGTCTGGCGCCGGACACCGGCGACCCGGCGTAATTAACCGCGGCGCCCGCTAGAAGGTAGATAGCCTGCGGAGAACCCGGCCGCGAATAGCGGCCGGCGCGCGGCGACCAACCTACCGTCAAGCGCGCCATGTCTGAGGCGCGAAGGCAAGCGCGCGGAGCGCGCGCCCGCCGCTTGAGGGCATAACTTACTGGCTCGCCCAGAGGATCCTGTGCATCCAAGCGACGTCCGGCAGCTCGAAGCTGTAATCCGGATGCGCCGGATTCAGGCTCGCCAGCTCGATCCGCTTGGCGCTCTGCCGCTTGAGCTCCTTGGCCATCACCTCGCCCAGCCGCGTGCGGACCACCACGCGATCGCCGCGCCGGATCGGTGCGGCGGGGGAGACGATCACCGCATCGCCATCGCGGAACACCGGCTCCATTGAATCGCCCGAGATCTCCAGCGCATAGGCGTTGGGATCGCTGATCTCCGGCAGGCTGATCTCGTCCCAACTGCCGCCGACGGGAAAGCCGCCATCGTCAAAGAAGCCCTCGCCCCCCGCCTGCGCCAGGCCGATCAGTGGGATGCGGCGGGAAGGCCGCGGCCCGCGCGACATGCTGGGCAGCGCGGCCTGGCCTGACACCAGGGCAGCGAAGGCCTCGATGCCGGCACCGGTCGCAGCCAGGACCTTGGCGACGCTTTCTGTCGACGGCCAGCGCGCGCGGCCGTCCGGCCCGATCCGCTTGGAAGGGTTGAATGCCGTCGGGTCCAGCCCCGCGCGGCGCGCGAGGCCAGAGGCGGAGAGGCCGTTTTCGGCGGCCAGCGAATCAATCGCCCGCCAGATGTCGTCATGTCGCATGGCAATTCGGACCATCATAGGTGTGGCGTCATCGCGCAATAGGAAAATGTTGCTTATCGAGCTTGCATGCTCTGCAACCCAGGGTTTATGTTCTCTGAATGTTCCCTTCTTGTTCTCATTCATAGGAGCCTGCGCTCGTGTCTTCCGCCCCCCGCCCAAGTCATTCCCGCATCCTCGCCAGCATGGCCAAAACCGAACCCTTCGCCTCCGCCGAGGAGGCGTGGTTCTGGACCATGTCCGCGCTCACCGCCCGCCGGGAGGGCGCGCGCATCACCGCTGGCAAGGGCCTCGCTCAGCGCCCCTGCGAGCCCGACGACGTGATCAAATGCCTCGACCGGTTGTACCGCCAGCGCCGGATCGAATTGGCGCATGCGCGCATCATGCGCATCTGGGGCGAGCGTGGGGTGTCGCCCAGCGCGAAGCACATCCAGGAGCGCGGGGATTACCGGCTCTGGCGCGAGGCGATGAACCGGCTGGAGTGGCCCCTGCGTGAGAAGGGCATCGTCGCCGGCCCGGCCAGGCATATGCCGGAAGGCGCGGAAATCCTCAGCTTTACAGGTGCCTGCGCATGACGGCGGTGGCAGCGGCGGCGCTCCAGGTCAAACCCGGCCATTGGCGGCACATGCCGGGGCAGCGGGTCTGGATCGTCTTTGGCGGGCGTGCCGATCACGGCTGGCAGCGCTTGCTGCACCCCGATTTCCGGCACTGTTTCGCGGCCATCGAGGACGGGCAGGGCTGGATGGTTCTCGACCCGCTGACCGGCCGCTTGCTCCTCGCGCGTATCGAAGTTCCGCCCGGCTTCGACCTGCCTGATTTCTACCGCCGCGCGGGCCTCCGCCCCGTCGGGCCCTTTCCCATGGCGGAGCATGAACTGGGCCGCGGACTGTTTGGGGCCCCGCTGAATTGCGTCTCGATCTGCCGCGCCGCGCTGGGTCCGAATGCGCCTTTTGCCATCACTCCGCATGGATTGTTCCGGTCTCTGATCAATCGGATGGAGTCTAGGAAAAAAAACTTGACTTCTTTCGAAATTCCCACGTAAAACACTCAGGCCAACGGGCGAATTGCGTCCGGCGGCTCTCCACTCTCCCCCATCAGCTTCGCAATGGCCCGGTTCCTTCGTTGGAACCGGCCTTTTGCGTTTCAGCGTCGTCGGGGCGGAGCCCATTCCCAAAAATCCCAAGGAGTCGCCGCGTATGGCAGGCCTGTTCAGCGTCCCGAAACCGGTGGTGATCCAGCCGCCCGCACCGCCGCCGTCGCCGCAGCAGACCGCCGCCGCCGCCGCCTCCACCACCGCGACCGCGCAAGCCGCCGAGGCCGCCCGGGTCGAGAACAGGGCCCGCGCCCGCAACGGCGTAGACGGCACGATCGCCACCTCGGCGCGCGGCGTCCTGACCTCCACGCCTTTCGCGGTGACGCGCAAATCCCTTCTCGGCGAGTGATGCAGATGACCCCCCAGCAGATCCTGACCCGGCATGACCGCGCCCTCGCACGCCGCCGCCCGCATGAAGCCACCTGGGCCGACGCCTATGCCCATGTCCTCCCCGCACCTCATGAGATGGCCGTCCTCTTCGACGCGACGGCGGCGGATGCGGCGGAGCAGCTCGCCGCCTCGCTCCTCGCCGAGCTCACGCCGCCCTGGTCGCGCTGGTTCGGCCTCGCCCCCGCCCGTGCCGTGGCCGGTACGCCGGAGGGTCAGGCCGCCGCCTTCGCGCTGGAGGGCGCGGCCGATATCCTGCAGTCGCATCTCGACCGCTCGAACTTCGCCGTCGAGATGCACCAGGCCTTTCTCGACTTGGTCATTACCGGCACCGGCATCATGCTGGTCGAGGAAGCGCCGCCCGGCGAGGTCTCGGCGCTGCGCTTCACCGCCGTTCCCATCCGCACCGCCATCCTGGAGGAGGGGATCACCGGCCGGCTCGATACGGTGTTCCGTGAGGCGCGCCTCACCACCGCCGAAGTGCTCCGCCGCTTTCCCTATGCCGAACTACCGCCGGCGATGGAACGCGAGGCGGCGGCCGAGGCCGATACGCCCGATCCCGCAAAGCACCGCCTGGTCGAGGCCGTCTGGCCGGACGGCAGCGGCTACCGCTACGTGGCGGTGCTCGACGCGCCCGCGCTGAAGGCGCCAGTCTTCGTGGCGCAGGGCCGCTTCGCGGACTCGCCGTTCATCGCCTTCCGCTGGCTGAAGGCGCCGGGCGAGGTCTATGGCCGCGGGCCCGTGATCAAGGCGCTGCCGGACATCCGCACCGCCAACCGCGTGGTCGAGCTGGTGCTGAAGAACGCCTCCATCGCCGTCACCGGCATCTGGCAGGCGGAGGATGACGGGGTGCTGAACCCCGCCACCGTGCAGCTCATCCCCGGCGCCATCATCCCCAAGGCGCCCGGCAGCTCGGGGCTGACGCCGCTGGCCGCGCCCGGCAACTTCGACGTCTCGCAACTCGTGCTGAACGACCTGCGAACCCGCATCCGCACCGCGCTGCTGGCCGACCGCCTCGGTGCGCCGCAGGATCAGCGCATGACCGCGACCGAGGTGCTGGAGCGCAGTGCCGCAACCGCGCGGCTGCTCGGCGCCAGCTACGGCAGGCTGCAGACGGAGCTGCTGACGCCGCTCATCGCCCGCAGCCTCTCCATCCTCGCGCGGCGCGGCGAAATCCCGCCGGTGCTGCTCGACCATGGCCGCGTGGCGCTGCGCTACGAAAGCCCGCTGGCCCGTGTGCAGGGCCGTGCGGACGCGGCCAATACGCTGCTCTTCCTCGATGCCGTCTCGAAGATGGGCGAGGCCGCCGTGAGCCAGGTGGATGCGCCCGCGGCGGCACGCTGGCTGGCCCGCACCCTCGGCGCCCCCGCCGAGATCCTCATCCCCCTCGCCAATCCGGAGTGATCCAGAACATGCCCGAAAACCTGCTGCAGACCACGGACGCTTCCACCACCGTCGGAGAGCGCCCCGCCGAGGTCCCCGAGAAATTCTGGGACGCCGAGAGCGGCGAGCTGCGCGTGGATGCGCTGCTTAAGAGCTATCGCGAGCTGGAGCGCCGCATGTCCCAGCGCATGGCCCCGCCCGGCGACGGTGCCGACGAGGAGGAGCGCGGCCGCTGGCGGGAGATGATGAACATCCCCGACAGCCCCGACGGCTACGAGGTCACGCCCAGGCACGAGCTCTGCGGGCCGGATGCGCAGATCGACGGGCGGCTGCACGAGGCCGGCTTCTCCCGCGAGCAGGCGCAGCTGGTCTATGACCTCGCCTCCGAACGGCTGGTGCCGCTGATTTCCGAGGCGGTGCAGCAGTTCGAGGCCGATCGCCAGGCCGAAAAGCTGCGCGAGCATTTCGGCGGCGAGGAGCGCTTCCGCCGGATCGCCGCCCAGCTCAACGCCTGGGGCCGCGCTAACCTTCCGGCCAGCGTGCTGGAGGCGCTCTCCACCACCACGGAGGGCGTGCTGGCGCTGGAGCGGATGATGCGCGGCGAGGAGCCCCGCATGGAGCGCGAGAGCACCGCGCCGGAAGCGCTGGACGAAGGCGAGCTGCGCCGGATGATGCGCGACCCCCGCTACTGGCGTCAGCGCGAGCCGGATTTCGTCAAGCGCGTGACCGAGGGCTTCCGCAAGCTCGTCGGCAGCTGACCGTTTCGGGGCGCCGGCGCGCGGAAATCTCGCGCGCTCGCCCTGTCAAGGCCGCCGGTCCTGTCCCTCCCCGGGACCGGCGGCCCGCGCCCGCCGCATAGCCGCCGCAGTGCCCCGCCCGCGGAGCACGAATGCTCGCGGGCCGGAGGCATGCGCGCGCGGCGGGCGCGTCCCTTTCCCCGCGCAAAACCCGGCCTCCGGGCGCGCGGATGCCGGCCGGCGAATGCGGCCCTCGATTTGGCCAACCGCGCGCCGCGCCTTTCCTCGAAAACCCCATCTGGAGAACCTCATGTCCGGTTCCATCGACCAGGCTTTCGTCAAGCAGTTCCAGGCCGAGGTGCACCTCGCCTATCAGCGCCAGGGCAGCAAGCTGCGCCCCACCATCCGCAGCAAATCCGATATCCGCGGTGCGAGCACCGTGTTCCAGCGGGTAGGCCGCGGCACCGCGACCTCCAAGTCCCGCAACGGCGTCGTGCCCGTGATGAACCTCGCCTACTCCGCCGTGGAGTGCTTCCTGCAGGACCATTATGCGGGCGATTGGATCGACAAGCTCGACGACCTCAAGACCAATGCCGACGAGCTTGCCGTGCTCGCCGCCTCGGGTGCACATGCACTCGGCCGCAAGACCGACGAGTTGGTGATCGCCGCACTCGATCTCGGCACGCGGGAAGCCGTAGGCACGCAGTCGGGACAGACCGACAATGACGGCCTGACGCGCGCCAAGGTGCTGCTCGCCTTCGAGATGTTGGGCGAGACGGATGTGCCCGATGACGGCAACCGCTACGCCGTCGTCGGCTGGAAGCAGTGGAGCGAGCTGCTCACGCTGCAGGAATTCACGAATGCCGAATATGTCGGCACCGAGGATCTCCCTTGGAAGGGCACGCAGGCCAAGCGCTGGCTCGGCGCCACCTGGATCCCGCATACCGGGCTGAGCGCCACCGGCCCGATCCGCTCCTGCTACTTCTACCACAAGACTGCGATCGGCCACGCTGTGGCGGCGGAGATCGTCACCGACGTGACGTGGCACGGCGACCGCGCCGCGCATTTCGTGAACAGCATGATGAGCCAGGGCGCTTGTTTGATCGACGATGCCGGCGTGGTTCGCATGCGCTGCAAGGAATAGCCGCCGGCCGCTGTGCGGCCGGATTCTCGTAGCGCCCGCTGCTTCGGCTTCTGATCGGCGGCACGGACTTGTCCGTGCCGCCTCTCTCCCATTTCCCCCCTCCCGGAGGTTTCCCCATGGCGCTCACCGCGCTCGAGCTCTGCACGCGGGCCTTGCTGCGCATCGGCGCGCAGGCCATCGCCTCGATGGACGAAGGCACGGCCGAGGCCGAGATCGCCTCGGGTCTGTACTCCGGCACGCGCGATGCGCTGCTCTCCTCGCATCCCTGGAGCTTCGCGACCGGCCAGGCCACGCTGCCGCGCCTCGCCGCGGAGCCCACGGCCGACTTCCGCCACGCCTTCCAGCTGCCGCCCGGTTTCCTCCGCGCGCTTTCCGCAGGCGGGCCGAGCATGGGGCGCGGCATCAACTACCGCCTGCTGGAGGACCGCCTGCACAGCGACGCGCCGCAGGTCACGCTCACCTACATCTTCCTGCCCGACGAGAGCAGCTTCCCGGCCTTCTTCGCCACCGCCCTGGTCGCGCGCCTCTCCGCCGAGTTCTGCATCCCGCTGACCGAGAGCAGCACGCGCGCACAGTTCCTCTTCATCCAGGCGGAGAATGAACTGCGCGGCGCACGGCGGACCGACAGCCAGCAGGCCACGACGCGGGCGATCGACGGCTTCCCGCTCATCCAGGTCCGGGGCTGAGCCCATGGCCGCGTCACGCCAGATCAAAGCGAATTTCACCGCCGGCGAGCTCGCGCCGGAATTGCTCGGCCGGGACGACCTGCGTGCCTATGCCAATGGCGCGCGGCGCCTGCGCAACGTCTTCATCCAGCCCACGGGCGGCGTCACGCGCCGGCCCGGGCTGCGCCACATCGCTATGCTGCCCGGCCCGGCCCGGCTTGTGGCCTTCGAATTCAACACCGAACAGACCTACCTGCTGGTCTTCACCGAGGGGCTGTTCCGCGTCTTCCTGGGCGATTCCCTGGTGGCGCAGGGCAGCGGTTCCTGGGCGACCTGGCAGCTCCCCAACCTCGCCTTCACGCAGAGCGCGGATACGCTGCTGATCTGCCACCCCGACATGATCCCGCTGCGGTTGACGCGCACCAGCCACACGAACTGGGTGCTCGGCACCTGGGGGTGGATCACCGTGCCGACCTACCGCTTCGCGCCGCCGGAAGTGGCGATGACGCCCGGCGGCGTTTCCGGCAGCGTGACGGTGACGGCCTCGGCCGCCGTTTTCGCCGCGGGCCATGCCGGCACGACCTTCAGGCTGCGCGGCAAGCGCGGCACCATCACCGCCGTAGCCTCGCCCACCCAGGCAACGCTGCTGCTGGCCGAGGCGCTTCCCGATGCCGCCGCCAGCACCGATTGGGAGGAGACGGCGGTCGGCGGCATTCGCGGCTGGCCCGTCTCGGCCTGCTTTCACCAGGATCGGCTGGTCATCGGCGGTTCGCGGGACCTGCCGAACCGCCTCTGGTTCTCGCGCTCCGGCTCGCTCTTCGACTTCGACCGGGGCAGCGGCCTCGACGATCAGGGGATCGAGTTCGGCCTCTTTTCCGACCAGGTGAATGCGGTCCGCGCGGTCTTCTCGGGGCGCCACCTCCAGGTCTTCACCACGGGCGGCGAATGGATGGTGACGGGCGATCCGCTGACGCCCTCCTCCATCCAGCTCAACCGGCAGACGCGCATCGGCAGCAGCCCGGTGCGCATGATCCAGCCGGTCGATGTGGATGGCAGCACCATCTTCGCCGCCCGTAGCGGCCGTGCCGTGCACGAGTTCGCCTATACCGACGTGCAGCAGGCCTACCAGTCCAACGACCTCGGCATGATCGCCGCGCACCTCATCCGCACGCCGACCTCGATGGCCTACGACCAGTCGCTGCGGCTGCTGCATGTGACGATGGAGGACGGCAGCCTGGCGACGCTGACGCTCTACCGCACCGAGCAGGTGACGGCCTGGACGCGGCAGGAGACGGCGGGCGCCTTCCTCACCGTCGCGGAGCTGGACGGGCGGGTCTTCGCCGTCGTCCAGCGCGGCGGCAGCTATCGGCTGGAACGCTTCGAGCCGGGCTTCGGCCTGGACGCGGCGCTGGACGGCACAAGCGCCGCGCCGCAGGACCGCTGGACGGGTCTCGAGCACCTGGAAGGCTCGGTCGTCGGCGTGCTGGCCGATGGCGCGCCGCGCGACCACGCCACCGTTTCGCAGGGTGCCGTCACAATCGATCCGCCGGCGCGCGCTCGGCGCCGCTGCGGCTGGTCTCCGTGGGGGTCCGCCTGCTGGAGACGGCAGCGCTCGACGTCGATCTCGGGCGCGGCCCGTCCCCCGTGCCGTTCCGCCGGCTGGATACGCCGCTGCTCGACGCGCCGCCGCCGCTCTTCAGCGGGGATGTGCGGCTCGCCGCGCTCGGCTGGCGGCGCGATGCGATGCGCCCGCTCTGGCGGATCGCCGGCGATGCGCCGCTGCCGCTCACCCTGCTCTCCGTCACCACCGATATGAGGACGACCGACTGATGGCCGCATTGGGTTCCCTCGCGACGCTCGCCTCCGCCGGAGTCGGGCTCTACACGCAAAATCGCGCGGCGCAGCAGACCGCCGCGACGCAGCGCGCGCAGGCCGATATCACGCAGCAGCAGGAGGCGGCGCGGCAGCAGCAGCTCACGCTCCAGCAGCAGGCCGACCAGCGCGCGCGCGGCGAGCAGGTGGCGCGCACCGTTGCCTCGGCCCGCGCGCGGCTGGCCGCCGGCGGCCTCTCCGCCAATGACGGCTCGGCCGCGACGGTGACCGAGGGCCTGCAGGCCGATGCTGCCGCCGGCCAGGCCGATAGCGACG
The DNA here is from genome assembly GCA_028291455.1 of Rubritepida sp. Classification (GTDB taxonomy): domain Bacteria; phylum Pseudomonadota; class Alphaproteobacteria; order Acetobacterales; family Acetobacteraceae; genus Roseococcus. The sequence goes on along the minus strand of JAQGHY010000163.1, from coordinate 9,820 downwards.
CGCTGTTCCGCGCGCGGCTCAGCGCGGGCCGGCCCTCGCGGCTCAACCCCGATGGCTCGCTGACGGCGGTGCTGCGGGCGGTGCCGACCTTCGGAAACGCGGTCCGCAACCTGCTCGACTGATGCGCCTACGACGCAGGCTTTCCCCCCTCGAATTTCGGAGCAAATGATGTCCGAGCACATCCGCATCGGCGATATCGAGCCGCGCGTGCACTACGTCGCCGACGGCGCACAGACGGCTTTCACCTATCCCTTTCCCATCTTCGAGGCAGGAGACATCGCCCTGCTGCGGGACGGCATTCCCGCCGGCTTCGGCTATACGATCGAGGGCGCGGGCAAATCCGGCGGCGGCACGCTGCGCTTCGCGACCGCGCCGGCTTCCGGCACCGACATCACCATCCTGCGCCGGCTCACGATCGCCCGCGTCACGGATTTCCAGTCCAACGGCGTGCTGCGCGCGGCCACGCTGAATGACGAGCTGGACCGCCAGGTCGCGTCCCTGCAGGAGGTGCGCGACGACGTCTCGGGCGCTCTGCGCCTCGACCTGTCTGAACCACCATCGGGCGCGGTCCTGCCGCTGCGCCAGGCGCGGGCGGACAAGCTGCTGGGCTTCGACGCGCTGGGTGCGGTCACGGTCTATGACCGCAGCGGCACCGTCGCCGCCGTCTTCCCGCATGCCGTTCCCCGTAGCGTCGAGGACAAGCTCGCGGAGACGCTGACGGCGCGCGATTTCGGAGCGGTGGGCGACGGCATCACCGATGACGGCCCCGCCTTGCAGGCCGCCATGAACGCCGCCGGTTTTGCCGGCCGGCACCTGCTGATCGGCGAGGGCACCTTCCGCACGGCCATGCCGCTGACGCTGCCCGGCGGCGCCGTGAGCCTCACCATGCAGGGCAGCATCCTCTACGCCGGACCGAACGGCCAGGCGGCGCTGACCATCGGCGACGGCGGCGCGGTGCGCAACGCGACGAAAATCTACCAGGGCCTGCGCGTCGTGCGGGCCACGGTCAGCGACTGGACGAACGAGGGCGACATTGGAATCGTCCTGCGGAACATGGACTCCAGCATGATCGAGATCCGCCATGTCGAGGGCTTCACCATCGGCGTCCGGACCCTGGGCGTGGAACGCGGCTTCGAGGACAGCAACCTCTTCCTCGGCCGCATCCTGAATAACATGGTCGGCCTGGACATCCACTGCCAGACGGCGGCCGCCTGGAACACCTCGGTGCGCTACCACGGCGGGCATTTCGCCATCGCCAGCTCGCTCTACCCTACCATGAGCCGCTACGGCATCCGCTTCTCCGCCGAGCCCGGCGCCTATATCGCGCACAACCGGCACATCTTCTTCGGCCCGGCCTTCGAGCTGCAGGCGCGCGACCGGCCGGCGATCCTCGGCGTGCCGTTTCTCTCCGAGGTGAGCAGCCGTTCGGTCATAGCCTATGGCATGCGGATGGAGAGTTGCTCGCCCTATGCCGCGCGGCATACGGGCAATGCGCAGGACCACGTCTACGAGGTCGCCTGGGCAAGCCAGGGCTATCTGGTCGATGTCAGCTACGCGGCCAGTTCGGCCCGGGTCGGCTCGGTGGTGCGGGGGCTGCACCAGGCGGCGGCGCATCGCGAATTCACCCGCGAGATCGGCAGCGTGCCCAACCTGCGCGCGGCGGCCTTCCGCTGGGCCGCGACGCAGACTGGCTTCGACCGGCTGGCCTGCCTGTCGAGCAATGTGAGCGGCACGCCCACGGCCCTGGCCGACTACGCCTTCGCGAGCCTGGAGGACTACGTGCTAACCGAGGGCGGCGTGATCCTGCCTGGCGGCCGCGGCCTCGGCTTCGTGGTGGATGCGCGGCGGGCGAAGGAATTCGCACTGGCGGTCGATGCGGACGATCCGCGCCTCGTCGTGCAGTGCTTCGACGGCGCGATGAACCTGCTGACGGACGCCGGCGGCCAGCTCGTGCGCGCATCGGGCATGTCGGTGCTTTGGAATGCCACCGCGCGCTGGTGGCAGGGCTCGGCCGACATGACGGATGCGGATCTGACGCGGCTGCAGGTCGTGCGGCTGGAGCCGGCGGTAAGCTACGCGATCATCGGCATCGCGCGGATCGGGCACGACTACGAGGTGCGCGCGATGCGGATTTCGACCGACCCCTCGGTGTCGCCGCCGCTTATCTACGGCCAGCCCCTGCTGCGCCACGGTGCTCGGCAATTGCAGGCTGACCTGGCCTGGGATCCGCCTTCCATCGCGGCGGGTGCGAGCGCGCAGCTCAGCGTCCCGTTGGCCGGCGCGCGCCCGGGGGATTTCGCGCAGGCCTCCTATAGCCTCGCGACCTCGGGCGTCGTCTTCTTGGCGCAAGTCGGCGCGCAGGATGTCGTGACGGTGACCGCATGGAACCGCACCGCGGGCGCCGTCGATCTCAACCCGGGCGTGGTGCGTGCGCGGGTGGTGAAGTCTTGAAGCGGCGCAAGCCGCGCGGGTTCGATATCGATCTGGCGGATGCGGTGCCCAAGGTGACCGCCGAGTACCTCGCCTTCCTGCAGACCGGCCACGTCGATGCGGAGGCTGACCCCAAGGCCTTCGGCGCCCGCCATACCGCGGCCAAGACCGTGCTCGCGCATATCGAAGCCCTCATCAAGCTCACCGGCCCCCCGGACGACGAGGCGGCGGACCGCCTCGGCGAAGGCGAGGAGCTGCTGCGCGAGATGCGCTACCGGATGCATCAGGAACCCGAGGAGACGCCCGTCGATGACGAAGGAAACACCGGCTGACCTTCTGGAATTCGTGTGGATCTGGAACCGGCTCCAGGGCCAGTCCACGCCACCCGTGCACCGCCGCATCCTGCGCTGGGTCGAGCGCGAGCAGGCGAGCCGGCGCCTGCTGCTCATGGCCTTCCGCGGTTGCGGCAAGTCCACGCTGATCGGGCTCTACTGCGCCTGGGCGCTGTACCGGCGCCCGGAACTCCGCATCCTCGTTCTCGCCGCCGAGCAGTCGCTTGCGGGCAAGATGGTGGGCCACGTGCGGCGCATCGTCGAACGCCATCCGCTCTGCGTGCCGTTGCTGCCGGATGGCGACGAAGTCTGGGCGGCGGATCGCTTCACGGTGCAGCGCTCCGGCGCGCTGCGCGACCCCTCGATGCTGGCCCAGGGGCTGCTCGGCAACATCACGGGCGCACGGGCCGAACTCGTCATCTGCGACGACGTGGAGGTCGCGGGAAACTGCGACACGCCGGGCAAGCGGATGGACCTGCGCGAGCGTCTCGCGGAGACGGAATTCGTGCTCACGCCGGGCGGCCTCATCCTCTATGTCGGCACGCCGCATACAGAGGAAAGCCTATACCGGCAGGGCGACGCCTTCCTCAGCGGATACCGCCGCCTCGAGGTGCCGATCGAGGACGGCAATGGCCGCAGCGCCTGGCCGGAGCGTTTCGACGAGGATGGCATCGCGGCCCTGCGCAACCGCGTGGGCCCGCTGCACTTCACCCGGCAGATGCTGCTGCAACCGGTCGCCGCCGATGCGGCCCGCCTCGATCCCGCGCTGCTGCTGCGCTACGCCGAGGACACCACCTATCGCGAGGCGAACGGCCGCGCGCAGCTCTGGCTGCTAGGGCACCGGATGGTCTCCGGCGGCGGCTTTTGGGATCCGTCTTATGGCCGCAGCGGCGGCGGCGGCGACGGCTCCGTCCTCGCCGCCACCTATACCGACGGCGACGGCGGGCATTTCCTGCATCGGCTGGCCTGGATCACGCAACGTGCCGATGCGCCGGACGATCCTGCCACGCAGCAATGCCGGCAGGTCGCGGAAATCGCGCGGGAACTCCATCTGCCCGTGCTGCGCGTCGAGACCAACGGCCTCGGCCGCTTTCTCCCGGGATTGTTGAAGCGGGAGATGGCGCGAGCAGGGGCGGCCTGCGCGGTGCTGGAGCATGCCAACCGGCGCCCCAAGGCGGAGCGCATCTTAGCCGCCTTCGATCCGCTGCTCGCGGCGCGGCGGCTGCATGCGCATGAGAGCGTGTTCCGCACCGCCTTCGCCCGCGAAATGGCGGAGTGGCGGCCGGATGCGCGCGGCGCGCGCGACGATGCGCTGGATGCGGTCTCCGGCTGCATTCTCGCCGAGCCGGTGCGGCTGCCGGCGCTGCCGCCCAGGCCGGCGCCGCCTTCCTGGCGTGGCGGCTAGGCGGCGGGAAGCTTCAGGATCTCGGTGGCGTGACGCTCACGCCCCGTCGCCGTGATGGCGAAGCGCCCGTCCGCGCGCTGCTCGGCCAGGCCCATCGCCGAGAGGCGCTGCAGGCAGGGCTCGTCCTTCAGCCCGTCCGGCCGGCCGTGCGTCCCCACCAGCGTGAGCCGGTGCAGGGCCGAGCGGCAGCAGGTCTCCAGATACGGCTCGTTCCACATTTTCAATTCACCCCGCGCGCCATGTTCTTTTGGGGATGCGCGCCCCCGGAAGCAAGGAGGACCATCATGGACCCAGTTTTCGACCCAGCCGCCATGTGGTGGCTCAACGCCGCCGAGGCACCTATCGCCGCGGCACTCTTCTGGCTGGTGCACGGCATCAAGCGTGATCTCGACAAGCGGATCGACCGCGGAGACATGCGCCAATTCGAAGGGCTGACCCGCACGCGCGACGAGCTCGCCGCCTTCAAGGTGGAGGTGGCCCGCACCTACGTGCCGCTCTCGCTGATCCGCGACGTGGACCGGCGCCTGACCGAGCAACTGCTGCGCATCGAAGACAAGCTCGGCGAAGTCCGCCGCAAGCAGGAGAGCGATTGATGACGACCCAGCCCAACACCGTGCGGATAGCCGCGAGCGCCGCCGCCGAGGAGTTGCTCGCCCGCATCCTCTACGCTGAGGCCGGGCAGCGCCCGGTTCGCGCCATCGAGGCGCTGGCCGCGCTCGCCCTCAACCGGGCACGGTCCGTGCTGGTCTCCGACGAGGCGCGCCTGCGCTTCGCCGCCGGGGCCACGGCCGGGAGCCTGCCGCGCGCGCTGATCGCCGTGCTGCGGGCGCCGTTCCAGTTCCAGGTGCGGCATTCGCGGCACCGGCTGCATGCGCGCTTCGCCCAGCCGATCGAGGGCGATCCCGCGCTCGCAGTCTGCCGCCGGGTGGCGGGGCGGGCGCTCTCCGGCGCGCTGCCGGACATGACGGGGAATGCCGTGCATTGGCACGACGAGACGCGCCAGCCGGGATGGGCGCTGGGCCGCATGCCCTCGGCCGAAGCCGGCGGGCTCAGCTTCTACCGGCTGGAGCCCTGAGCGAGCCTTGTTGCCGGCGGCGGCGGGATCGGGGAAGCTGCCGCGACACCGGATCGGTCCCTGACATGCTCACGCTCTACTATTCCCCGAACGCCTGCTCCGTCGCTTCGCATATCGCGCTCGAAGATGCGGGGGCGGAGTATGAGGCGCGGAAGGTCGACTTCGGCTCGGACCAGCAGAAATCGGCCGGCTACCTCGAGATCAATCCCAAGGCGAGGGTGCCGGCATTGGTGACGCCCCGCGGGGTCCTGACCGAGACGCCGGCGATGCTGGCCTTCATCGCGCAGAGCTTTCCCGAGGCGAAGCTGGCGCCGCTGGACGACCCTTTCGCCTTCGCCGAAATGCAGTCCTTCAACAGCTACCTGTGCTCGACGGTGCATGTCGCGCATGCGCATCGCGGGCGCGGCAGCCGCTGGGCCGACGACGAGGCATCTTTCGCCGACATGCGGCGCAAAGTGCCGCAAACCGTGACCGCCTGCTTCGAGCTGATCGAGAGCCGGATGCTCAAAGGTCCCTGGGTGATGGGGGATACCTATACAGTCGCCGATCCGTACCTCTTCACGGTTGCGCAATGGCTCGAGATCGATGGTGTGGATATCTCGCGCTTCCCCCGGGTGATCGATCACCGGTCGCGTATGCGGGAGATGCCGAACGTGAAGAAGGCCATCGCCGAGGAAATGGCGGTCTAGCTCATGCAGCCCCTGATCTACACCCTCATCCGCGGCGACGACTGGCGCGCGGCGGAAGCCGCAGGCGCCTATCACGGCAGCGCAGACGACCGCCGCGATGGCTTTCTTCATTTCTCCACCGCCGAGCAACTGCGCGCGAGTGCGGCCAAGCACCGTGCCGGCGAGGCTGACTTGTGGATGATCGAGGCGGAGGCCGCGAGCCTCGGTGATACCCTCAAATGGGAGCCGGCCGCGGGCGGGAGCCGGCCCGGCCTGTTCCCGCATCTCTACGCACCATTGCCGATGAAGGCTGTGCGCCGCGCTGTGCATGTGCTGCTAGGCGCGGATGGCGTTCACGGCTTTCCGGCCGATATCCCGTGAAGGCGTGACACCGCGCGCTCGCTCATCAGGCAGGCGAGCACGACCACCGCACCGCCGGCGATCACCGCAAGGCTCGGGTGATTGCCGAAGATCATGAAGTCGAGCGCCACCGACCACGGCAGGGCGATGAACTCGAAGGGCGCAAGGCGCGACGGCGCGGCGTAGCGGAAAGCTATCGCCAGCAGGACGGTCGCCCCGCCCGCTACGAGGCCGTTGGCGGCGAGCTGCACCCACTGGAAGGCATCCGGCGCCACCCAATGCCATGCGGCGAAGGGCGCCGTCGTGATGATCCCGAAGATCCCCGGCCAGAGGATCAGCCGCGCGAAACCCGTTTCCGCACGCAGCCGGCGATTGATGGTGATGTTGGTCGTGTAGCAAAGCGTGCCCATCGTCACGCAGGCGAAGCCGAAGAGGCTGCCGCCATTGCCGAGCCGCGGCGCCAACGCCATCAGCACGCCGGCAAAACCCACGGCCGACCAGAGCCAGGCAACGCGCGGTACCGGCTCCTTCAGGAAGACGGCGGCAAAAATCAGTGTCAGGAACGGCGCGGTGAAGAAGATCAGGTAGCCGTCGGCCAGCGGCAGATGCCGGAAGCCCAGGAAGAAGAACGTCCCGGCGGAGAGCATCGCCACTGCGCGCAGCGCATGCAGCCTGGGATGCGCCGTGAGCAAAGGCCCGCCCGTCCCACGCCATACGGCGCGCAGCGCGAAGAGCGCCAGCAGGAGGATCGCGTAGCGGAGGAAGATGGTCTGGGCGGCGGAGAACCCGCCGGAAAGCAGCTTACTGTTGGCGTCGAGAATGCCGAACAGGCCGATGCCTGCCATGAGCAGCAGCGGGCCCTTCACCAGATTGTTTCCTTCCCGCGTGACGGCCGGCCCGCCTGATGTCGCCGCGGATCGGGCGCATGTCAACGCGAGCGCATTTCAACCGCGCACGATCTGCCCTATCGAAAGCGGCATGACCCCCGCACTCGCTTCCGCCTTCATGCCGCTGATGCGCGGCCTCGACGCCGAGACGGCGCATTGCTTGGCATTGCGGGGCCTGGCCCTCGGCCTCGCCGGCCGCGACTCGGGGCCGGATGCACCCAGCCTCGCGACCCGCGCCCTGGGCCTCCAATTCTCCAATCCGATCGGCCTCGCCGCCGGTTTCGACAAGGATGCGGTGGCCATCCTGCCGCTGCTGCGGCTGGGCTTCGGCTTCGTCGAGGCGGGCACCGTCACGCCCAGGCCGCAGGCCGGCAATCCGCGCCCGCGCCTGTTCCGGCTGGCCGAGGACGCCGCCGTCATCAACCGCATGGGCTTCAACAATGCCGGGCTGGACGCCTATCTGGCGCGCCTCGCGGCCATGCCGCGTCCGCTGCCGGGTGTACTCGGCGGCAATGTCGGCGTGAACAAGGAGGGCGCCGATCCCGAGCGCGACTATCCCGCGCTCTGCCGTGCCGTCGCGCCGCATGCGGATTACGTGACGATCAACATCTCCTCCCCCAATACGCCCGGCCTGCGCGACCTGCAGGGCGAGGCGCGGCTCGCCTCCATCCTCGATGCCGTGGCGCCGCGCGCGCTGGGCAAGCCGGTGCTGGTGAAGCTCGCACCCGATCTCGCGGAGGATGCGCTGGCGCCGATCGTCGAGGTCTGCGTCGCCCATGGCATCGCCGGGCTGATCATCAGCAACACCACCATCGCGCGGCCGGACACGCTGCTGTCGCCGAATCGGGGCGAGGCGGGCGGACTCTCCGGCGCGCCGCTCTTCCAGCGTTCGACGGAAATGCTGGCCCGTGCCCATCGCATCGCCGCTGGGCGGCTGGTGTTGATCGGCGCGGGTGGCGTGTCGAGCGGCGCCCAGGCCTATGAAAAAATCCGCGCGGGTGCCTCGCTGGTGCAGCTCTACAGCGCCTTCGCCTATGCCGGACCGGCGCTGATCGGGCGCATCAAGCGTGAACTTGGCGATTTGCTGGCCCGGGACGGTTACTCCCATGTCGCGGATGCGGTAGGGGCTGGCGCATGACCATGAAGATCCTGGAAGGCCTCGCCCCGATCGCCGACCGTTACGACGGTTTCGTGCTCGATCTCTGGGGCGTCGTGCATGACGGGCGGGCGCCTTACCCGGGCGTGGTGGAATGCCTGGCCGAGCTGAAGGCGCGCGGCAAGCGCGTGGTCTTCCTCACCAATGCGCCGCGCCGCGCCTGGTTCATCCAGGGCATGCTGGACCGGATGGAAATCCACCGCGACCTCTACCAGGGCATCATGTCCTCCGGCGAAGTCTCCTGGCGCTGGCTGAACGAGCGCAAGCTGCCCTGGTTCGCCAAGCTCGGCCGCCGCGCCTTCCACCTCGGACCTGAGCGCGACCTTTCGGTCGTCGAGGACGGCGTGGCCGAGCTGGTTTCCACACCACAGGAGGCCGACTTCCTCCTCAACACCGGCCCCGACCCCGAGCGCGGCCCGACCTCGGTTGAGCCCTATCGCGCCGTGCTGGAATCCTGCTTCGCCGCGGGATTGCCCATGCTCTGCGTCAACCCGGATCGCGCGGTGATGGTAGGCGGGAAGAAGCTGCTCTGCGCTGGCGCCTTCGCCGATCTCTATGCGGAATGGGGCGGCGATATCTTCGAGGCCGGCAAGCCTGATCCTGCCGTCTATGGCCCGGTGATGGAACTGCTGGGCCTCACCGACAAAAGCCGCGTCGTTGCGATTGGCGACACGCCGCATACCGATCTGGCGGGGGCGCAGGCGGCGGGGATCGATTCGCTCTGGGCGCTCACCGGCCTCGCGGCCGAGGCGCATGGTTCGGACCCTTCGCCCGGCTATCTCGCGGAAGTCGCGATCGAGGAGCATGTGCGCCCGGTCGCCGCGCTCCGCAGCCTGAGGTGGTGATTTAGCTCGCCGCCAAACGCCGGGCCTGCCAAGGCTGGACGAACTACCCCGCTGCGGCGACCATGCCGCATGCATTTCCGCTCCGCCTGCCGCGAGGCCTTGGGCGCTTCCGCCCTTGCCATGGCAGCGACCTTCCTGGCCTTCGGCGCGGCGGTACAGGCAGCCGGGATCGGCCTGCCCTGGGCCTTGGCCTCGGCCCTCCTCGTCTACGGCATGCCCGGCCAGATGGTGCTGCTGGCGGCGATCGGCTCGCCCGGCGGGGCGCTGCCGGCGGTGCTCGGCGCCGCCGCGGCCAATGCGCGCTTCGTTCCCATGGCCATCGCGCTCTCGCCATGGCTGGGGCGCGGGCAGCGCCGTTTCCTCGCGCTGCCCTTCATCGCCGTGACGCCCTGGGCGATGGCCATGCGCCGCCTCCCCACGATGGATCCCGCCGGGCGCCTCGCTTGGTTCATGGGCTTCGCGCTGACCTCCTGGATCGTGGCCGGTGCCGCGACCTGGCTCGGCTACCGCATCGCACCGCTGCTGGAGGGCTGGGTCCTGGCGGCGCTGCTGTTCATCAACCCACTGTACTTCGCGCTGATCCTGGCCAGCGGCATGCGGGCCGGGCCGACGCGCCGGGCCGTGATCTGCGGCCTCTTCGTCACGCCGCTGGTGCTGCTGCT
>JAQGHY010000120.1 GCA_028291455.1 Rubritepida sp. | reverse complement strand
GATCGCGGCGCGAGGAAGGGGTCGTTCACCTGACCTTCACGATGGATCGCGAGGGCCATGTGCTGAACGCGCGCATCGCCCGCGGGTCCGGCTATCCCGAGCTGGATGCGGAGACGCTGGCGCTTGCCCGGCGGGCCGACCCGCTGCCGGTTCCCCCGCCCGAAGTGGCGGGCAATCCGCTGACGCTGACCGTGCCGGTGCGTTTCTCGCTGCGCTGAGCAACTTCGGCTCGATCGAGCGCGTTCAGTTCCATCGAGGCCGTTGCCAGGCGCTGCCCGCGCTGGCCCTCGCCTTCCCGGAGGCTTACGACACCTCGCCAGGACATCTGAGTGGGGATTGCGAAATTTGCGAAAGGTAACAGTTGCTGCGGCGCACGGAGACTCCCGGCATATGGGGCCCGTGATGCCATTTGATCTCCTCGCCCGGGCCTGTATCGGGCTCGTGCTGCTCTCCTTCGCCGGCTGCTCCACCTTCCGTCCGAATCCCGTCTCCGGCATCACCCTGCCCGCGCAGCTCAGCGCGGCGACCGGGGAGGCCGCGAACTGGCCCGACCCGGACTGGTGGCGCGGCTTCGGCTCGCCGGAGCTCGATGCGCTGATGCAACAGGCCGTGACAGCCAATTTCGACATCCGCGCCGCGGCCGCCCGCGTTCGCCAGGCGGATGCGCAGCTCCGGATCACCGGACAGTCGCTGCTGCCGACCGGCAATCTCACCGGCAACGTCACCCGCAGTCAGACGCCGACTTCCACGGGCAATACGGTCACCGTGCCCGGCGGTGTCGGCCGCAGCAGGTTCAGCCGGCGGACGCTTTACCAGACCGGCCTCCAGGCCAGCTACGAGATCGATTTCTGGGGCAAGAACCGCGCGGCCGTCGTCGCCGCCGAGCAGACCGCGCAAGCCAGCCGCTTCGACGTCGGCGCGGTCACGCTGACCACCGAAGCCTCCGTCGCCACCACCTATTTCCAGATCCTGGCCTCGCGCGAGCAGCTGGCGATACAGCAGTCCAACCTCGACGCCGCGCAGCGCATCCTCACATTGCTGCAGCAACGGATGACGGTGGGCACCAGCACCGGCCTCGACATCGCCCAGCAGCAGACGCTGGTGGAGCAGCAGCGCGCCGCCATTCCGCCGCTGCGCCAGTCGATCGAGCAGAACACCTATTCGCTCGGCACGCTGACCGGCCAGGTGCCGGAGCAGGTGCTGGCCCCGCGCCTCGGTCTGAACGACGTGCGCTTGCCGCCCATCCAGGCCGGCCTGCCTTCGGAAGTGCTGACCCGCCGCCCCGATATCTGGGAGGCCGAGGCCACGCTCGCCGCCGCCCAGGCCAATATCGTCAGCGCGCGGGCGCAGATGTTCCCGTCCATCACCCTCACCGCCAGCGGCGGTTTCCAGAACCTCGCGCTGGAAAATCTGCTGCGGCCGGGGTCGGTGTTGTATTCGCTCGGGGCCGGCCTGACCCAGCCGATTTTCCAGCTCGGCGCGCTGCGCGCCCAGCTTCGGCTGACCGAGGCGCAGGCAGACGAACTGCTCGAGAATTACCGCTTGGCCATCGTGGCCGCTCTGGTAGACGTGGAGAATGCCATCGTGGCGCTGCGCGAGACGACCGACCAGGAAGCGTTGCAGGCGTCCGCCACCCGCAGCGCCGAGCGCGCCTATGCCATCTCCGAGGCGCAATTGCGTGCTGGAACCATCGATCTGATCACGCTGCTCAACACGCAGCTGACTTTATTCAATTCTCGCAACACGCTCGCGCAGGTGCGCCTCCAGAAGTTGCAGGCGGCGGTCGGGTTGTTCCGCGCGCTTGGCGGCGGATGGTCCTGAGGTCGAGGGAAAGCACAGATGCCTGATACCCCCCTGCCCATCGAACCCCAGCGCCAGAAGGCGCTGCCCGCCCCGCCGGAGCGCCGCGCATTGCCGGCACCCGAGCAGCCCGCGACGTCAGCCCCGCCCATTTCGCCCGTCCGGCGCCGGCGCGGCGGCAAGGGCTGGCTCGTGCTGTTGCTGTTGCTGGCCGCCGGCGGAACCGCCGTCTGGTGGTACTGGCCGCAGCTCCACGCCAAGTTCTCCGGCGAACCCGCCGCCGGTGCCCAGCAAGGCGGCCGGCGCGGCGCCCGCTTCGCCGGGGCCGTGCCGGTGACCGTGGCACCCGCCACCCGCAAGGACATCCCGATCCTGCTCGACGCGCTGGGCACCGTGCAGGCGCTCAACACCATCACGGTCCGCTCGCAGGTGGACGGCGTGCTGGTGGAAATCGCCTTCGTCGAGGGCCAGGAGGTCAATGCCGGCGACGTCCTGGCGCGGATCGATCCACGCACCTATGCCGCCTCGCTGGCCCAGGCCGAGGCGAAGAAGGCGCAGGACCAGGCGCTTCTCGCCAATGCGCGGCTCGACCTGCAGCGCTATGTCGACCTCTCGCGCAGCAATGGCGCCTCGCGCCAGCAGCTCGACACCCAGCGCGCCACGGTCGCGCAGAACGAGGCGCTGGTGCAGGCGGACCAGGCCGCCATCGACACCGCGCGCATCCAGCTCGACTTCACCACCATCCGCTCGCCGGTCAGCGGCCGGGTCGGCCTGCGCCAGATCGACCAAGGCAACCTGATCCGCTCCGGCGACACCACGGGCATCGTGGTGGTGACGCAGGTACGTCCGATCACCGTGATCTTCACCTTGCCGCAGCAGGAACTGCCCCGCGTATTGGCAGCGATGCAGGCCGGCTCCGTGCCCATACAGGTGGTCGCTCCGGACGGCGCCGTCCGCGCAACGGGAACCCTGCTGACGCCCGACAACCAGGTCGACCAGACGACCGGCACCATCAAGCTGAAGGCGACCTTTCCGAACGACGACCGGCAGCTTTGGCCAGGGTCTTTCGTCAACGTGCGGATGCTGGCGAGCACGCTGCGGCAGGTGATCGCCATCCCGACGGTGGCGGTGCAACGCGGGCCGGATGGGCCCTATGCCTTCGTGCTGAAGCCCGACAACACTGTGGAGCAGCGCCCGCTCGTCCTCGGCCTGCTGACCCCGACGGATGCGGTGGTGACACGAGGGCTGCAGCCGGACGAACGCGTCATCACCTCCGGTGCGCTCCGGCTGAACGCCGGCAGCCAGGTGCAGGTGATGGATCCCCAGCCCCAGGCTGCGCCCGGCGATGCGCCTCCGCCGCCCGGCGCTCGCCGGCGGCGCCAGGGCCAGGGCCCGGGTCAGGGTGGTACCGCTGCTCCGGCTGCCGGATCGGACGAAGCCGCGCCGCCGGGGTCTCCCGGGCCGCCGCAACGCGGAACGCGTGCCCCCGGCGGTCCCGCCACGCCGCCCGCCGCCGCACCGTGAACTTCTCCGCGCCTTTCATCGCCCGGCCGATCGCCACCTCCCTGCTGGCGGTGGCGGTCCTGCTGACCGGCATCTTCGGCTACATGAAGCTGCCCGTCTCCGCGCTGCCGGAGGTGGATTTCCCGACCATCGAGGTCTCCACCCAACTTCCCGGCGCCTCGCCTGAGACGGTTTCGCTGCAGATCGCCGCCTCGCTCGAGCGGCAGCTCAACCAGATTTCCGGGCTGACCGGGATCATCTCGGTCAGCAGCCCCGGCACCAGCCGCATCACCCTGCAGTTCAACCTCGGCCGCAACATCGACGATGCGGCGCAGGACGTGCAGGCCGCGATCAATGCGGCGCGCGGCACACTGCCGGCCAACCTCCCCTACCCGCCGACCTATGCGAAGGTGAACCCGGCCGACCCGCCGATCATGACGCTGGCACTGACCTCGGAAACGCTACCGATCTACCGGGTTTCGGACGCGGCGGACACGCTGCTGGCCCAGCGGCTTTCCCAGGTGACCGGCGTCGGCCGCGTGACGGTGCAGGGCAATATGCGCCCCGCCGTCCGCATCCAGGGCGACCCGCGCCGCCTCGCCTCCTACGGGCTTTCGCTGGAGGACATCCGCAACACCATCGTCGGCGCCAATCAGGCCGGGCCGAAGGGCGCGCTGGACGGTCCGCAGCAGTCCTCCTCCGTGATGGCGAACGACCAGGTCAGCACGGCCGCCGGTTTCTCGAACCTCATCATCGCCTGGCGCAACGGCGCGCCGGTCCGCATGTCCGACGTCGGCACCGTGGTGGACGGGCTGGAGAACACGCTGAACGCCGCCTGGTACAACGGCGAGCGTGCCGTGCTGCTGGACGTGCAGCGCCAGCCCGGGGCAAATATCGTCGACACGGTGGACCGCGTGCGGGCCCAGTTGCAGAGCCTGCAAGGCGCACTCCCGGCCGGCATCCGCCTGACCGTGGTGGCCGACCGCACCGAGACCATCCGCGCCTCGGTCCACGACGTGCAGTTCACCCTCATCCTCTCGGTCGTCCTGGTCGTGGCGGTGATCTTTCTTTTCCTGCGCACCGGGCGGGCCACGCTGGTGCCCGGCGTCGCATTGCCGCTCTCCATCATCGGCACCTTCGGGGTGATGTCGCTCTGCGGCTTCTCGATGGACAACCTCTCGCTGATGGCGCTGACCATCGCGACCGGCTTCGTCGTCGACGACGCGATCGTGATGATCGAGAACATCGTCCGCCTCATCGAGGAAGGCGAGAAGCCGCTCGCCGCCGCCTATAAGGGCGCGAAGCAGATCGGCTTCACCATCGTCTCGCTGACGGTCTCGCTGATCGCTGTCTTCATTCCGCTGCTCTTCATGAGCGGCGTGGTCGGCCGGCTGTTCCAGGAATTCGCCCTGACGCTGACCATCGCGGTCGTGGTTTCCATGTTCGTCTCGCTCACGCTGACGCCGATGATGACCGGCCGGCTGTTGCGCCCGGCGGGCGTGGACAAGCCGGGCTGGGTCGCCCGGACGGCCGAGCGCGGCTTCGATTGGATGCGTGACCACTACGCCAATAGCCTCCGCTGGGTGCTGCGGCACGAGGCGCTGATGCTGCTGCTGACGGCGCTGACCCTGGGCGGCACCGTCTGGCTCTATGTCGTGATGCCGAAGGGCTTCCTGCCGGCGCAGGATACCGGCCTGCTGATCATCACCAGCGAAGGGCCGCAGGACGCCTCCTTCTCGCGGCTGATCGAGCTGCAGCAGCAGGTGGCCGCCGTGGTCCAGCAGGATCCCGATGTGGCCGGCGTCACCTCCGTCGCCGGGGCCGGCACGGTGAACGCGGCGCAGAACACCGGCCGCATCACCGCCATCCTGAAACCGCGCAACCAGCGCAGCGCCAGCGCGCAGGAGATCGCGGTCCGGCTGGAGCCCCGGCTCGATGCCATCGCCGGCATCGATACGCGCATCCAGGCGGTGCAGGATATCCAGATCGGCGCGCGGGCCAGCAGCACGCAGTTCCAGTACACGCTCACCGATTCCGACGCGGCCCAGCTGCGCGAATGGGCGCCGCGCCTCGTCGCACGGCTGGCCGACGCTCCCGGCCTGCGCAACGTGAGCAGCGACCAGCGCGACGGCGGGCTGCGCGTGCATGTGGAGGTCGACCGCGACCGCGCGGCGCAGCTCGGCGTCACCATGCAGGCGGTGGACGACGTGCTCTACGACGCCTTCGGCCAGAGGCAGATCTCCACCATCTATGCCCAGACCAACCAGTACCGCGTGGTTCTGGAGGCCGCGCCCGAAGTTCGCGACGATCCCAACATGATCGGCCTGCTGCGCGTCCCCGGGGCCAGCAGCGGCCAGGGTGGCAGCACGGGCGCGACCACGGTGACCGCGGGGGCCACCGTGTCGCTGACATCGGCGAGCGGCAGCGGCAACTACCAGGTGCCGCTTGCCGCCATCGCCACGATCAGCCGCCGCGCCGGACCCCTGACGGTGACCCGGCAGGACCAGTTCCCCGCCATCACGATCGGCTTCGATCTCGCTCCGGGGGTCTCCCTCGGCCAGGCGGTGCGCGAAATGCGCGACGCCGAGGCGGCGATCAGCATGCCCGAGACGATGACCGGCGAATTCTCCGGCGACGCGGCCGAGTTCAACGCCTCGCTGGCCAGCGAACCCTGGCTGATTCTGGCCGCGGTGGTCGTGATCTACCTGGTGCTCGGCGTGTTCTACGAAAGCGTGGTCCATCCGATCACGATCCTCTCGACCCTGCCTTCGGCCGGCATCGGCGCGCTGCTGGCGCTCTGGGTCATGGGGCTCGACCTCTCGGTCGTGGGGCTCATCGGCATCGTGCTGCTGATGGGCATCGTGAAGAAGAACGCGATCATGATGATCGACTTCGCCCTGGAGGCGCAGCGCGACCACGGCCGCCCGGCCCACGAGGCGATCTACGAGGCGAGCGTGATGCGCTTCCGCCCTATCATGATGACGACCATGGCCGCCCTGCTGGGCGCCGTGCCGCTGGTGATCGGCAACGGCCCGGGCAGCGAGCTCCGCCTGCCGCTCGGCGTTTCCGTGATCGGCGGCCTGCTGCTGAGCCAGGTCATCACGCTCTACACCACCCCGGTGATCTATCTCGCGCTGGAGCGTCTGCGCGAGCGCTTCGCCCGGCCCGCGCCGGCACCAACCCCGGCACCCGGCGTTCCCGCCGAATAGCATGTCGATCTCAGAGCCCTTCATCCGCCGGCCCATCGCCACCGTGATGCTGGCCATCGGGCTCGCGCTGGCCGGCGGCGTCGCCTACTTCGCCCTGCCCATCGCGCCGCTGCCGCAGATCGACCTGCCCACCATCGTCATCTCCGCGAGCCAGCCGGGCGCCGACCCCGCGGTGATGGCCGCATCGGTCGCCGCCCCGCTGGAGCGCCGGCTGGGAGCCATCGCCGGCGTTTCGGAAATGACGTCCAACTCGTCGCTCGGCAGCACCTCCATCGTGGTGCAGTTCGACCTGAACCGCTCCGTCTCGGATGCCGCCAAGGACGTCATGGCCGCGATCAACGCGGCGGGAACCGACCTGCCGGCCGGGCTGCCCAACCCTCCGACCTTCCGCAAGGCCAATCCGGCCGACGCGCCCGTGCTGATCCTCGCCGTGACGTCCGACACGCTGGCGCCGGGCGCGGTCTACGACGCGGTGGACAGCATCGTCTCGCCGCGCATCGCCCGCGTGGACGGCGTGGCCCAGGTGCTCGTGACGGGCGCCGAGCAGCCGGCGGTGCGGGTGCAGATCAACCCC
>JAQGHY010000097.1 GCA_028291455.1 Rubritepida sp. | reverse complement strand
CTTCGGATTCGGAGCCATGCTGCTGGTCGCCAACCTGGCCCTCATGCTCCGGTAAATGCCCTGCTGGCTGGACATACGGGGAGGCCCGCCCTAACCGGACACCGCCGAGGAGACGCCCAGATTGACATGCAGCCCGCCGCCGCCGATCCGCATGCGGAAATCCGCGAGGAGGTCCGCAAGCTTTGCGCTCGCTTCCCCGGCGAATACTGGCGCGAGCTCGATGCCCGGCGCGGCTATCCCACGGAATTCGTGAATGCCCTGACCGAGGCGGGCTACCTCGGCGCGCTCATTCCCGAGGAGTTCGGCGGCGCGGGCCTGGGCCTCTCCGCCGCCTCCGCGATCCTGGAAACCGTCCACGCCGAGGGCTGCAACGGTGCGGCCTGCCACGCCCAGATGTACATCATGGGCACGATCCTGAAGCACGGCTCGCCCGAGCAGAAGCAGCGCTACCTGCCCGGCATCGCCGAGGGTAGCCTTCGCCTCCAGGCCTTCGGCGTCACCGAGCCGACCAGCGGCACCGACACCACCGCGCTGCGCACGACCGCCGTCCGCCAGGGCGACAAGTACATCGTCAACGGCCAGAAAATCTGGACCAGCCGCGCCGAGCATTCGGACCTCATGCTGCTGCTGGCCCGCACCACGCCCAAGGACCAGGTCGCGAAGAAGACCGAGGGGCTTTCGACCTTCATCGTCGACATGCGCGCAGCACTCGGCAACGGCCTGACCATCCGGCCCATCCGCACCATGATGAATCACAATTCCTGCGAGGTCTTCTTCGACAATATGGAGGTCCCGGACGAGAACCTCATCGGTGTCGAGGGCAAGGGCTTCCGCAACATCCTCGACGGCATGAACGCCGAGCGGCTGCTGATTGCCTCGGAAAGCATCGGTGACGCCAAGTGGTTCACGCAGAAGTCGGTGGCTTATTCCAAGGAGCGCGTGCTCTTCGGCCGCCCGATCGGCCAGAACCAGGGCGTGCAGTTCCCGATCGCCAAGGCCTATGCCCAGATGCGCGCCGCCGAGGCGCTGGTCCAAAAGGGGCTGGAGAAGTTCGAGGCGGGGCTGCCCTGCGGCGAGGAGGCGAATACCGGAAAGATGCTCGCCGCCGATGCGGCCTGGGCCGCGGCCGAGGCCTGCGTGCAGACCCATGGCGGCTTCGGCTTCGCCGAGGAGTACGACGTGGAGCGCAAGTTCCGCGAGACGCGGCTCTATCAGGTGGCGCCGATCAGCACGAACCTGATCCTGAGCTATATCGGCGAGCATGTGCTGGGCATGCCGCGCAGCTACTGAAGCGAGGGCCATTTTGGGGGCCCTTGACCTTCCCCCTGCCGGAAACCCCATGTCGTCAGTGTCGCGCCATCTCTGGTCGCGACACGGCGGATAGGATCTCGCGATGATCGGAATTGCTCGCTATCTGGCGCTTGCCGCTGTGCTGGCTGCCGCCCATCCCGCGCATGCGGCGATCGAGGAGGCCTACCGCCCCGGCGAGGCGGCGGTCACCACCACCTGGTTCGCCCTCCGATCCGAGGCGGCGCAGAAGGTCGACCGCGACTATGTCGCCGGCATGCGTCCGCACCATGCCGGAGCCTTGAGCATGAGCCGCGAATATCTCGCCGATCCCCGTCGTGGCAGCCCGCTGCTGCAGGCCCTGGCGCGCGCCATCATCGTCAACCAGCAGTTCGAGATCGGCGTGCTGGACGCGGTGGGCCGGAATCTGGATGCCGACCCTATCCGCCTTCCCTTCGGCGTGGTCCTGCAGCCCGTCGCGACCGAAGGCCTGCCCCAGACGCAGCACTTCCTGAAGGTGCCGATGCCTTCCGCGGTCGTCTATCCCGTCGGTCCCGTCAATGAGCGGGACGTCCTCTTTGCCAAGGCCATGACGGTCCACCATGAGGCCGCGGTGGAGATGGCGCGCGGCTACGATCGCAATCCCGCGGCCCGGAACGGCTTTCTCGGCCTGCTGAACGTGGATATCGTGACGGACCAGACCCAGGAGATCGCGCTGATGCGCCGCGTGATCGGTGCCTATCCTGGCAACCCGGATCTGGTCCGGGTGGATTCCTCGATGATCCAAGGCATGGAACATATGAGCCATGGCGCGATGCCGCCGGCCGCGGCTGCCGAGCAGGTGACCCCGCCCGCCGCCATGCCGGAAGGTCACGGCCACAGCCACCACTGACGTGGCAGCCATGGCCGCCAGATGATTCAGACCGTCGCGGTGACGACGATCTCGATCAGGTCCTTGTTCTCCAGCGCCACGCCGAGCACGGCGCGCATCGGGATGTTCGCGACGTCCACCCACTCGTCCCAGGCCTTGTTGAGCTCGGGCTTGCGGCTCATGTCGGCGCAGTAGCAGATCGCGGTCACGATCTGCGCCTTGCCCGTTCCGCCATCGGCGAGGTTCTTGTCGATGGCGGCGAGCGCGCCTTGCACCTGCTCGTACATGGAATCTGACTTGTTCGGTGAGGTCGCCACCGTCGTCAGGATGCCGTTGGCGATGACGGCGCGGCTGCGGGTGGCCACCGCGCCGGGAATGCGACGGATCATGGAAGTTCTCCTGGGGTTAGACCCAGGATAATCAGTGAAACAACCGCAGCTGACCAGCCGAGGGAGGCTAGGCCGGAACCTGGACCGCCTTCGGAGCCTTCACCGGCTTCTCGATCTTCTCGCCCGCCCGCTGCCTGCCGATGAATTCCGGCCCGCAAGAGAGCTTCTTGGCCAGCAATCCATCCGGTTCCACCAGGCGCCAGAAGGGCGGCACCGCGCTCACGGCCTCGCCGGCGGCCACACGCTCGAGCGCGCATTCGGCCACGATGCGGAGGAAGATCGCCGTCGAGGTCGGGCAGGTCGCCTCGGCCTTGTGCTTCTTCGCCAGCGCCGCGCGCATGGTAGCGACGTCGCGCGTCTTGCCCGTCGGGATGGCGCGCAGATATGCGTCGATCACCTTGGGCGAGGCGACGAACAGACGCGCGCCCTCGCGCAGGCCGGCGAAAGGCTTTTCGAGCACGGTGACGCGGGCAGGCTTCGCCGCGCGGTACTGGTCGCCCCAGGAAATGGTGGTCACGGCATTAAAGCCCGTGCCGAGCCGCGCGAAGCGGCGGCAGAAAACGGGTCGTCTGATTCATAACGGCGGTCCTCATTCGGTGCAGAGCTTACCGCGTCGGCAACACAATGGCATGCTGCTTTCCGCGACTCTTGGTCACGGGAGTGAAAAAAATCGAGGAATTCCTATGTACCGGACCACAAGATGCGTGATTCTCGGGACTGGGGGCACTTTCCTCGCCGCTCCCATCATGGCGCATATATGGGCACCGGGTCGCGCCATTACCATGCTGGTGCCGTTTGCGGCGACCAATATGCTGGGTTCGGTGACTAAGACCAACACCGCGCGCAGCGGTCCCGGGCGTGAAGGCTGATCCGATACATGGCATCCTTCCGCGACAACATGGCCGGCGTCACCGGCGTCGGTGACTACATCCTGAAGCACTGGACCGGCGGCTTCTCGCTGGGCTTCGCGGTCTGGGTGAATACCGTGCTGGTCGCCGTGGCATTCGAGGTGCTCTGCACCCTCGTCGGCGGTGTGCTGGGGGTGGGCGACCTGGACACGCCGCGCGCCATCGGTATTCCCTATTTCCTGATACTTACGTGCATCGACCTCGTCTCCTCCATCTGGCAGCTCGTGGGCGTCGGCCGCAGCGCGTCGCTTCATGTGGAGCGGGGAGGGAAGAGTATCTGGGCCTCCCTGGCCCGCTGCCTCGTCGTCCTAGGCGTCGTGGGGATGGTGGCGGGGCTCTATCTCTCGGCGCGGGACTTTCTGGCCTCCATCGGATGAAAAAAGCATGAGCAAATCTCCCGGCAGCAAGCCTCTCGCGGGCCTTCTGGTCGTCTCGATGGAGCAGGCGGTGGCCGCCCCCCTTTGCGCGGCGAAGCTCGCCGATGCCGGTGCGCGCGTCATCAAGATCGAGCGCGCCGAAGGCGATTTCGCGCGCGGCTACGATGCCGCCTGCAACGGCCTCTCGACCTATTTCGTCTGGCTGAACCGCGGCAAGGAGAGCATCTGCCTCGACATCAAGGCGCCAGCCGACAAGGCGCTGCTGGAGCGGCTGGTGGGCAAGGCCGACGTTTTCATCCAGAACCTCGCCCCCGGTGCCATGGCCCGTGCCGGCTTCGGCGCGGCCGAGCTGCGGGCGAAGAATCCCCGCCTCATCACCGTCGACATCAGCGGCTACGGCGAAGAGGGCGAATACGCGGGCATGAAGGCCTACGACCTGCTGGTCCAGGCCGAGAGCGGTCTGGCCTCCGTCACCGGCCGGCCCGAAGGCCCTGGCCGGGTCGGTGTCTCCGCCTGCGACATCGCCTGCGGCATGAACGCCCATGCGGCCGTGCTGGAGGCGCTGATCGAGCGCGGCGTCACCGGCTGCGGCAAGGGCATCGGCGTCAGCCTCTTCGACGGCATGGCGGATTGGATGAACGTGCCGCTGCTGTACTTCGAGGGCACCGGCAAGGAGCCGCAGCGCATCGGCCTGGCGCATCCCTCGCTCTGCCCCTACGGCGCCTTCGAGACGAAGGACGGCGCGCTGATCCTCATCTCCGTCCAGAACGAACGCGAATGGGCGCTCTTCGCGGAGCATTTCCTGGGCGACATCAGCCTCATCGAGCGCGAGGGCTTCCGCCGCAACGTCGACCGCGTGGCGAACCGGCCGATGGTGGATGCACATATCGCCGGGGTCTTCGCCGCGATGGACCAGGACGCCTGCGTCGCCAAGCTCGCCCGCGCCAATACGGCCTACGGCTTCGTGAACAACGTGCACGGCCTCTCCCAGCACAAGGCGCTGCGCCGCGTGACGGTGGAGACGGAGAAGGGCCCGGTCGCCATCGTGGCCCCGGCCGCGCGTTTCAGCGACGGGTTGCGCGAGCTCGGCGCGGTGCCGGCGCTGGGCGCGCATACCGAGGCGGTCCGGGCGGAATTCGCCGCGTAGGCCGCGCTTCGCTTGCTCGCGCCAATCGCCCTTAGTGCAAACGTATATATTTAAACGCATACTATGCGATAATGGAGTTCCTCGGGGCGTGCATGCCGGGGGATCGAACTCGCCCGAACATTCGCAAGGAATGTCATGTCGTCGAACTCGTCCGCGGTGTCTCCGGCGACGAAGGCTGTTGTCTCGCCGCTTTCCCTTGGCGCGCGAGCCTATCCGCTGCTCGCCCTGCTGTGCCTGCTGCTCTTCGCGGCGGAGGGCTGGCACGCCTGGACGAGCCGGGAAGCGCAGCTCGACGATGTCGAGACTTCGTCCGCCAACCTCGCGCGATCGCTCCTGCAGGAGGCGGAGGGAACTTTCGCGACGGTGAATGCCGCGCTGGTGGGCGTCGTGGAGCGCCTGGAGGTCGATGGCACCAGGCCGGCCGTATTGGATCGCATCTCCGCCCTGCTCACCGCGCAATCGCGGAATCAGCCGGGGCTGCGGGGTTTCTCGGTGGATTCGCGGAGCGGCGAGCGGCTGGTGACCTCGGTGCCGAACCTGCCGGTCGGCGCCAGCGACGCCGAGCGGCCTTATTTCCAGCACCATAAGACCGATCCCGGACCCGGCTCCTTTATCGGTCCGGCAACCCGGAGCCAGCTCACCGGCAACTGGATCATCACGATCTCCCGCCGCTTCGAGGATCAGGACGGGCAGTTCGCCGGCGTCGTCGTGGCGTCGGTCGAGGCGGCCGAATTCGCCCGGGGCTACGCCGCCTATGACGTAGGCCGCCAGGGCTCCATCGCGCTGCTCCGCACCGACGGAATGATCCTGTCGCGCCACCCCTACGAGGATGCCGCCATTGGGCGCGTCATATCCGGCGGGTCGTCGATGCAGCAGCGTGCGACGCTTAATCCGGTCGGCAACTATCGCGTCACGTCCCCGATCGACGGCGTCGAGCGGCTCGCGTCCTATCACCGGAGCGACCGGTTTCCCATCATCCTGCTGGTTGCCACGGGGGCAGATGAGGCGCTTTCCGACTGGGCGCGCGAGGCTTGGCTCCGGGCCGTGGTGGTCGTCCTGGTCGCCGTGGTGATCGTCCTCCTCGGGTCGCGGCTGGTGGCGCAGATCCGCCGCCGCCGCCATGCCGATCTCGTGCTGGCAAGGAGCGAGGCCCAGTTTCGCATGTTGGCCGAACATGCCAGCGACATGGTGTCGCGCGTGGGGGTCGATGGCCTGCGCCGCTATGCCTCGCCGGCAGCCAAGCGGCTCCTCGGCATCCCCGCGGCGGAGCTCGTCGGCAGGCGCCCCGAGGAAAACATCCATCCCGATGACCGGCCGGATTTCGACGCGCTGGTCGCATCCCTGGGCAAGGACCAGGAGCAGGGCGGCCTGACCTACCGGGCCATGCGGTCGGACGGCACGGAAATCTGGGTCGAATCGACGCTGCGGCTGGTCCGGGATCCGAAAACCGGCGTGTCGGACGGATATGTCGGCATCTCCCGAGATGTGACGATCAGCAAGGCGGTCGAGGCCAAGCTGGCTGCGCTCGCGACGACGGACGGGCTGACCGGCATCGCCAACCGCCGGCACTTCGACAACACGCTGTTCACGGAGTGGCGCCGGGCCGCGCGGGACGGCAAGTGGCTGGGCGTCCTGATGCTGGATGTCGACCACTTCAAAGGCTTCAACGACCGCTACGGCCACCTCTCGGGCGACGAGTGCTTGCGGACGGTAGCCTCGGTCATCGCGGAGACCATCCGCCGTCCCGGAGACATCGCGGCCCGTTATGGCGGCGAGGAGTTCGGGGTGATCCTGCCGTCGACCGATCTCGCCGGGGCAAAGGACGTGGCCGAGCGGGTCCGCGCCGCGATCGAGGCCGCGGCGATCACTCACGGGGGTAACGACGCCGGGGTCGTTACGGCCAGCATCGGCGTGGCGGTCATCGCGCCCACTGCCCGGGCGGTCGTTGAGGCCTCCGCCCTCGTGGGCGCGGCCGACGGTGCGCTTTATGCGGCGAAGCGATCGGGGCGAAACCGGGTCATAGCCGCCGAGCCGTCCGATGCGGCGCCAGCTCAGGCTGACGAGGGCGCGGGGCACGGGCGCGGGTAGGCGATCGGTCTGCTCGATTGCGGCGCGGTTTGCCGACGCCTAGCGTGGATGACGATGAACATCCTCTCCATCCAGTCCTGGGTCGCCTACGGCCATGTCGGCAATGCCTCCGCGATGTTTCCGCTGCAACGGCTGGGCGCCGAGGTCTGGGCGGTGAACACCGTGCAGTTCAGCAATCACACCGGCTACGGGGCCTGGCGCGGCCAGGTGTTCGGCGCCGAGCTCGTCCGCGACTGCGTCCAAGGCATCGCCGAACGCGGCGTGCTGCCCACCTGCGACGCCGTGCTCACCGGCTATATGGGTGATGCCGCGATCGGCGAGGCCGTGCTGGAGGCCGTGGCGCAGGTGAAGGCCGCCAACCCCGCCGCGCTCTGGTGCTGCGACCCCGTGCTCGGTGACGACGACCGCGGCGTCTATGTCCGCCCCGGCATCCCGGAATTCCTGCGCGACCGCGCCTTGCCGCTCGCCGATATCGCAACGCCCAACCGCTTCGAGCTGGAATGGCTCACGGGACGCAAGGTCGTCACCCTCGATGACGCGAAGGCCGCCGTCACGGCGCTGCAGGCGATGGGCCCGCGCTGCGTGCTGCTGACCAGCCTGGAACTGCCGGACATGCCCAAGGGCAGCATCGGCATGCTCGCCGCCGAGGGCGGGCGCTTTCATCGCGTCACGACGCCGATGCTGCCGATCTCGATCAACGGCGCGGGCGATGCCATCGCGGCGCTGTTCCTCTTCCACCGGCTTCGCAGCGGGGATGCGGCGGTCGCACTTTCGGCGGCCTGTTCCTCGGTGTTCGGGCTGCTGCGGCAGACGGCCGAGGCCGGGTCGCGCGAGATCCTGACGGTCGCCGCGCAGGAGGAATTCGTGAATCCCTCGCAGGTCTTCCAGCCCGTGGCCTGCTAAATCTTTTGCTCAGATAGATTGCATGCTCATTATGTGTATCACTATATAAGCGCCGTGACCAATCTCCCTCGACACCGGCTCATGGTGACCGCCGACCTCCTGCAGGCGGGCCGCCAGTGGAAGCGCCTCGCGCAGGAGGCGCTTGCCGCCCATGGCATCTCCGAAGCCCGCGCGGCCCCGCTGATCTGGGTGGGCCGGCTCGGCGGCGGCGTGCGCCAGGTGACGCTCGCGGCCCATGTCGGGATCGAGGGTACCTCCCTCGTGCGCCTGCTCGACCAGCTCAGCGCCGCCGGCCTGCTGGAGCGCCGCGACGACCCCGAGGACAGGCGCGCCAAGACCATCTGGCTAACGCCCGAGGGCGAGAAGCTCGCCGAACGCATCGAGCAGGTGCTGACCGACCTGCGCGAGCGCGTGCTGCACGGCGTGAGCGATGCCGATATCGCGGCCGCACGGCGCGTCTTCGCAGCCTTCGCCCCCGGGCGGGGCATACCAGCATGACCATGCCCACCGGCCGAGACTGGCTGTTCTCCATCAAGGCCTTCATCGCCGCGATGCTGGCGCTCTACATCGCGCTGGCCTGGGACCTGCCGCGCCCCTACTGGGCGATGACGACGGTCTATGTCGTGATGAACCCGCTGTCCGGCGCCACGGCGTCCAAGGCGATCTACCGGACCTGCGGCACGCTGCTCGGTGCCATCGCCGCCGTCGTGCTAGTGCCCAACCTCGTCGATGCGCCGGAGCTGCTGGCCTTCGCGGTGGCGCTTTGGGCCGGATGCCTGATGTACATCTCCCTGCTGCACCGGACGCCGCGCAGCTACGTCTTCATGCTCGCGGGCTACACCTTGCCGCTGATCGCGCTGCCGGCAGTCCTGGTCCCCGAAACCATCTTCGACGTCGCCACGGCCCGCAGCCAGGAGATCATCCTGGGCATCGTCTGTGCCAGCGTGGTCAGCGCCATCGTCTTCCCCGTTAGCATCGGTCCGGTCCTGGGCGGCCGCGTCTCCGCCTGGCTGCGGGACGCCGGCGCCTGGGCGCAGGAAATCCTTCGCGGGCTCGGCACCGCCCCGGCATCGCCCGCCGCGCGCCAGCGCCTCGCCGCCGATATCGCCGCGCTGGACATGCTGATCAGCCAGCTCTCCTACGACGCCGAGGCCAGCGACACGGCCAACCGCGCGCGTGAGCTGCGCGGGCGCCTGCTCATGCTCCTTCCCATCCTTTCCTCGCTGGCCGACCGTCTGCATGCGCTGCGGCTGGAGATCGGCCTCTCGTCTCCCGAGTTACGCGCCCTCACGCAGGACATCGCGGACTGGATGGGCTCGGATGGCGGCGCTTCCCCGCAGGCTCTTCTCGACCGTCTGACGGCGCTCGAACCCCCGATCGAGGAAATGCGGCAATGGGAGGGGCTGGTGCGATCCAGCCTCATCGCCCGGCTGAAGGAGCTGGTCGGGCTCTGGCGCGATTGCCTGGCGCAGCAGCGCGAAATCGCCTCCGGCGAGCGCGAGGCGCCCCGCAAGCCCGGCTTCCGCGGCCGCCCGCTCATCGGGGGAAACCGCCACTACGATCACCTGCTCATGGCCTACTCGGCCGGCTCGACCGTGCTGGCGACCTTTCTGGCCGGGCTGCTCTGGATCCAGAGCGGCTGGGCCGGCGGCGCCAATTTCATGGCGATCACCGCGGTGGCCTGCTGCTTCTTCGGCGCGCTCGACAAGCCGGTTCCGGCCATGATGAGCATGCTGATCTGGACCGGCGTGGCCCTCTCCGGCGCGGGCATCTATCTCTTCACCGTCCTCCCGCATGTGCATGATTTCGAGATGCTGGCGATGACGCTGGCACCCGCCCTCCTGCTCGTCGGCCTGCTCATGCCGCGTCCGCAGTTCTTCCTGGGCATGATGCTGGTCGCCGCCAACGGCACCGGCTCGCTCGCCTTGCAGAGCCGCTACAACATCGAATTCTCCGGCTTCGTGAACGAGGGCCTCGCCGTGATGGGCGGCGTGCTTTTCGCCCTGGTCTGGACATCGGTCGCCAAGCCTTTCGGCGCCGAGATCGCCGCGCGGCGGCTGGTCCGCTCCGGCTGGCGCGACCTCGCGGCCATGGCCGCCGGCACGGGGCCGAGGGACCACGCGGCGCTCGCCGCCCGGACGCTTGACCGCCTCGGCCAGCTCGCGCCCCGGCTGGCGGCCAACGAGGCCCGGCATTTCGCCGAGATCGACGGGCTGGCGGAGCTGCGCATCGGCTACAACGTCCTGGACCTCCAGCGCGACCGCCGCATCCTGCCGGAGGAGGCGAGGGGGCCGGTCGGCGCGGTGCTGGAGCAGGTCTCCTCGCATTTCCGCGCCCGTCTCACCGGTGCAGAAGCGAACCCGCCCGCCGCGCTGCTCGCCGGCATCGACGAGGCGCTGACCGCCACCACCAGCCAATCGGACAGCCCGGCCACCCGCGATGCCGCCCTGGCGCTGGTCGGCCTGCGCCGCGGCCTTTTCCCTGGTGCACCCGGTCCAGGGCAGGCCGATCCCATGCACGCCTTGGCCGCCGCGGCGGAATAGAGAAAGACCCATGCGAGCTGAAATCGACATCTATGGCGTCTACGTGCCGAGCTTCCTGATCCTGATGCTGGGGGCCTACGTCGTCATGCAGATCCTGCGCCGCATCCTCGTGCGGACGGGTTTCTATGCCTTCGTGTGGCACCGCGCGCTGTTCAACCTCAGCCTCTACGTCCTCATCCTGGGTGGCGCATGGGGCCTCGCCCAAAGAATGGCCCGGAGCTTCGCGTAATGGGAAACCGCCTCAAGCTCGCCCTGCGCGTGGCCCTCACCCTCGTCGCCGTCGCCGCTGCCGTGCTGGTCGGCCGCGAGATGTGGAACCACTACCTGAACGACCCCTGGACGCGCGACGCCCGGGTCCGCGCCGAGGTGGTGCAGATCGCCCCCGACGTATCCGGGCTGGTCAGCGATATCCTCGTCCAGGACAATGGCACCGTGAGCCGCGGCGACGTCCTGTTCCGCATCGATCGCGAGCGCTTCGCCATCGCGCTCGACCAGGCCGAGGCGGTGATGCAGGGCCGTCAGGCCACGCTCGACCAGGCCCGCCGCGACCTCGCGCGCTACGAGCAGATCCGCGACGTCGTCTCCCGGCAATCGGCCGAGCAGGCGCGCACGGCGGTGGCCCAGGCAGCGGCAACGCTCAACCAGGCCGTCGCGGACCGCGCGCTGGCGCAGCTGAACATGGTTCGCTCCGATGTCCGGGCCTCGGTGAACGGCACCGTGACCAATCTTGCGCTGCGGCCGGGCGACTATGTTCCCGCCGGCAAGGCCGTGCTGGCGCTGGTCGACACCGACTCCCTGCGCATCGAGGGTTATTTCGAGGAGACCAAGCTGTCCCGCATCCGCATCGGCGATCCCGTCGCGATCCAGCTCATGGGTCAGCCGGAGACGCTGCGCGGACGGGTGCAGAGCATTGCCGCCGCCATCGAGGATCGCGAACGCAGCGCGGGGACGGGCCTGCTGGCGAATATCAATCCAACCTTCACCTGGGTCCGCCTCGCGCAGCGCATTCCCGTGCGGATCGAGCTGGATGAGATCCCCCAGGGCGTCCGCCTCGTGGCAGGCCTGACGGCCACAGTCGAAATTCTGCCGCGCGGCGCGGCGGCTCCCGGTACTGCGGGGCCATGAGCGAGGTGTCGGAGCGGCTGAAGGTACCGCTTTGGCTGCTGACGCTCTTCACCTTCAGCGGCACGCTGGCGATGCACATCTTCGTGCCGGCGTTGCCGCATGCCGCCGAGGATCTCGGCGCCAGCATCTCCACGATGCAGATGACGGTGAGCCTCTATATCCTCGGCCTGGCCTTCGGGCAGCTCATCTACGGCCCCGCCTCCGACCGTTTCGGGCGGCGGCCTACGCTGATGGTCGGGCTGGCCGTCTACGCCGTAGCCGGCCTCGCCGCTGCATTGGCGCCGAGCGCCCATGAGCTTATCGCCGCCCGGCTGTTCCAGGCCCTGGGCGGCTGCGCCGGGCTGGTGCTGGGCCGCACCATCGTGCGCGACACCTCCTCGGCGACGGATTCCGCAAAGCGGCTCGCGGTCATGAACCTGATGGTGACGGTCGGCCCGGCCGTCGCGCCGCTCCTCGGCGCGGGGCTGGCGGATACGCTGGGCTGGCGCTCGATCTTCTACATGCTCAGCGCATTCGGCCTGTTCAACCTGATCTTCGCCTGGCGGCTGCTGCCCGAGACGGCGCCGCCGAGCTCGAACTCAGGCGGCGGGGCCTTCCTACGCCACGGCGCGATGCTGCTGAAGTCGCCGGCCTTCCTGGGTTTCTCGGTCGGCGGCGGCTGCGCGACAACGGCCATGTACGCCTTCGTCGCCTCGGCGCCCTTCATCTTCACCCGACAGCTGGGGCGGCCGGCGCATGAGGTCGGCTTCTACCTCGCCTTCATGATCTTCGGCATCTGGCTGGGCAGCGCCATCGTCAGCCGGCTGATCGGGCGGGTGCCGATGGAGAAGCTGCTGATTCGCGGTAACCTGCTGAGCGCGGTGGCGGCCCTGACCTTCCTGGCCACGGTTTTGACGGGGCAGCTGAGCGTTGCCGCCACAATGGCCTGCATGTTCGGCTTCACCATGGGCGTCGGCATCGCTTCGCCGCCGGCGCTGACCCTGGCCATGAGCGTGAACTCCCGCGTCATCGGCTCGGCGTCGGGGCTGTATGGCTGCATCCAGATGTCGGTAGGCGCGGTTTGTACAGCGTTGGCGGGGCTGGGCTCCAATCCGGCCCTGGCGGCGGCGAGCGTGCTGGCCGTCGCGGGGCTCGTCGCGCAAGGCTCGTTCTGGATGGCGCTGCGGAAGAGCCGGACAACAGCCCTGCGTTGAACGTGGTGCTCGATGCGCCGGGGTGGGGCTAGCATTCCGTCATGGCATCGCAAGCATCCGTCTCCGCCCAGAAGTTCGATCCCGCACGCGCCAACGAATACCTCGCGCAAAGCCGCATTGCCCTTGCCGGCTACGATGCCTGCCACGAGCTTTCCGCCTGCATGCTGGCAACGGTGCTTGGAAGCGGCGGAACGGCGAGGATCCTGGTCGCGGGCGCAGGCGGCGGCGCGCGGGAAGTGGTTATTGCTGGCGCGCTGGAACCAGGCTGGCGCTTCACCGCCGCCGATCCATCGGAACCGATGATGGAGATTTCGGTGGAGGCCGTCGGACGCGCCGGCCTCGCGGACCGGACGCATATCCATCTGGGCGGCATCGACGATCTGCCGCCCGGGCCGCTCTTCGACGCGGCAACCTTGATCGGGGTGCTGCATCATATTCCCGGCGAGGCGGCGAAGCTCGATCTCCTGCATTCCCTGGCTTCTCGCCTCAAGCCGGGTGCGCCGCTGATCCTTGCGGGAAACCGGAACGCCTACGCCAGCCAGCCGGTCCTGCTGGGCGCCTGGGGCGAACGCTGGCGGATGCAGGGCGCAACGCCCGAGGAGGTCCAGGCCAAGCTCGGCAAGATCCTGCAGGGTGCGGATCCGCCGGCCTCCGAGGCGGCGGTGGCGGAACTCCTCGCGGCGGCCGGTTTCGGCGCGCCGCTCTGGTTCTTCTCGAGCCTGTTCTGGGGCGCCTGCCTGGCCCGTCGGACTTAGCGCAAGTCGCGCAAGGCAGCCTTCGATTAGATGACCGCGACACCCACCAGCGCCAGCAGCGCGATGAACACCGTGCTCGCGATCCCCAGTAGCAGAGGTGCGGCGCCGCGTGCATGCAGCGCCTTCAGATCCGTCTGGAGACCGAGTGCGGCGACCGAGGCCGCCAGCATCACCGGCACCAGGAAGCGTGAGGCGTCGACGGCCTGGCGCGGCACCAGTCCGGTGCTGCCCAGCACCACCAACGCCAGGAAACCGAAGGCGAACCAGGGTACCGGCGCCTTGGCATGCCCGGCCTCGCCATGGTGCTGCCGCGCCACCCACCAGCCGAGGCTCACCACCGCCGGCGCCAGCAGGAAGACGCGCGCGAGCTTCATCACCGTGCCGCTCTGCGAGGAGACGGGGCCGCCCGCCGCCGCCGCGCCCACGGCCTGCACGACCTCATGGATCGCAGCACCCGCCCAGATGCCGTAGGTGCGCCCCGTCATGCCCATGAGGTCGCCGAGATAGGGGAAGAGGATCAGCGAAGCGGTGCCGCAGAGCGTGATGACGGCGAGCGAATAGGTCACGTCCTCGTCCTTGCCGCGCACCACCTGGTTGGCCGCGACGATAGCCGAGGCGCCGCAGATGGCCGTGCCCGTGCCGATCAGGACGGAAAGCTTTTCGTCCACGCCCATCACGCGGCCGAGCCAGATGGTGAAGGGCAAAGTGAGCCCCACCACCAGCAGCGCCAGCACCAGCGCGCCGAGGCCAAGCGAGGCCAGCATGCCCAGCGTCACCTGCAGGCCCAGCAGCACGATGGCCGCCCGCAGCAGCGGCCGCACGGCGAAGGCGATGCCCGGCTTGATGATGGCGGGACGGCCGATCACCGCGCCGATCCCGATGCCCAGCACCAGCGCCACCACCACCGGGTTCAGCGCGGCGATCCCCGTCATGTTGCGGATGACGATGGACACGGCTGCAACGGCGAGACCAAGCGCCAGCCCCGGGGCGATGCTGCGCATGCGATCGGGAAAGGATTGCGCGGCGCGGGGAGCGCTGGTCGGGGCTGCCATGGAGTCGTAGGGACCTGAACGTTGCGCGGCCGACCGTCCTCCGGGATGGCGGCACCGTCAAGCCGCGGCGGGCATGGCCTCGGCGAGCCCGAAGGCCTCGGCGATGAGCGTCACGCTGCGGGCGCGGGCGGCGGAATCATGGCAGGGGGTGAGGATCGCCACCTCCTGCACGCCGAGCTCGGCTGCCAGCGCGATCAGGCGGGCCTTCACCATCTCGCTTGTGCCGATGATCGCACGTTCGCGCATGCGGGCGACCTTGGCCTTTTCCGCCTCGGAATAGGGATAGGCGGCCGCCTCGTCAGGCGTCGGCAGGGGCGGGTAGAAGCCGCGGTCGCGTAGCAGCCGCGAGAGGGCGCGTGAGGAGAAGTGGCGCTCCGCCTCCTCCACGGTGTCGGCGGCCAGCGCGTAAATGCCGATGGCCGCATGTGCGGGCTCGCCACGGACGTCGCGGAAACCCTCGCGGTAGATGTTCAGCGCTTCCGCGCAGCCTTGGCCGTCGGTGATGAAATAGGCGAAGCAGAAGGGCAGGCCGAAATAGGCGGCGATCTGCGCGCCGTAGTCGCTGCTTCCGAGCATCCAGACTTCGGGCCGCGTCGGCACCTCGGGGCTTGCACGCACGGCCCGGAAGGGGTGCTGCTCCGGCAGCCCGTCGCCGAGCCAGCCGAGCAGGTCGCGCAGCTGCGTGGGGAACTGGTCCGAGGCCGTCGCCGCCTGCGGATTAAGCGCATGGGCCGTGCGCCCGTCGCTGCCCGGCGCCCGGCCGAGCCCGAGGTCGATGCGCCCCGGCGCCACGGCCTCCAGCGCCCGGAACTGCTCGGCCACCTTCAGCGCGGAATAGTGCGGCAGCATCACGCCCGCACTGCCGATGCGGATTCGGCGCGTGGTGGCGGCGATGGCGGCGATCAGGATCTCCGGCGCGGAGCCGGCGTGGCTCTGGCTGTTGTGGTGTTCGGCCAGCCAGTAGCGGGCATAGCCCAGCCGGTCCGCGAGCTGCGCGACGGCCAGACTCTCCTGGATTGCCATGGCGGCGTCGCGGCCGGAGGCGATGGTGGACTGGTCGAGGATGGAGAGCGCGAGGGTCATGCGTATCACTCCGTCCCGAAGCAGCGGTCGCCGGCGTCGCCGAGGCCGGGCACGATGTAGCCTCGCTCGTTCAGCCTCTCGTCCAGCGCCGCTGCCAGCACCGGCACGTCCGGATGCGCGGCCTGCATCGCGGCGACGCCTTCGGGTGCCGCGACCACGCAGGCGAAGCGCACATAAAGCGCGCCGGCCTGCTTCACCCGGTGGATCGCCTGGATCGCGGAACCGCCCGTCGCCAGCATCGGGTCCAGCACCAGCGCGCCGCGTTGGGCGAGGTCCTTGGGCAGCCGCACCACGTATTCGCTGGCGATCAGCGTATCCTCATCGCGCACCATGCCTAGATGCCCGACCGGCGCATCCGGCAACACCATCCGCGCGCCGTCGAGCAGGCCGAGCCCGGCGCGCAGGATGGCGACGAGGCAGGGCTCCGGCCCCGCCAGCATCGGCGCCTCCATGCGGCTCACGGGCGTCTCGATGGTGCCGGTCGTCTCCGGCAGGTCGCGCAGGGCTTCGCTGGCCAGGATGGCGCCGATCTCGGCGAGGAGGCGGCGGAAGGTGGCGCTGTCCGTCTCCTTCCGACGGAGCCGCGTGAGCTTGGCGCGCAAAAGGGTGTGGCGCGGAACATGAAAATTGGAGAGGCTGCCGCTCATCGCAGAAAACTACCTGTCGGTCAGGCGCAATTCGATGCGCCGGTTGCGGGCATAGGCCTCGGGCGTCTCGGCCGCGTCGATCGGCTGATGCTCGCCGAAGGCGGCGGCGGCGACGCGATTTGCCGGCAGCCCCGCCTCCATCAGCAGGTTCGCGACGGCGATGGCGCGCGCGGCGGAGAGCTCCCAATTCGTCGCGAAGCGGTTGCTGCGGATCGGGTTGCGATCGGCATGGCCGTCCACGCGCAGCAGCCAGGGGATCTCCGGCGGGATGCGTCCGGCGATCTCCAGCAGGACCCGCGCGAGCTGACGGATCTGCGCCTGCCCGTTAACCGAGAGCTCGGCCGAGGCCGGCGGGAAAAGGACTTCCGACTGGAAGACGAAGCGGTCTCCGGCGATGCGGATTTCCGGCCGGTCGCCCAGCACCTCGCGCAGGCGCCCGAAGAACTCGCTGCGGTAGCGCTGCAGCTCCTCGACGCGGCTGGCCAGCGCGGCATTGAGCTGGCTGCGGAGGTTGAACACCTGCGCCTCCTGCTCGCGGTCCTTCGTCTCGGAGGCATCGAGCGCATTGGCGAGACGGTTGAGCTGGCCGCGCAACTCCTCGATCTGCCGCGTCAGCAGCGCGATCTGGGCACGGGCGGCCTCGGAGAGGCGCTGGCTTTCGGCGGCGTTGCCCTCGGCGCTGCGGCGCTGCTGCTCCTCCTGCGCGGCGCGGGCCAGCGCCGCCTGGGCGGCGCGCTCGGCCTGCTCGCGCAGGGCGGTGAGGCGGGCGATATCCTGCTGGAGCCGCGCGAGATCGGCGACGCGCGCCTCGATGGTCGCGCGATCGGTGGTGACGGTCCGTTTCAGCGCCTCGGCCTCGGCCTGGAGGCTGGCGACGCGGCGCTCGAATTCCGCCAGGCGTGCGGCAGCCTCGGCAATCTGGCGGCGCAGACTGGCCAATTCCTGACGCGCGGTCTCCAGCGCCCCGGCCGACTCGCGCGCCTGCCGTTCGGCAGCGGTGCGGGCGGTGCGTTCGGTGGTAAGGTTGCGCGTTGCCTCGGCGCGGGCGGCCTGTTCGGCAGTCAGGCTGCGCGCGGCTTCCGCAAGGCGCTGCTCGGCGGTGGTGCGCGCGGTGCGCTCGGTGGTGAGGCTGCGGGTAGCTTCGGCCCGACCGGCCTGCTCGGCGGTCAGGTTTCGCGCGGTCTCGGCAAGACGCTGCTCGGCCGTGGTACGGGCGGTTCGCTCCGTGACGAGGCGCTGTTCCACCGTGCCGCGTGCGGCCTGCTCCGCTGTCAGTGCACGCGCTGCTTCCGCAAGCTGCTGCTCCGCCGTTCCGCGCGCCGCCTGCGTCGCGCTCAGCGTGCGGCCCTGCTCGGTCAGGCGTTGCACCGTGTTCGCGGCATCGCCGGTCGCGGCCTCGGCACGGGTCAGCGCTTCGGCCAACTGGGTTTCCGCACGGGTGATGCGGGTTTCGCTGGAGACGCGCGCGGCTTCGAGATCGGCGATGCGCGCGGCCAGCCTGTCGCGCTCGCCACGCACGGTGGCGGCGTCCCCGGCCAGCGCATCGCGCTCGGTCCTGATGACGCGGAGCTGCTCCACCAAATTGTCGCGCGAACCCGTCGAGCCGCGCAGGTCGTCGGCCGCGCGGGACAGCAGCGAGCGCAGCTCCTCCGCCTGGCCGCGCTCCAGCGAGAGCAGTTCTGCCAATTCCGCCACCTGTGCGTTCAGCCGGTCCAGCGCACGATCGCGATTCGACAGCGCGGCCGAGAGGAACCCCTGCGCCAGGATGAAGACCAGCAGCACGAAGATGATGACCATGAGCAGCGTGGACAGCGCGTCCACATAGCCCGGCCAGCCGTCGAAACCCTGGACCCTCTGGCGGCGCCTAGCCACTCGCGCCGCCGCCTGTTCCCGTCGGCGTCGAGCCGTTGGAGATGGCCATGATGGTGCGCGTCAGCACGCGGATTTCGCTGCGGATCTCCTGCGTGGATTGCGAGCGCCCCTGGACCATTTCCTCCAGCACTCGCGCCAGCAGAAGCTCGGTGTTGCGCAGATGGCCGCGGCTCGCCTCGTCCATGCCGCTCTGCCCCTGCGCCGAGGCGAGCATCGACAACGCCGGCGCGAGGCTGGCCTGCTGCTCGGCCATGCGCGTCTGCATCGCCTGGCTCGTCCGCATCTGGTCGGTAAGGATTGAAAGCTGCTCGGCGAGCTGGCCGATGGCCGTGGCCGTGGTGCCGCGCGCATCCTCGCCGCGCACCATGATGGCCTGGAGCGCTTCGAGATTCTCGGCCGTCTGCTCCAGCAGGGCGTGGACATAGGCGGGCATGGAGCCGCCCTCGGCCTCGCCGCCCAGCGCGCCGGAGGAAAGCCGCGTCTGCCCCGCCAGCCAGTCCTCCAGCTCAGTATAAAAACGGTTCTGCGCCTGCCCCGCCGTGAGGTCGAGGAAGCCCAGCACCAGCGCGCCGGCCAGCCCCAGCATCGAGGAGGAAAAGGCCACGCCCATGCCGCGCAACGGCTCCGCCAGGCCCGCCTTCAGCTGGTTGAACAGCGCATTCACGTCGCCCGAGCCGACCGACATCCCGCTGATCACATCGGCGACGGAGCTGATGGTCAGCAGCAGCCCCCAGAAGGTGCCGAGCAGGCCGAGGAAGATCAGCAGGCCCGTCATGTAGCGCGACAACTCGCGCGTCTCATCGAGCCGCGAGGAAATGCCGTCGAGCAGCGAGCGCATGGCGGCGGTGGAGAGCGTCAGCCGGTCGCTGCGCCGCGCCGCCAGCATGCTGGACATGGGGGCGAGAAGGCGCGGCGTGGGCTGCGCGGGCTCGCCCTGGCGTGGATTGCGGAACGCCTCCAGCCAGTCGACCTCGCCGCGTAGCAGCATCACCTGGCGGATGTTCCAGAGCACCCCGCCCGACAGCACCACGAGGATGAAGCTGTTGAGCATTGGATTCGCGATGAAGGCGGTATGCAGCGCCGGATA
Source organism: Rubritepida sp. (assembly GCA_028291455.1). Classification (GTDB taxonomy): domain Bacteria; phylum Pseudomonadota; class Alphaproteobacteria; order Acetobacterales; family Acetobacteraceae; genus Roseococcus. The sequence goes on along the minus strand of JAQGHY010000097.1, from coordinate 5,471 downwards.
AAGCAGGGCGACGACCACCCCGACCAGAGCCAGGAAGGCCAGCATGCGCGTGAGATAGGCCGTGGGCTTGGTCATGCGCGGACGTTAACGGCGCATTCGGCGCAGCGCCAGTTGCGGTCTGACGGCGCTACGGATGCAGCGCGGCGGTGATGATGATCTCGACGAGATCGCCCTCGGGCATGACCGACTGGACGAAGGAGCGCACGGGCCCGTGTCCATCAGGCATCCAGGTGGCCCAGGCCTCGTCGAAGGCCGGCTTCAGGTCATGGTCGGTGACGACGATCTCCGCTTTCACGATCCGCGTCCGGTCCAGCCCGGCCTCCTTCAGAAAGCCCTCCAGCACGTTGAGCGCGCCGATGGTCTGCCCGCGGATGTCCTGCGTCTTGTCCGGGCCGGTCGCGACCGCCCAGAGAAATCCGCCGCCGCCGGGGAGGCGATAAATGGACACGGCCGACTTGCTCGGAAGCTTGGCGTTGGGGACGCGATGCAGGTCGGGATTGCTCATCGGCTCTGGCCTTTTGACTGTCAGGGACGCGGCGCGGTCGGCGTCAGTATGTCCACCGAATCGCGCTGGGCGATGGTGTGACCCAGCGCGCGGATATCGACCCGCGTCTCCGCCAGCCCGCCGGCGACCAGCGCGGCTTTGACGGCCCGCGCGCGCACTAGGGAAAGCCGCCGCGTGGTGGACAGGTCGTCGCCGGAGCCGACTTCGGAAACCAGGGTGATCCGGCCCACGCTGCCGGTGTTCAGCGCCGCGCCGATCCGGCCCAGGACGACCCGCTGGCCGACCTCCAGGACGTCGCGATCCGGCAGGAATTCGACGCGCCAGGACTCCGGCGTCAACGCCACGATGCCGCGTGTGAGCGCGATCTGCGGCAGCGGCGGCAAGGGGGGAGGCGGCGGGCGATTGCCGCCGACGGGGGCCTGAGCCACCGCGGGGAGCGGCAGCAGAAGAAGGGCCAGCAGCAGGCGGCGGCGCGGCATCAGCCGGTCACGGCGCGGCCCTTGGCCGCCGCGGCCAGGCTTTCGACCACCACGTCCTTGAGCTTGCCATGCATGTGCGGATTGCCCGCGACCACGTCACCGTCTGGATAGGGGTCCCCGCCGTCCGGCGAGGTCACGGTACCGCCGGCCTCGCGCACCATGATCAACCCGGCCGCGATGTCCCACTTCTTCAGGGAGAGCTCCCAGTAGCCGTCGTAGCGACCGGCAGCCGTCCAGGCGAGGTCGAGCGCGGCCGAGCCGAAGCGGCGGATGCCGGCGACCTGCGGCATCAGCCGAACCAGCGCATGGGCGAATTCCCCCTTGCGCGGCGTCGCGGCGAAGGGGATGCCGGTGGCGAAGACCGCCTCCTTCATCTCGCGGCGGCCGGAGACGCGGAGCCTCTTGTCGTTGAGAAAGGCGCCCATGCCCTTCTCGGCCCAGAACAGCTCATCCACCACGGGGTTGTAGATGACGCCCGCGACGATCTCCGTCTTGTCCTCGGCGATGCGCTTTTCGATGCCGATGCTGATCGCCCAATGGGGAATGCCGTGCAGGAAGTTGGTGGTGCCGTCGAGCGGATCCACCACCCAGCGCCACTCCCAATCGGCGTCGCCGGAGACGCCGCTTTCCTCCATGAGGAAGGCGAAGCCTGGGCGAGCCTTGTGCAAATCCTCGCGCAGGGTCTGCTCGGCGCGCAGATCGGCCTCGCTGACGAAGTCGCCCGGGCCCTTCATCGACACCTGGAGCTGCTCCACCTCGCCGAAGTCGCGCAGCAGCCGCCGACCGGCCTTGCGGACGGCGCTGACGACCACGTTGAGCGCGGGGGAAAGGCGAGGGGAGGCGCCGGACATGGGTAGTTCCTTAGAAGTCTAAGCAGGTATTAGCGCCGCAATCAGGCGGTCAGTTCTTGGCCCGCTCGACATAGGAAGCGTCTTCCGTGCGGACGACGATGCGCTCGCCCGTGGTGATGAAGGGGGGCACCATCGTCTTGATGCCGTTCACCAGCATGGCGGGCTTGTAGGAGGAGGAGGCGGTCTGCCCCTTCACGACCGGGTCGGCCTCGGCGATCTCGAGGGTCACGAGCTCCGGCAGGTCCATCGCGACGGGGTCGCCCTCGATGAGGCGGACGTTCACGACCATGTTCTCCTGCAGGAAGGGCAGGCGGTCGCCGAGGATCGTGTTGGGGACCTGGGTCTGGTCGTAGGTCTCGGGATCGATGAGCACCAGCATGTCGCCCTCGGCGTAGGAGTAGGTGAACTCCTTGTCCTCGGTGCTCAGGCGCTCGACCACGTCGGCGGTGCGCCAGCGCTGGTCCTTCTTCGCGCCCGACTTGATGTTGCGCATATCCACCTGAATGATCGCGTTGCCCTTGCCCGGGATCATGATGTTCTGGCGGATGATGGTGTAACGCTGGCCTTCGAATTCGATGACCATGCCGGCACGCATCTGGTTGGCCTGCATCTTCGCCATGGCGGGACCCTGTAATCTATTGGATGGAGTGAGGCGGCAGGGCTTACACGCGCGGGGGCCGGACGGCAACCTTTGGGGCTGGCGGTCAGCGGATGGGATGGTCGGTTTCGTGCTGGAAAGGGCTTGCGAGGTGCATGGTCTAGCCGCGGCTCGTTGCTGGATTGATCTGCATTTTGCTGGGTAAGCCAGGATTGCCATTACGGCCTGCAACCCGTAAGAGCGCCTCACTTCGCTGTTGTAGCTCAGCGGTAGAGCACTCCCTTGGTAAGGGAGAGGTCCAGGGTTCGATTCCCTGCAACAGCACCACTTCTCGGCCCGCCGCCTTCTATTGGCGCGGGGCCCAGAAGCTCTCGGCCGCCAGCGCGAAGCCCATCGCGTTGTCCTCCCGGACCCTGAAGGACACGATGCCGAGCAGGTTGCCCCGGGCGTCCACCAGGGCGCCGCCGCTCGATCCCGGCAAGATCGGCGCCGTCGTCTGGACCAGGGGAAAGCCGTTGTTCGGATGGAGCGCGGACACGGTTCCCTCGCCGATCGTCAGCTCACGTCCCCATGGCGCCCCGACCGAGTAGGCCCGCTCGCCGACCGCGATGTTCGCGAAGGGCCGGATGCCGGCGAGGGGCGTCAGCGAGGCTTCGGCAAGTATCAGGACGCAGCGGTCCGCGCGCTGGTCCCGAAGCAGGACCGACACTTGCCGGTGCTCCGTGCCCTGGACGATTTCAGCCTCGTCTCCGCCCATTAGCAGATGGCAAGCCGTCAGCAGATGGCTGGGCGAAACGGCAACGGCCGACCCCTGGGCGACTCCGCCCGTCGGCGACCGTGCCCGCACCTTCCAGATGCTGGCACGCACCGATGCCAGCAGGTCGGCTGGCGACAATTCAGCACGAGCTGGTCGCGTGGGCATCGCGACGACCCGGCCGGTCCGCCCGCTCTGCGGCGGAACGGGCGGCCGGTTCCGCTCGCTCGGCGGAGGGGCCGGCGGACGAGTGCGCGATTCAGGCCGCCATCCGGCCCGGCACTCTCGCTGTACCGCCGGGTCGATCCAGATCGAACAATCCGACGGTTGCGCAAAGGCCGGCGTGACGAGGCAGGCGGCCAGGACCACGGCAAAGGCCTGCAAGGCATATCGCAGGTTCGGGCACATATGCATCATGCTCAGCGACCCGCTCCGCCGGTCAGGCCGCGCGGCTAGCCGGGAACCTTGGCAGCCCTGCGCCTCCGGCCCAGGCCCAGCATCACCACGGCCGTGCCGAGGATCAGGGCGGACGCCGGCTCAGGCACCGACACGGTCACGCGGCCGGAGAACGTGCAGCCGAGGAAGCACTCGCCCGAATCGCTGAAGACGGAACCGGTCGCCAAGCCAGAGCCGTTGAAGGTGAACAACACCTGATTGTTCGCGCGGTTCCCGTAGAAGAGAATTCCCGAAACGAGGCTGCCCGGAAGGCTCGCAAGCTCGATCGCGCTGCTGCCGAGCGCGCCGATCGGCAATTCCTGGGTGAAGTCGGTCAGCCCGACCGCGAAGGGCTGGGTGATGTTCACGAGGCTGACCTGGAGGCCCACCATCCCATTCAGATTAGCGTAGGGCGGCCCAAAGCCTTGCCCGTTGCGCTGGCTGAGGCTGAGGCCCTGCGCATAGGCCTCGTCGGTGACGACGAACTGGGCACCGGCTACGGTGCCGATCGGGGTAGGCTGGTCGAAGCCGTTCCGCTGCATCAGCCCCACCTGGTCGACGGTGATGATGACATCGGCCCGCGCGGAAAGCTGGCAGCCGAGGAGCAGGGCCGCGGCGATCGCAAGCATTCGAATTTGACTGAGCATGACGACCTCGCTGACGATGCGATGTCCCGAGCAAGTAACGTGCCGCGCGCAAAGTGGAGCGCTTTCAGACGATTAAATATTTCTGAATGTCTTAGGGCCTTGAGTTGTAAGGCCCGGCGACACTTGTTCAGAACTCCGCGTCGAATTCCAGTTCGGTGATGCGCGTGTCCTGCTCCTGCTTCGCCGCCTCCACCCACTCCCGGAAATCCGCCCAACCTTCGATGGTTCGCGCATAGGCCTCGCAGGCCGGCGCCATGGACACATCGTAGGTCCGGAACCGCGTCACCACCGGCGCGAACATCGCATCCGCCACCGTGCAGCTTTCGCCGAACAGCCAAGGCCCGCCCCAGCGATCCAGGCAGTCGCGCCAGAGGAATTGGATGCGCTCTATGTCCGCCCGTGCCGCCGACCAGACGGTGAAGCCGGGGACATGCGCGCGCAGGTTCATCGGCAGCGAGGCGCGCAGGGCGTGGAAGCCGGCATGCATCTCGCCGCAGATCGAGCGGCAGCGCGCCCGCGCCAGCCGGTCTTTCGGGAACAGCCCGGCCTCCGGAAGCAGTTCCTCCAGGTATTCGGCGATGGCCAGCGTGTCCCAGATCTCGGCCTCATCGTGCTCCAGGCACGGGATCAGGATGGAGGAGGAGTTCAGCAGCAGCTCCGCGCGCGTGGCCGGATCGTCGGGCGAGACCACCTGCTCGCGGAAAGGCAGGCCGGAGAGGCGCAGGATCAGCCAGCCCCGCATCGACCAGGAGGAGTAGTTGCGGCTGCTGATGCGCAACTGCGCCGAGGCTCCCGCCGCAATAGGCTTCCTTCGAGATTTCGCCTCTGACATGCCGGCCTCCCCACACCAGCCGGAAGGCTATCAGCCATTTCGCAGTTGCGAAATGTCCCGCCCCGGGCAACATGGCGGCCGGGCTTGGGGTGGTGTGAATGATCTACAAGGCGCTGCAATCGGGGCAGGACATTCTTTCGCCGCTCCGGCGGATGTCACGCGGCATGGGGGACGTGCTGGCGCCGCTGGGCCACGACAGCCCGGCCTTCGCGGGATTGCGGGCCATGCGAGCCGCCTTCGAGGTGTTCGGCCATGCCGGCCTCGGCGCCGCGCGCCCGGCCTACGACCTGGCTCCCGTCCGCGTCGGCAACCGCATGGTGGAGGTGCAGGAGGAGGTGGTGACGAGCACCCCCTTCGCCAGCCTGCTGCA
>JAQGHY010000094.1 GCA_028291455.1 Rubritepida sp. | reverse complement strand
GTAGAGGAAGGGCGCGAAGATCGCGATGCTCAGCATGATCAGCAGCAGCAGGCCGCCGAAGGCCATGGTCGGATTCCGGCGCAGGAACCCGACGAAGCCGCGCTTAGGCTTCACATCGGACATGATGTCCGGCTGCGGAGCCGCGATCGCGAGCCCCGGCGGGATTTCGATTCCGGCGGGAAGAAGGGCTGCGCTCAATAGCGGATCCTCGGATCAAAGAATGTGTAGCTCAGGTCGATCACCAGGTTCACCAGTACGTAGACGAAGCTGAACAGCAGGATCACGCCCTGGATCACCGGATAGTCGCGCCGGAGGATCGCATCCACCGTCAACCGGCCGAGGCCGGGGATGGCGAAGACGCTCTCCGTGACCACGGCACCGCCGATCAGCAGCGCCACGCCGATGCCGATGACGGTGACGATGGGCACCGCCGCGTTCTTCAGCGCATGGACGAAGAGGATGGTGCGCTGCCCCGCCCCCTTGGCCCGGGCGGTGCGGATGTAATCCTGGCTCAGCACCTCCAGCATGGTGGCGCGGGTGATGCGGGCGATCAGCGCGATATAGACGCCGCCCAGGGCGATCGCCGGCAGAACGAGGTTTTCCATCCAGGGGAAGAAGCCCTGGGCGAAGGGCGTATAGCCCTGCACCGGCAGCCAATCGAGTTCCAGCGCGAAGATATAGGCGAGCACGTAGCCCACCACGAAGACCGGCACGGAGAAGCCGAGAACGGCGAAGCCCATCACCGCCCGGTCTATCCAGGTGCCCTGCTTCCAGGCCGCGATCACGCCCATCGGCACGGCGATGGAGACAGCGAGGATCAGCGTTACCAGCATCAGCGAAAGGGTGGGCTCGATCCGCTGCGCGATCATGGTCCGGACCGGCAGGTTGGTGAAGATCGAGGTGCCGAGGTCGCCGCGCAGGATGTCCCAGGCCCAGGCGCCGAAGCGAACCAGATAGGGACGGTCCAGCCCCAGCGAGGCGCGGATGCGCTCCACATCGGCGGGCGACGCCTGGTCGCCCGCGATGACCGCCGCGGGATCACCCGGCGCGAGATAGAGCAGCGAGAAGACGAAGAGCGCGACGAGCGCCATGACCGGGATCGTCGCGAGGACACGTCTGATGATGTAGGACCACATGGCTTTGCCTTAAACCAGCGCTGTCATGATTTGGAAACACCCCAGAAGATCGGCAGCGGCGCTTTCACGATGCCGCTGACATTGCGCCGCCACGCCTGGTAGCCGAGGTAGAAGCCGTTCGGGATCCAGGTGGCGAACTCCATGGACTTCTTGTTGTACTCGTCGACGATGGCCTGCTCCTCCGCGGGCCCGGCATCGAACCAGCGGTCGCGCAGGGCCTCGATCTCGGCATTGTCGGGCCAGCCCCACCAAGCGTTCGCGCCATTGGTGCGCATCGCCGAATAGGAGGCCGGGTTGGTGCAGTCGGCACCCGCATGCCAGGTGTGGAAGATGTTCCAGCCCCCGCGCGACGGCGGCTCCTTGCTCGCGCGCCGGGTACCTACGGTGCCCCAGTCGGTCGCCACATAGTCGACGCGCATGCCGATGGAGGTGAGCAGCGCGTTGGTCATGTCGCCCATCGCCTTGAGCACCGGCTGATCCTGCGCGACGAGTAGCACGACGGGCGTGCCGTTGTAGCCGGCCTGCGCCAGCATCCGCTTGGCTAGGTCGATGTTGCGCGGTCCCTTCAGCGGCTCGCCGCCGGCCTCGGTGTAGAGCGGCGTGCCCGGCGTGAAGAAGCTCGGCATGAGCTTCCACAGGTCGGTGTCGTCGCCGACCACCGCGCGCATGTAGTCTTCCTGGCTCAGCGCCACCTGCACCGCCCGCCGCACGCCGACATTGTCGAAGGGGGGATAGAGGTGGTTCATCCGGAAGCTACCGACATTGCCGAGGGGATCGGCGATGTCGACCGCAATGTTCCGGTTGCGGCGCAGCTGCGGCACGAGATCCACCAGCGGCGTCTCCCACCAGTCGACCTCACCGTTCTGCAGCGCGGCCGAGGCGGTCGCCGGATCGGGCATGACCAGCCATTCGATACGGTCGAAATTCATCCGCTTGCCGCCGGAAAGCCAGTCGGCCGGCTCGGAGCGCGGCACATAATCCTCGAACTTCGCGAAGACCGCCTTGGCGCCCGGAATCCACTCGTTGCGCACGAGGCGCATCGGGCCGGAGCCGATGTATTCGGAGATCTGCGTGAAGGGGTCGGTGGCGGCGATGCGCTCGGGCATCATGCAGCAGAGCGGCGTATTGGCCTTGCCGAGCGCGATGAGCAGCTTGGGATAGGGGCGCTTCAGCACCCAGCGGAAGGTGGTGTCGTTCACCGCCACCAGCTCCTGCTGGATATCCTTCAGCATCTGGCCCATCGGGTCGCGGGCGCACCAACGGGTCAGCGAGGCGACGCAGTCGCGGGCGCGCACGGGCTCGCCGTCATGCCATTTGAGGCCGGGGCGGAGGCGGAAGGTCCAGGTGAGGCCGTCGCTCGACGTCTCCTCGCTGTCGATCATCTGGCGCTTCGGCTCGAGCTTCTCGTTGATGCCGTAGAGCGTGTCCCATACCAGGGCGGCCGCGTTGCGCACGACATATTGCGTGCCCCAGATCGGGTCGAAATTGGCCAGATTGGCCTGCGGGACGAAGCGCAGGGTGCGGGCGTTGGCGCGCTGGCTCAGCGCCGGGGCGGAGAGCCCCGTGGTCGCGGCAGCGGCGGCGACCCCTGCCTGCAGTAAGCTCCTACGCTCCATTCGAAAGTCTCCCATTTATCGCCCGGCTGCTGCCGTGTTGAGCGAAGCCTGCACCACAGTTGGGCATCGCGCCAGCAGAACAGCCGGGCCCGACGCCTTTCTACGGGTACCCATGCACGTGCCGTGCCAGTTGCGCTGCAACGCAGCACGAACCGTGTTTCGGTGGGGCCGGAAGAGGCTCCGTCCAGCCGGCAGCCTCGGGTAGGCACAATCAGCTCTTGCTGATGTTCCAGAACACCGTGGCGGGCGCGCGGAACACGCCCTGCACGTTCCGGCGCCAAACGCTCGGCTGCCAGTAGTAGCCGAGCGGCAGATACGACATCACCTCCATTGCGCGCCGGTTGAGTTGCTCGGCGATGCGCCGGCTCTCCGCGGGATTGCCCGCATCCACCCATTCGGCGCGCAGCCGCTCGATCTCCGCATCCTCCGGCCAGCCGAACCAGGCATCCGGGCCATTCGCGCGCAGGAAGAGATGGAACACGGGCATCGACATGGACTGGCCGGATGCCGTGGTATGGATGACGCTCCATCCGCCGCGATCCACCGGCTCCTTGCTGGAGCGGCGCTGGATCAGCGTGCCCCAATCGGCGGAAATGACTTCCAGGTTCATGCCGAGGCGCTGGAGAATGTCGGCGGTCACCAGCGAGAGGGCGTTGATCTGCGGATAATCGCTTGGCGTGATCAGCACCACCTTCTCGTTGTTGTAGCCGGCCTCCCGCAGTGCGGCTCTAGCCCGCTCGATGCTCCGGATCTTGAGAATTTCGCTCCCGGCCTCGTTCGCCAGAGGGGTGCCGCAGGTGAAGACACCCTCGCAGACGCCCCAACCTCGGGTATCGGTGCCCGCGACGGCGGTCAGGTAATCCCGTTGGTCCACCGCCATCGCGACGGCGCGGCGGATCGCGGGATTGTTGAAGGGGGGATGCAATGTGTTGAACCGCGCGACGCCATAGGTCCCCTCGAGCAGCCGCTGGTCCACCACCAGTTCGCGCGAGCGGCGCATTATCGGCAGCAGGTCGTGCAGCGGGTATTCCCAATAGTCCTGCTCGCCCTGGGTCATGGCGCTGGCGCTGGTCGCGGGATCGGAGATGATCGTCCACTCGATACGATCGATGCGCGGCGCGCGGCCGCCGGCCAGGCCGTCCACCGGCTCCTGCCGCGGCACATATCCGTCGTGCTTGGCCCAGACGGCGCGCTGGCCGGGGTTCCACTCGTTCTGGACGAAACGGAAGGGGCCGCTGCCGACGGCCTCGCGGATCTGCGTGAAGGCGTCGGTCGTGGCGATGCGCTCAGGCATGATGAAGCAGGGAAACTGCGTCTGGCCGAGCGCCTGGATCAGCAGCGGCACCGGCTTGTGCAGGCGGAAGCGGAAGCGGCGGTCGTCCATCGCCTCGACATCGGCGACACTCACCGAAAGCACCTGCATGAACGGGTCGCGCCGGGCCCAGCGCTTGATGGAGGCGACGACATCCTTCGACGTCACCTTCGTGCCGTCATGGAAGACGAGGTCCGGACGCAGCGTGAAGGTCCAGGTCAGCCGATCGTCCGCGACGACCCAGCCCTCGGCCATCTGCGGCTTGATCTCGCCCGCGGCATCCTGCGCGCAGATCTGGTCGTAGATCATGAAGGCGTTGTTCCGCGTCACGACCGCGGTGGTCCAGACGGGATCAAGGCTCGTCAGATTGGCCTGCGGAATGACGCGGAGCGTGCGCGCCGCCTGACCCTGTGCGACAGCCGGAGCCGCGATGACGGCGGCCCCTCCGAGCATGACATCGCGGCGCTTCATTGTCGTTCTTCCCTGTTCAGCTGCGCCGGAGATTCCAGAACATCGCAAAGCCCGGCACGCGGTTGGTTAGATTACGCCGATGCGCCGTGATGGACATATACGCCCCGATCGGGATGAAAGGCAGTTCATCCATGGCCGTGATCTGAATGTCCCGGGCGATCGCCTGTTGCGCGGCAAGGTCGGGCGCGTCGAACCACTTGTCGCGAAGTTCCTCCAGGCGGGGAATGGTGGGCCAGCCCGGCCAGGCGTTCGGCCCGTTGCCGCGCAAGGGCGAATGCGCCGCAGGATCGAGAAAGTCGAAGGAGGCGAAGGCCGTGAGGAAGATGTTCCAGCCCCCCCGCTCCAGCGGCTCGCGACTGGCGCGGCGCTGGACCACGGTGCCCCAATCGGTCAGCACGAAGTCCAGGTTGACCGAGAGCCGCCGCAGCATGTCGCCGCAGACCTGCGTGATCGCCGCCGGCGCCAGGATGTCGGTCGGGCCGATAAGGCGGATGAGCTGGTTTGTGTAGCCCGCCTCGCGCAGCAGCGCCTTGGCGCGGTCGATGCTGCGCGGACCCATCAGCGGCTCCAGCCCGGCATCGTTGGCCAGCGGCGTGCCGGGGGTGAAGACGCCGACGCCGGTGCGGTAATTCGCGGGGTCCGGGCCCACGATCGAGGTCATGAAATCCGCCTGGCTGATGGCCGGGAGCAGCGCCTGGCGCATCTTCTTGTTGTCGAAGGGCGGATTGAGGAAGTTGAAGCGCAAGCCCGCGACCAGCGGCAGTGGGTCGATCGGCTCCAGCCGGATGTTCCGGCTGCGGCCCAGCAGTGTCTGGATCTCCGGCGGCGGCTGCTCGTACCAGTCGATCTCGCCCGTCTGCAGGGCGCCGGCCGAGGTCGCGGCATCGGTGATGATGTTCCACTCGACGCGATCGAAATAGGCGACCTTCGGCCCCGCCGTCAGGCTCGGCGTGCCGTTCGGGGCGGGCACGTAATCGGCATTGCGCTCGTAGACGACCAGGCTTCCCGAGTTGAATTCGCGCGCGTTGAAGCGGAAGGGACCGCTGCCGATCATCTCGCGCACCTGCGTAAAGGCGTCGGTCCGCGCGATCCGCTCGGGCATCATGAAGCAGACCGGATTCACCGGCGAGCCGAAGGCCTGCAGCATCAGCGGGAAGGGCTTGCTCAGGCGCAGGCGGAAGCGCTTGTCGTCGAGGGCGACGATTTCTTCCAGGATGCTTTCGATCCGCTGGCCCATGGAGTTGCGCTTCATCCATCGCTGCAGCGAGACGACGCAATCCTGGGCGCGGACGCGCTCCCCGTCATGCCATTTCAGGCCCTCTCGCAGCGTGATGGTCCAGGTCTTGTTGTCGTTTTCGAGCGTGTGCCCGGCGGCCATCTGCGGCTGCGGCTGGAACTGCTGGTCCATGCCGTACAGCGTGTCGAAGATCATGAAGGCGTGGTTGCGGGTGATGTTCGCCGTCGTCCAGATCGGATCGAGGCTCGTCAGATTCGCCTGCGGAACGAACTTCAGCACGCGGTTCTGCGTGGGCTGCGCGAGCGCGGGCCCGGAGAGGGAAGCGGCACCCAGGGCGGCGCCCGCGATGAGATCTCGGCGTTTCATCTGTGGGTCCCTCTTCAGGTCGTTGAGGGGATCACGTTGGGAGGGACGGCGGCGCCCGGTCAAGCGGCTAAAATGGCCGATACACGGGCCGGAGGCGGTTTTGCTTGCCAGCGCAGGCAGCACGGTTTCTCCTGATGCAAAGACTGCCGAGGAAAACGCCAATGCATCGCCGAGCCCTGCTCGCCGCGCCTCTTTTCGCGCCTGCCGTCGCGCGGGGACAATTGCTGGACCGCCCGGTCCGCCTGATCATTCCCTATTCCGCCGGGGGCGTGGCCGATACCGTCGCGCGCATCCTGCAGCAGCGGGTTTCCGAGCAGCTCGGCCTCTCTCTCATCGTCGAGAACCGCACCGGCGCCGCGGGCGCGATCGGCGCGGGCTTCGTGGCGCAGGCGCCGCCGGACGGGCACACGCTGCTGCTGGAGGGCGCCACCTCCATAACCGGGCCGCTCGCCAACCGGTCCCTGCCCTTCGACTACGGCAACATGCCCCTCTGCGCGCAGATCACCGCCGCGCCCTATGTGCTTGGCATCAAGGCCGGCTTCCCCGCGGACGACCTGCGCGGCTTTCTTGCCGAGGCGAGACGGCGGCCCGGCGAGGTCACTTTCGGCACGCCCGGCGTGGCGCATATCGCGCATCTGATGGGCGAGCTGCTGCAGTCGCTGGCCGATGTGCGGCTGGAGCACGTGCCCTTCCGCGGTGGTGCCGATGCGGCCCGCGAGGTGGCCGGCGGGCGCATCGATGCCTGCATCATCAGCGAGAGCAGCTTCAATCCGGTCCTGCACGGCGAGCGCGGCCGCGTGATCGCCACCACGGGCGGCACCCGCCGGCCCAATCTGCCGAATGTGCCCGCGATCGGCGAGATTGTGCCGGGCTATGAGCTGGCGACCTGGATGATGATCTTCTCGCCGCCGGGCACGCCGATGCCGGTGCGCCAGCGGATTTCCCAGGCCTTCGCCGCGGCAGTGAACGACCCCCGGCTGCGTGCGCGGATCGAGGAAAGCGGCAACGATCCGGTCAGCACCGGCCCCGAACAGGCCGAAGCGCTGTGGCGCAGCGAGCGCACCAAATTGACCGGGCTGATGCAACGTGCGGGTTTGGTGCAGGGGTAGGCTTGTGGCACCCGCGCGGTTTCGCTAGAGGATGCCCGGCCCGGGCGCTTAGCTCAGCGGGAGAGCACTTCCCTGACACGGAAGGGGTCACAGGTTCAATCCCTGTAGCGCCCACCATCCAACTCCCTGTGTTCCCCGTCCGTTCCTTCACCACCATGCGCCCATGGCCGACATGCGCAGCCCCTGCCCTGGCGATCCGATCTGGTATCGGCGCGTCTTGACCATGTATCTGAAGCGGGCCGGCCTGTAGCCGTGAGGTCGACGGCGCGGTGAGCACCCTGGGCGCCACGGTCGACTGCAACGACAACATCATGCAGCCTGCTGATGCGTCTCACATGCACGAGCCACGGGGCGCGCAGCCCTGAGGTGGTCAGGATGTGGAGGTGACCCCTTGCGGCCCTGCGCTTGTTGAGCAGGCGAGGCCTAGCACGATGGTCTGCGGCATTGCGATTTGACGGGCTGATGGTAGGGCCGAGCGCGAGATCACCAGGATTTTACAACTTTTGTTGATTTGTTGCGTTCAGGTAATCGCCCGGCGCGGAGCCGGCGCGCACCGGAGGCCGCACATGAGGGAGACGTATAAGTGCCGGGATGCCCGAGAGGCCCTGCTAGAGTTCGATCGGGAAACCTTGAGGGTTTCCGTCATCAGTCCGACCGGCCACGAAATTGGCTACTTCCAGTTTGAGGTGGTCCATGATCACCTTGGGCCGAATGGATTGAACGGTAGCAATAAAGCGCCGGCATCGCTGAGACCGCTCACGTCGCTGCTCTCCGATGCATGGACTGGGCAGGGAATCGCGGAGCGCGCCAATCGGATGATGAGCGATATCACTCGCCTGCCCGCGGCTGCCGGGCGGCGATTATATCTATAAGACGCCTCGGCGCGCGGGGTGATCGACCGATGGGAGAGGCTGATCCAGGAGTTCAGCATCTAGGATGGAAAGCCATCATTGTTCGCTCGGCGCGGCAAGCGACTGATTCAACCTTGCCCAAACTCTTCTGACCTCATGAAATCGCTGGATATAAAGCTTGAGATAGACGCCGGGAGACACGGCGGTCATCAAGCTTTGGTAGGTCGTCGTAGCGACATCTGCGTATTGAAGAACAGCACCATTGAGAAACTCGATCTCCAAGACCTTCGAGGCTGCGTCGTGTCCGACGGACACGAAAGTCGAAAAGGTAAAGGGTTCGCGGTGCATAGGCTGATTGTACGAGATGCCGCTCCACTCGCGCCAGCGCCGAGCGGTGAGGGCACGTATCTGAATCGAAACCGCAGGTATTGGCCGGCTTACCCGTCGGCGACATGCGGCCCGATCCGTGCACCTGTTTCCGGTCGTTCCCGCCCATGATGAGCTGAGCTTCCAGACGCTCAGGCTCTGCTTTATGCACCACGGGTCAAACCGCGGGCCTCCGCAGCTTCACGCGTGCCACTGACCGCCGGCCTGCATCAGTCGCCACGCCGCATCATCAGAAACACGCAAAATCCGGCACAGGCCAGGGCCGCGAAGATCGGCAGCCCATGCGTCGTGATCCCCATGGCCAGCCCTGCCGAAGCCGGGCCGAGCAGCGCGCCCACGCCCCAGGCCAGCCCCATCACCGCATAGATCCCGACAAGATCGGTCCCCTGAAAGCGGCTGCCCACCAGCGTGAGCATGATGGTGTAGATGCCCACGAAGGCCCCGCCCCAGATGAACAACGTCGCATAGGCCAGCACCACGTGGCCCATCACCAGCGGCCAGACCAGCGCGCCCAGCGCGGAAACGACGCCCAGCGCCAGGACCAGCTTCCGGCGGTCCATCCGGTCGCCCAGCCAGCCGATCGGCAGTTGCAGCGCGATGGCGCCAACCATCAGCGCCGTGATGAGCCGCGGCGCCTCCGCCTCGGTCCAGCCCACGCCCATCGCATAGAGGGCGAGGAAGGACATGCCTGCCGTCTCGACCGCCGCGTTCAGCATGGTGGCGGCTATGGCGATGGGTGCCAGGCGCAGGTAGCTCATCGGCCCGGCCTTCGGCGCTTCCCCGAAATGCGGAGCCGCGACGCGCTCGGTCGCTACCAGCGGCACGGCGCAGAGCACCAGCGCGGCGCCGATCCAGTAGGGCAGCCCACCATCCGTTCCGGCCACGGAAAGGATCAGCGGCCCGACCGCGAAGCCGGCGGAAAGCGCGACCGTGTAGGTCGCCATCGCGCGCGCCCGGCTTTCCTCGGCGGAGAGATGGTTGATCCAGGTCTCCGACAGCACGAACAGCGTCTCCGAAGCGCAGCCGAGCAGGAGGCGCAGCGGAAACCACAGCCAGATCAGCGGCATGGCCGGAAACAGCGCGACCACGACGGCGGACAGCAGCAGCGCGCCCACCACCATCCGCCGCGTCCCGAAACGCGCCACGAGATGCGGCAGCAGCGGAGCCGTCAGCAGCACGCCCACGGCATGCATCGCGGCGTTCAGTCCGATGGCTGTCTCGCCCAGGCCGCGCTCCGCGAGGTCGAGGGCGATGAGCGGCGCGGTGAGGCTATAGGTCAATCCGAAGATGGCCGCCGTCGCGATGACCGCGGCGCGTGCGAGCAGTGGGGCCGCGGGAGCGCTCATGTGCGCGTACCTTCACGGCGGCGGCTCTCGCGCCAGCCACGCCAGGCGGCACGAAGACGGTCTGGCCAATGCATCGGAGGCGGCTCCACCACGCGGCGCAGTGCGCGGGCATAGTCGTATACGAGCATCGGGGTCCAGGTGAGGGTTTCGGCGCGGTGGCGCAGCGCTGCCGCGACCCACAGGTCGGGGTTGAACAGCAGCGCCGGCACGCGCCGCCACAGCGGACCACTGCCGCCCATGCCCTCCAGCGCCGCATCGAGCGCCACCGCCACCGCCACCGAGCAGTTCCGGCGGGTGAAGTTGTAGGTCGTGTCGCTCTGGTAATGCGCGGCATGGGTCAGCAACCGGGCCGCGTTGAAGCGGTGAAAGCTGATATGCGCGTCGGCCGGGAACCAGGTGTCCACCTCGTGCTGGTAGCTCGGCTGGAAATGGCCGGGCACATCGTTCTCGCGCGTGGCGCGGAGCTGCCGCAGGAAGCTCGCCGCCGGGCGTTCGTTATCCTCGACCGGGTAGTGGCTGATGTAGAGGTGCGGCGTAAAATCCAGCACGGCATGCCCGCTGGATATCTTGCCGTTCTTGTCCACCGCCGCAACGTAGCGATCGAGCACGGGCCGGCGCGTGGCGATCTCGGCCGAACCGGTCGGCGTCCAGACCCGCACGACCATAGTCGCCTCGGCCAGCTCGTCCTCCAGCTCCGCCACCCGCGCATGGTCGATGCGCTCATACCAATCCGCCGGGCCGAAGCCGCGGATGGAAAGGATCGAGCCGTCCGGCGGAATGCCGCGGAGGGCGAGCGCCATGCGCGCCAGGGTCGCGCCGTTCAGCGCGAGCAGCAAGGCGACGCTGAAGGGCACCGTCTGCTGGTAGGTGACCGGCCAATTCGTCATCGCCAGCACGGCGAGGCCCAACTCCGCCGCACCGCTCAGGATGGCGGCCTGCCACCGCTGGAATCGCAGGATCCAGGCACCGGCGATGCGCAGCGTGCCGTCGATCAGGAAAGCCAGCCCGAAGAGCAGGCTATTGGCGATATTGTTGTTCCAGGGGATGTCGACGATCAGCAGGCCCAGGACCAGCAGGCCCACCGCCCGTGCCAGGACCATGCGGTTGGCCCGCAGCTGTGGCGACAGCATTCCGAGCACGCCGAGTACGCCGCTCAGCACAAGAATCCAACCGAAGACATGCGTGGCCACCACGGTCACGCCATCGACGAGATCGGCGAGGATCAGCAGAGCGAGCGCGCAGGCGGCGAGGCCGCAACCCATCAGCGCCGGCCAGCGCCGCTGCAAGGCCGCGGCGCCGGTCAGCAGAAGGGTCAGCCGGATCATGCCGCTAGGCCGCCGCCTACCCCGCCGTTGCGAGTGCGATCCGGACCGCCGCCAGCGCATCCTCCACCTTGTCGGCTTCCGGGCCGCCGGCCTGGGCCATCTCGGGCCGCCCGCCGCCGCCCTTGCCGCCGACCGCCGCCGCTGCCGCGCGCACCAGCATGACGGCGTCGGCCCGGCCCTTGGCCACCTCGCCCACGCCGACCACGATGCTGGCCTTGCCCTCGGCGGTCGAGACCAGCGCGACCACGTCCGCCGAACCGGCCTTGAGGATGGCCTCGGCCAGGCCCTTCAGCTCCTTGCCCGGCATGTCGCCCAGGTCCTTCAGCACCAGCCGCAGACCGGCGACCGTCTCGACGTCCCCGCCATCGCCGCTGGTGGCGAGCTTCTTGCGCGTCTCGGAGAGGTCGCGCTCCAGCTTGCGCTTCTCCTCCATCAGGGCGCCGACGCGGACCGGCAGGTCCGTGGGGCTGACCTTCAGCACCGATGCCGTCTCACGCAGCAGGCGGCTTTCCGCCTCCATCGCCGCATAGGCCGTGGCACCCGTGATCGCCTCGATGCGGCGCACACCCGACCCGACCGCGCCCTCGGAGACCAGGCGGAACATGCCGATATCGCCCGTCCGCCGCACATGCGTGCCGCCGCAGAGCTCGATCGAATAGTTGCCCTTGCGGCCCACTGCCGCGGGGTCGTGCCCCATGGCGACGACCCGGACCTCCTCGCCGTACTTCTCGCCGAACAGCGCCATGGCGCCCTCGGCCACCGCGGCGTCGGGCGTCATGAGGCGGGTGGTGACCTCGGCATTCTCGCGGATGCGGGCGTTCACCTCCGCCTCGACCCAGGCGAGATCCTCGGCGCCGATGGGCGTCGGCTGGCTGACATCGAAGCGCAGCCGCTCGGCCGCGACCAGCGAGCCCTTCTGGGCCACATGCGTGCCGAGACGGCGGCGCAGCGCCTCATGCAGCAGATGCGTCGCGGAGTGATGCGCGCGGATGGCGCGGCGGCGGGTGTGATCCACCTCGGCCACCACGGCCTGGCCGACCTCGATATCGCCGCTCTCGACACGGCCGAGATGCACGAAGAGGTCGCCGAGCTTCTTCTGCGTGTCGCGGACCCGGATGACGGCATTGCCCGCGCGGATCACGCCGGCATCGCCCTGCTGGCCACCGCTTTCGCCATAGAAGGGCGTCTGGTTGAGGATGATCGCGACGTCGCGGCCGGCCGCGGCTGAGTTCAGCGACGCGCCCTCCGCCACGATGCCGACGATGCTGCCCTCAGCGGTCTCGGTAGAATAGCCAAGGAAATCCGTGGCGCCGAGCTTCTCCTTGAGGTCAAACCACAGCGTCTCGGTCGCGGCCTCGCCGGTACCGGCCCAGGCAGCGCGGGCGCGCTTTTTCTGCTCGGCCATGGCGGCGGTGAAACCGGCCACGTCGACGGCGCGGCCCTCTGCGCGCAACGCATCCTGCGTGAGGTCGAGCGGGAAGCCGTAGGTGTCGTAGAGGCGGAAGGCGACATCGCCGGGCAGCGCTTCCTTCTCGCCGAGCTTGGCCTTTTCCGCCTCCAGCAGGCCGAGGCCGCGGTCCAGCAGCGTGCGGAAGCGGTTCTCCTCCAGCTCGAAGGTCTCGGTGATGAGCGAGGCGGCGCGGGACAGCTCCGGATAGGCGGCGGCCATCTGCCGCTCCAGCGCGGGGAAGAGGCGGTGCAACAGGGGCTCCTGCGTGCCCATCATATGGGCGTGGCGCATGGCGCGGCGGAGGATGCGGCGCAGCACATAGCCGCGGCCCTCGTTGGAAGGCAGAACGCCGTCGGCCAGCAGAAAGGCGCCGGCGCGGAGATGGTCGGCGACGACGCGATGCGAGGCGCGGAAGGGGCCGTCCGGCTCCTGCCCGGTGATCTGCGCGGATTCCAGGATGATCGCGCGGAAGGTGTCGGTGTCGTAGTTGTCGTGCTTGCCCTGGAGGATGGCGGCGAAGCGTTCCAGCCCCAGTCCGGTGTCGATGGAGGGGCGGGGCAGCGGATTGCGCGTGCCGGCCGGCTCCTCGAGGAACTGCATGAAGACCAGGTTCCAGATCTCGATAAAGCGGTCGCCATCCTCATCGGGGCTGCCCGGAGGACCGCCCGGAATATGATCCCCATGGTCGAAGAAGATTTCCGAGCAGGGGCCGCAGGGGCCGGTATCGCCCATGCGCCAGAAATTGTCGGCGGTCGGGATGCGGATGATCTTGCTGTCCGGCAGTCCCGCGATCTTGCGCCAAAGGGCGGCGGCGTCCTCGTCCTCGGAATAGACGGTGACGAGCAGCTTGTCCTTCGGAAGGCCGAAATCCTTGGTGATCAGCTCCCAGGCATGGCTGATCGCCTGCTCCTTGAAGTAGTCGCCGAAGGAGAAATTCCCGAGCATCTCGAAGAAGGTATGGTGCCGTGCGGTGTAGCCGACATTGTCGAGATCGTTGTGCTTGCCGCCGGCGCGCACGCATTTCTGGGCGCTTGTGGCGGTTGAATAGTCGCGCTTCTCGGCGCCGGTGAAGACGTTCTTGAACTGCACCATCCCCGAATTGGCGAACATCAGCGTCGGGTCGTTGCGCGGCACGAGTGGGCTGCTCTCGACGATGCGATGCCCGTTCCGCGCGAAATAGCCGAGGAAGGTCGCGCGGATGTCGTTGCTGCTGGAGTTGGTGCTGCTCATCGGGGGGTACCTGAAAAACCTTTGGCCGGGGAATTACCCTGCCGTGAGAAGGCCCTCAATAGGCGGCCCTCAATAGGCAGGAGAACTCTCGGTCACCGAGACATGGGCCGAGACGACTTTCCAGCCAAGCTTGGGGAAGCGCACCCAGGTCTGCGTCTGGCGCGCCGGCATCTCGCGGCCGCGCATGCGGAAGATGAGATTCACCGTCGCGATGTCCCGCCCGAGGGTCAGGATTTCCAGCCGCAGCCGCTCCAGCTTGATGCCGGGACCAGGCGGGCGGCGGACGCGATGGGCATGGATCTCGTCGAAGCCATAGCCGTTCTCGTGGATGGCGAGGCGAATGGTATGCGGCGAATTCCAGAAGGTCGCGTCGAGCACCTCGACATCCTTGTCGATCAGCGCCTGCTCGTAGCGCTCGAACTTCTCCCGGACCTCTTCAACGACTTCGGGGATGTTCGGGGTCATGCAGTGTGCTCCAAAGCGAGGGCCGTGCGGATGAGAAGCGCGTCGGCGCCGCGGGCCGCGATGAGCGAAAGGCCGACGGGGTGGCCTTCGACGCTCGCGCCTGGGATGCTCACTTGCGGATGGCCGGCCAGGCCGCCCTGCGCGCAAAGGCAGAGGATCTGATCGCGCAGCGGCGTGAGGGCCGGCAGCGGCAGCCCGGCCTTCGGCGCCGGAAACGGCGTGGTCGGGATGGCGAGGATGGTGCCGGGCGGCAGCAGGTAGCGCATGCGCCCGCGCGCCTCGCGCCGCATCAGCTCGGCCCAGCCGCGATCGGCCTCGCTGGACATGGACCCCAGGGCCAGCGACTTGGCCACGCTGAAGGCGAACCGCGGATTGTCCCGCTCGACCCACTCACGGAAGGTGTTCCAGGCTTCGATGGGCTGCAGTACGCGCTGCGCACGGCCCCAAACGGAAAGGCCCGACGGCGCCATCAGCTCGTGCGTGGTGTCGGGGATAAGGCGCATCAGCCGGCGGAGCAGCGGCTCCAGCGCGGCTGCGGTCGCCGGCTCGGCAAAACCGAAGGCATCGGTCGCGATGATGAGGCGGGTGGGGAGGGTGTCCGGAATCGCCTCGGACAGCAGGGTTTTCGAGACGCGCGCGAAGGTGGCGGCATCCCGCGCGAACCAGCCGGCCGTGTCGGAGGTGGGCGCCTGCGGCAGCATGCCTTCAAGATTCAGCCGGCCATGCGTCGGTCGGATGCCGTAAAGTCCACAGAAACTCGCCGGCACGCGCACGGAGCCGCCGGTATCCGTGCCCAGCGCCGTGTCGCACAGCCCCTGCGCAACCGCGCTGGCCGAGCCGGAGGAGGAACCTCCCGGCACATGGCCCGGCGCGGCCGGGTTGAGCGGGGTACCCTCGAAAGCATTCTCGCCGAGGATGCCGAGCGAGACCTCATCGGTGATGGTCTTGCCAATCAGCGTGGCGCCGGCGTCCAGCAGCGCCTGGACTGCCCAGGCGTTGCGCGTCGGCACCGGATTCTGCCGCGCCCAGTCGGGATTGCCCCCGCCGGTCGGCTGGCCCGCCACGTCGAAGAGATCTTTCGCCGCGAAGGTCAGTCCCGCAAGCGGTCCGTCCCCCCGTCCCTCGATCCGCACAGAGATTCCAGGGACGAAAGGGGACATGCGGGCAACTCCGTGCGATCAGGCGGACAGCTTGGACGGCGCGAGCGCCGTTGGCTATTCCTCCTCGGCGTTGCTTTCCGGCGCGGTCAGCATCGCCTCGGCCACGGCCGTCCCCTGCCCGCGGATACGCTTGTCGATGCTCTCCGCCATGGCCGGATTGTCGCGCAGATATTGCTTGGCGTTCTCGCGCCCCTGGCCGATGCGCACGCCGTCGCAGCTGAACCAAGCGCCCGATTTCTCGACGACACCGGCCTTCACGCCGAGGTCGACGAGCTCGCCAACTTTGCTGATGCCCTCGCCGAACATGATGTCGAACTCCACCATGCGGAACGGCGGCGCCATCTTGTTCTTCACGACCTTCACGCGGGTCTGGTTGCCGGTGACCTCCTCGCGCTCCTTGATCGAGCCGATGCGACGGATCTCGAGCCGCACGGACGAATAGAACTTCAGCGCGTTGCCGCCTGTCGTCGTCTCCGGATTGCCGAACATCACGCCGATCTTCAGGCGGATCTGGTTCAGGAAGATGAGCAGGCAGTTGGAGCGGCTGACGGTTCCGGTCAGCTTACGCAGCGCCTGGGACATGAGGCGCGCATGCAGGCCGACATGGACGTCGCCCATCTCGCCCTCCAGCTCCGCCTTGGGGACCAGCGCGGCCACGCTATCCACGACCAGCACGTCGACGGCGCCGGAGCGCACCAGCGTATCGGCGATCTCGAGCGCCTGCTCGCCGCCATCGGGCTGGCTGATCAGCAGATTCTCGACATCCACGCCGAGCTTGCGGGCATAGCCGGGGTCCAACGCGTGCTCGGCATCGATGAAGGCGCAGGTGCCGCCCTTCTTCTGGGCCTCGGCGATCGCATGCAGCGCGAGCGTCGTCTTTCCCGAGGATTCCGGCCCATAGATCTCGATGATGCGACCGCGCGGCAGACCGCCGATGCCCAATGCCAGATCCAGGCCCAGCGAGCCGCTGGAAATGACCTCGATCCCTTCCATGGCGCTCTTCGAGCCCATGCGCATGATCGAGCCCTTGCCGAAGGCCCGCTCGATCTGGCTCAGCGCTGCATCCAGCGCTTTTCCCTTTTCCATCCTGGAAATCCCCTGACGCCACAACCAAAGGCAGCAAAGCGCCGCCCGCCACACGCTGATACGGCAGGCCCCGGGCAACCGGTAGGCCGAAACCGAAGCAGCGCTTCTGTTCTTCTTATGTTCTTTTCCAGGGCATCTTACAAGGGGCTTTCAGCGCATTTCGAGCGTTTTCAGCACCGCGATACGAAGGTCTTCGGGGGTGTAAGGCTTCGCCAGGAAGTGGAGTCCCTCGCCGGCCAGGTCCGAATCGACCGTAGCTGCCGAATATCCGGAGATGAGAAGAATCGGCAGGCCGGGAATCCGCGCACGCGCCGCACGGGCCAGCGCCAGCCCGTCCATTCCGGGCATGGCCACGTCGCTCGCAATCAGGCTGGGCCGGAGGCCCGCATCCATCTGCTCCAGCGCCTCCTCGGCATCGGCCGCAACTTCGACCTCAAATCCCGCCTGCTGCAGGCCAAACCGAGCCACGCGTAACAACGAGGGCTCGTCCTCCACCAGAAGCACCGGACCGTCAGCCGCACGCACGGTCCGGGCGGGCTCGGCGACGGCCGCCGGTTCCGCCGGACCGTCATGGCGCGGCAGCAGAATGCGGAAGGTGGTGCCCGCACCATGCTTGCTCTCCACCTCCATCTGCCCGCCGAACTGGCCGATGATGCCCTGCACCGTTGCCAGCCCCAGCCCCGTGCCGCCCTGTTCCAGCTTGGTGGTGAAGAATGGCTCGAAGATTCGCGGCAGCAGGTCCGGCGCGATGCCAGGCCCGTCATCCGTCACCTCCACCACGGCATAGCGGCCCGGCTTCAGGGATTCCCCCGCCAGCACCAGCCGCCGTCCCGTCGCCAGCCTCAGCCGCCCGCGTCCCCGTATCGCATCGCGTGCATTCACGACAAGGTTCAGCAGCACCTGATCCCACTGCGACGGATCGACCCGGATACGCCGGGACGGTTCCTCCAGATCCAATTCCAATGTGATTTGCGCGCCCAGCAGCCGCGGCAGGAGGATGGCGAGCAGCCGGATCGATTCGTTCAGGTCGATGATCCGCGGCGCCATCACCTGCTGGCTGGCAAAGGCCAGCAATTGCCGGACCAGCGCCGCGCCCCGAGACGCCGCAGCGTCGATCGCGCCCAGCTCGACAGCGGCCTCCGGCTGCGGGGCGATACCGCGCAGCGCCGCCGATGCGCCCAGCACCACCGCGAGCAGATTGTTGAAGTCATGCGCGATCCCGCCCGCCAGCCGGCCCAGGATCTCCAGCCGCGCGCCGCCGCTCGGTGCGGCCGGTTCCAGCAGCAGCAAGGCGCCGGCACCGGCGGTCAATGGCGCGGCGCGGAGCTGGCCGCCCCCCTCGGCGGTCACCGGTGCGGGCGATTCTCCGCGCAGCGCCGCCGCAATGGCGGCCTCGGCGAAGGGAAAAAGTTTCACGCCGAACTCCCCGGGACGGATAAGTACCGCGCCACCCAAAGCCACGCGCAGCGCGGCATTCGCCAGCAGGATGCGGCCGGCGGGGTCCAGGAGCACCGCGGGCTGCGGCATCGCGGCAACGACGGCCTCCGCCGTAGGCATGCCGCCACGCGGGGCCATCAGCCGCGCCCCCGAAGGCGCATCACATAGGCGATGACCTTGGCCACGGCCTCCCAATGCTCGCCCGGAATCTCGGCATCCACCTCGAGCCGGTACAACGCCCGTGCGAGGGGCGGATCGGGCACGATCGGCACGCCCGCCTGTCGCGCCGCCTCACGGATACGGGCCGCCATCGCATCCACTCCCTTGGCCACAAGCTTCGGCGCAGCGGATTGCCCGGCTTCGTAGGACAAGGCAACCGCGTAATGCGTCGGGTTCGTGATGACGACCGTGGCGGTGGGAACCGCGGACATCATCCGCCGGCGCCCGAGAGCCTGCCGCAGCTGCCGCATGCGCCCCTTGATCTGGGGATCGCCCTCGCTCTCCTTCGTCTCCTCCTTCAGATCCTCGCGCGACATCCTCAGCCGCTCCATGTGCCGGTACCGCACGAGAATTACGTCGAGCAGGGTGAGCAGGGCGAAGGCCGCGAGCGTGCCCATCAACAGCCGCAGCACGCCACGGCCTGCGGTGGCGAAGATCTCCCCCGGCGCCATGGCGAAGGTGGAAGCCAGGCCCGGCAGATCGGAGGCGACGAACCACAGCGCCGCCGCGACGATGGCCACCTTCAGCAAGGTGCGCAGGAATTCGAGCCCGCTCTCCATGCCGAAAATCCGGCTGAACCCCGCGGATGGCGAGAGCTTGCCGATGTCGGGTATGAGCTGGCTCGTGGAGATCGCGCCGCGCGTCTGCGCCAGCGTCCCCACAACCGCGCCAGCCGCCGCCGCCGCCGCGATCGGCCAGACCAGCCCGAGAAACAGATGTAGCCATTCCTGGCCCGCCTGCCCCGGCGTCATCTCATGGCTGCGCGACAGCGCGCCCCGCATCGACGCCGCGATCCGGTCCAGCTGACCCGGCATCAGAAGAGCCGCGCTCACCGCCGATGCCAGCAGCGTCGCAAAGCCGACGGCCTCGCGCGAGAGGGCGACCTGCCCTTGTTCCCAGGCCTGCTTGATCCGCTTCTGCGAGGCTGGTTCATTGCGTTCCCCGCCATCCTCGCGGTCGTCGTCACCGCCACCCTCGGCCATGGCTCAATCCGCGCCGGGCAGGCTGAGAAAGCTCTGGATCATACCGCGCGACCAGAGATCCAGCATATTCGGCAGGAGCAGGATCAGAAGAAGCAGACCGCCCAGGATCTGCACCGGCGCGGCGAGGACAAAGATCTGCGCCTGCGGCGCCAGCCGCGCCACAAGGCCCAGCCCGGCGTTGAGAAAGATCGAGGCCAGGACGAAGGGCGCGGCCAGTTGCATGGCCAGCGACATGCTCTCCCCCGCCTTGCGTGCCACCGCCTCGGCCGCGGCACCGGTCGGCAATCCGCCGCCCGCGGGAAGCACGCTGTAGCTTTCCGCCAAGGCGCGCAGAGGCACTTCATACAGCCCGGTCGACAGCATCAGCGCGGCCGTCGCCAGCGAAAACAGCCGGGCCAGGGCCGTGGCGCTGGAACCCAGCACCATGTCGCCCTGAAGCGTCGAGGACAGCCCGATCATCAGCGAAACCACCTGCCCCGCCAGAGCCAGCGCGATGACGAGAATCCGCGCAAGCAGGCCGATCCACAGCCCGATCAGCACCTCTCCCGCCACCAGCAGCAGCAAGCCCGGCACCTCCGCCGGAAGAGCGGGCAGGCCCGGCGAAAGGACGGGCAGCAGCGCCAGGACCAGCCCGAGCGCCAGCGCCATGCGGAGCGTCGCCGGAACCTCCGCTTCGCCGAGGCCGGGCAGCAGCATCACGGCAGCACCCATGCGGCACAGGATCAGCGCGGCGTGGAAAGCCAGGGCCGGCAGCGACGCCAGCAGCGCGGCGTCGGCCGGCGCGATCACGGCAAGCCGCCCACGGCGATCACCTGGTCGAAAAGCCGCGTCGCCCAGGCCTGGAGGACGCCCATCATGAAGGGGCCCGTCAGCATGAGCAGGCCGCCGATCGCGACGATCTTGGGCAGGAAGGCGAGCGTCGCCTCCTGGATCTGCGTCAGCGCCTGAAGCAGCGAGACGACGAGGCCGATGATGAGCACGAGCACCAAAGGCGGGCCCGCCAGCTGCATCGCCACCCAAAGCGCCTCGCGCATCGCCATGACGATGGGCTGTTCCACCATGTCGCCCCGCCTCCTGCGGGAGCGCGACCGATCCTTTCAGATCGGCATGCGCATCACATCCTGATAGGCCGACACCACCCGGTCCCGCACCGCCGTCACCGTCTGCAAGGCGAGTTCCGCGCGCGAGACGGCCAGCACCACATCCGTCACGCTCCCCTGCCCGGTCAGCGCCCCGGTGGCGGAGGCGTCCGCGCTGCGGCCAATGTCGATGGCCCCCTGCACGGCGCGTTGTAGCGTCTCGCCGAAGCCCGCCCCTTGCGACAAGGCCTCGCCGGCGCCTTGCACGGCGCGATAGGCGGCGGCAGCGCCGGCCGCGCCGAGAGCCGGGAGCGCCATCAGCGCAGCGCCTCGATGGCGCGCATCAGCATGCCGCGCGTCGTCTCGAGAACGGCGAGGTTGGCCGAATAGCTGCGGTTGGCCTCACGCATGTCCATGTTCTCGACCATGCTGTCGACGTTGGGCGTTCTCACATAGCCGCGCGCATCGGCGGCCGGATGGCCCGGCTCGTAGCGTTCGGGGAACTCCCGCTGATCCCGCGCGATGCGGGAAACGCGCACCGTCTCCGCGCCGAGCGCGCGGTCCATGCGGTTCGCGAAGGTCACGGTCTTGCGGCGATAGGGATCGGCCCCGGGCTGCTGGCCCGTGCTGTCCCGATTGGCGATATTCTCCGCCACGACACGCAGGCGCGCGGACTGCGCGGCCATGCCTGCGGCGGAAATCGAAAGGGCGCGATCCAGATCCATTATGCGTTACCTTCTGCGGTTAGCTGCGGCCGAGGGCCGCGCGGAACAGGCCGAGATATTTCCGGTGCAGCCCCATCGCGACCGCATGGTCCTGGTCGGTCTGGGCGATGCGGATGGCCTCGTCGTCCAGCGATACCGCGTTGCCGTTGCGTGTGCGTTCCGTGACGCGGCGGTCCTGCACCGCGAGCGTCATGTCGCCTGCCGGGGTAATATGCCGCGCATCGGTGGTGACCATCGCGGCAGTGGGCCGGCTGCGGTGAAGTACCTCCTGAAAGGGGACTGCATCGCTCGGGCGGAAGCCCGGCGTATCGGCATTGGCCACGTTCCGCGCCAGGACCCGCTGGCGTGAATCGAGCCAGCCAAGCCGGATTTCGGCAAGGGCGAGAGGGCTGTTGCTGATCAGGTCCATGCCCCGAATTAGGCCCGCTGCGGTTAAGGAATCCTGAAGGTGGAGCGAGCGTCCCGGTGAGGATTCGTTAAGGCTTCTCGCCGCATCCTCCTCCCATGCCCGATATCCACCGCACCACCGAGCAGTTCGAGGTCGCCGCCACGATGGCCGCGATCGAAAGCATGCAGGGCACGCTTTCCATGGCGCGCGCACTGGTGATCTCCGGACGCGAGGTCGAGCTCGCCGGGCTCGACAAGGAGGCGCAGCGGCTCTGTGCCGCGGTGGCCTGCCTGCCCAGCGATTCCGGCCAGTCCATGCTGGCCTCGCTGATCGGCCTGACGCGCGAAGTCGATCTTCTGTCGGTCTGCATACCGCGACCCTGACGGAACCCCACCCCCAGCGCAGGCAGGAGGCCGCGCCATGTCCTTTCTCGATACATCCACGATGGCGCAAGCGGTTGCCGCACTCGGCGCCGTGCTGCTGCTGATCTGGGCGGCATCCCGGCTGGCGGGGCGCAGCAAAGCCGGGATGCGGCCCATGGGACGGCTCGGCATCCGTTCCGTCTGTGCCGTCGATCCGCGCCGGCGGCTGGTGCTCATCGCCTGCGATGGGCGGGAGGCCCTGCTGCTCACCGGCCCCGCCGGCGATCAGTTCCTCGGCTGGCTGCCGAGCGTTTGAAAGCCTTTCTTTTACTCGCCGCGTTTCTTCTGCTGGCGGATGGCGCGCTGGCTCAATCCGTGTCCATCGATCTTGGCGCCAACGGCCAGCCGGGCGCCACATCCCGCCTGGTGCAGCTGACGGCGCTGATCGGGCTACTGTCGCTGGCACCCTCGCTGCTCATCATGACCACGGCCTTCACCCGCATCATGATCGTGCTCTCGCTGCTGCGTTCGGCGCTTGGAGCGCAGGGCGTGCCGCCCAATCCGGTGCTGATCGGCCTCGCCCTCTTCCTCTCCTTCTTCGTGATGCAGCCCGTGCTGGAGGAAGCCTGGCGCCTCGGCGTCGTGCCGATGAACGAGGGCCGGCTCGGCGACCTGGAAGCACTCGCCGCCATGGCCGAGCCCTTCCGGCGCTTCATGGCCGCCAATGTCCGCGAGAGCGACCTCGCGCTCTTCCTCGACCTCGCCAAGCTGCCGGCCAGCGCACCGGACCAGGCACCCTTCCGCGGATTGATGCCGGCCTTCCTCGTCACCGAGCTCAAGCGTGCCTTCGAGATCGGGTTTCTGCTGTTCCTGCCGTTCCTGGTGATCGACATGGTCGTGGCCTCGATCCTCATGTCGCTGGGGATGATGATGCTGCCGCCCTCCATGGTGGCGCTGCCCTTCAAGCTGATCTTCTTCGTCCTGGTGGATGGCTGGGCCCTGCTGTCCTCCAGCCTCGTGCAGGGCTTCGCGATGCCGCCGTGACGTCACTCCATCTCGGCGGACGGCTCCGGCGTGCGGGCGCGTGGCAACGGGCGCGGCGGCACCCAGGGGCGATCGCCGCGCCAGGCGCGGTCGGAAAGGACGCGCACTCCGCCAGCGTCCAGCCATACGGCGTGGGCGCCGTCGCGCCAGACTGAGAAACGATCCACGACCTCACTGCCGGGGCAATCGCCGCGGACGGGCTCCGGCGAGAGGATCACCGGGGCGAGGCCGCAAGCGGGGTCGGGGCCGCGCCGGAAATCGACGGGTGCGCGCTGGCCGCGCGGCGGCACCGGCGGCCGCAGCAGGATCACGCCGGGCGCGCCGTCGGGGCCGGTCAGCAAGCAATGCCCGGGGGTGCAGCGGATCCTGCCGCCGGCCGCCTCGCCCGTGACCGGCAGCGGGATGGCTTCCGCATCGCCTGAACCGCGCAGCCAGGAATCCCCGATGAAGCGCGAGGCGCCGGGACGTCGCTCCATGAACATTTCTCCGGCCAGCAGGGCGAAGAGCCGCCCGTCAGCCGAGGCCATGGCGCTGGGCAGGCTCACGAAATGCCAGGACGCGAAGCCGGCGCCGATCGCCAGCACGCCTAGCAACCGCCAGCGCGTGCGCCAGAGGCATAGCCAGCAGAAGCCGAAGCCGATGACGGCCAGACCCCAGGCGGGCAGCGGCGCCATGGCGAGTGCGGCGCCGGGCCAGGAAGCGACCTCGTTTGCCACGGCCAGGATGCCCTCGATGGCCCAGCCCATCAGCCGAAGCGGCCATTCGTCCAGCCCGAGCGGCATCAGCAGGAGTGCGGCCATGCCCGCCGGCATCACCAGAATGGACGTCAGCGGAATGGCCAGCGCATTTGCCGCGACACCGTAGAGCTGCAACCGTCCGAAATGGTGCAGGCCGAAGGGCGTGGTCGCCGCACCCGCGATCACCGAGGTCGCCACGCTGCCGAGCAATACCAGGCCGGCCCGTGCCCACCATGGCCGGGTGGCACCGCCGCGGACGAGCCAGGGCCGGGCCGCCTCATAACCCGCGATCAGCGCGAGCACGGCCGCGAAGCTCATCTGGAAGGAGGGGCCGAGGAGTGCGGCGGGCTGCAGCACCAGGACGGCTACGGCGGCGAAGGCCAGCACGCGCGGGCTCAGCGCCCGGCGGCCGGCCAGCAGCGCCAAGGTCACCAGGACCGCCATCGCAAAGCTGCGCTGCATCGGAACCTGGCTGCCGGTCAGGACCATGAAGAAGCCGCCCGTCCCCAGCGCCACGAGCGCAGCGACAGGCTTCGTCCCCCAGCGCAGCGCGAAGCCGGACCAAAGCGCGAGCCCCGCCCGCACAAGCCAGAAGGCCAGCCCCATCACGATCGCGATGTGCAGCCCGGAGACCGAGAGCAGATGCGCAAGGCCGGAATCGCGCATTGCCTGCATCTCGGCGGGCGGAATGGCGCTCTGCCCGCCTGTGAGGAGAGCGGCCGCGATGGCGCCGACGGCGCCGGGCAGCAGCTCCATCATCCGCGCCTCGATCCGCGCGCGCATGCCGGAAAGCGGCGGCGCGGCGCCGTCGCGCGCGACGATCTCCAGCGGCGCCAAAGCGAAGCCCGAGCCGCCGAGTCCTTCGAAATAGGCCGTGCGCTGAAAATCCCAGGCGCCGGGATAGGCGGGCGCGGAGGGCGGGCGGATCAGGGCCCTTACCGAGACGCGGTCGCCCGGCTCGGGGCGGGCTGGGTCGTTGGCGCGCAGCCGCACGCGGATCACCCGCCCGGCGGGCGGCATCTCGGGCGACCAGCGCGCCTCGCCCAGGGTGAGGCGAAGGCCGCCGGGCAGAATGTCCGTCTCGACCACGGTGCCGGTCAGCACCATCGCGCCGCGCGGCAGGTCGAGCGCAAGCGGGGCGCGCGCGCCATGCCACGCGGCCAAGGCGAAACCCAGCCCGCCCGCCGCGATCAGCCCGACTCCCCAGCCGATCAGCGGGAAGCGGGAACGCAGCCAGAAGGCCAGGGGAAGCGGCGCCAGGGCGGCATAGCGCCACCATTCCGCGGGCTCGAAGCGGGGCAGGAAATAGAGCAGCACGCCCACGCCCATCGCGACCGGCAGCCACAGCGCCAGCCGGCCGTGTTCGGCGGCCAGCAGGGTTTCAAGTCGCGTCGGTGCCGCGAAACCGGCGGGCAGCCCGGCATCGTCACGCATCCGGACGGTCGTTTCGCCGGATTGCCCAGAGTTGCGCGGGACATTGCATCGCAACCAGACGTGCCCCACCCCTCAACCGCGGGCAAGCACCGTGTTACACAGCAGGGATGACCGTCCGCACCCGCTTCGCCCCCTCGCCAACCGGCTTCCTCCATATCGGCGGAGCCCGCACGGCCCTGTTCAACGCGCTCTTCGCCCGCCGCCATGGCGGGGCGTATCTGCTGCGCATCGAGGACACCGACAAGAACCGCAGCACGCAGGAAGCGGTGGACCAGATCCTGGAGAGCCTCGCCTGGCTCGGCCTCAGCCCCGACGAGCCGCCGGTCCTCCAATCGCAGCGCGAGGCCCGGCATGCCGAGGTCGCGCGCGACCTGCTCGCCCAGGGCAAGGCCTACCGCGCCTACGAGACGCCCGAGGAGCTGGTGGCGATGCGCGAGCGCGCCGTCGCCGAGAAGCGCCCGTCCCGCTACGAGGGCTTCTGGCGCGATCGCGAGGCCGGCGCGGAGCAAGCCGGCAAGCCCTTCGCCATTCGCCTCAAGGCGCCCCGCGACGGCGAGACCGTCGTCGAAGACGAGGTGCAGGGCACCGTGCGCGTCGGCAATACCGAGCTGGACGACATGATCATCCTCCGCTCGGACGGCACGCCGACCTATCTGCACGCGGTGGTCGTGGACGATCACGACATGGCCATCACCCACGTCATCCGCGGCGACGACCACCTCACCAACACCTTCCGGCAGTGCATGGTCTATGACGCCATGGGCTGGCACCGGCCGCGCTTCGGCCATATCCCGCTCATCCATGGCGTCGATGGCGCCAAGCTCTCCAAGCGGCACGGCGCCGTCTCGGTGCTGGAACTGCGCGAGCAGGGGATGCTGCCGGACGCCGTCTGCAACTACCTGCTGCGGCTCGGCTGGGGCCACGGCGACGAGGAGATCATCTCGCGGGAGCGCGCCGAGGCGATCTTCGACCTGGGCGATGTCGGCCGGGCCGCCTCGCGCATGGACTACACTAAGCTCGCGCATGTGAACGGCGTCTATCTGCGCGCCGCCGATCCGGAGGCGCTGCTGCCGGACGTGTTGAAGCGCCTCGCCAAGGACGGCGAGCTGTTCGGCACCGAGAAGATCGCCACGCTAAAGGCGCTGCTGCCGGCGCTGCAGGAGCGCGCGAAGAATCTGGTCGAACTGGCCGACAGCGCGGCCTTCGCCGTGACCGACGGGGCGCCGGAGATGGACGAGAAGTCTGCGGCACTTCTGACCCCCGAGGCCCAGGCCCGCCTGGCCGATCTCGCGCAATTCCTCTCGACCGCGCCCTGGGAGCGGAGCGACCTCGAGCATTGGCTGCGCGACTATGCCGATGTGAAGGGCATCAAGCTGAAGGACGTCGCGCAGCCGCTGCGCGTGGCGCTGACCGGCAGCTCGATGAGCCCGCCGATCGACCTCACGCTCTATGCGCTCGGGCGCGACGAGGCGCTGGCGCGGATCCTGGCAGCGGCGGGCGAGGGACTTTCGCCGCTTTAGGATTATTTTCTTCCTTACTGCCTTACCATCTTGCTATCTTACCCGGGCGGTTCATGGAGCGCCCCGATGCCAGTCACCCTCGCGAAACTCACCTCGAAGAACCAGCTCACCTTGCCGAAGCGCGTGGTGGAGGAGCTGGACTATCCCTCGCATTTCGAGGTGACCGTGCTTAAGGGTACATTGATCCTATGGCCGGGCCGCATCGTCTCGCTTGAGCGGCAGGCGGAGGCGGCCGGCATCCCACCCAAGGTGCTGCGCAGGGCGGTGCACCTGGTGGAAGCCGAGAAAGCCGCGAAACTGAAGCCGGGCAGTTGATCCGTCCTTAGTCGCATATTCCTAGAGCATTTTGCAAGCGCCGAATGCGTTTGCGCCGGCGGGAAACCCCCGCCGGCGCCCGCGCAGGTCAGGCCAGCTTGCCGCCATCGACGGCGATGGACTGGCCGGTGAGAAACGGCGCCTTGTCCGAGGCCAGGAAGAGAATGGTCTGGGCGATCTCCTCCGGCCTTCCCGCGCGCCCGACAGGCACGCCCGCGAGCATCCCCGCCTTGTTTTCGGCATTGCCGGTGAAGCGGTCGAGCATGCCTGTTTCGATCGGGCCGGGAGCGACGGCATTCACGCGTACGCCATGAGGCGCGCCTTCGAGCGCGGCCGCCTTCGTCAGCCCTTCCACCGCATGCTTGCTGGCCGCGTAGACCGAAGCGCCGGGAAAGCCGACCTTGCCGGCGACGGAGGAGATATTGACGATGCTCCCCTTGCCCTGGGCCAGCATCACCCGCAGCTGGTGCTTCATGCTCAGCAGCACACCGAGAACATTGGTGTCGAATGTGGCGGCGTAGCTCTCGGCGGTCTGCTCGGTGATCGGGCCGGGCTGGCCTTCGGTGCCGGCATTGTTCACGGCGACGTCGAGACGGCCGAAGCGCGCGACCGCCTGGTCGACCAGGGCACGCACATCCTCCTCGTGGCGGACGTCGGCGCGGATGAATTCGGCTTCGGCGCCGAGCGTGCGCAATTCGGTGACCAGGGCCTGGCCAGCTTCGTCGCGCCGGCCGGAGACCACGATGCGGGCGCCATCCTTGGCAAAGGCGAGGGCGGTGGCGCGGCCGATGCCGGTGAGTGCGCCGGTGATCAGAACAACGGGGGAAGTCATGAGAGAAGTCCTTGAAGCGGCGGTGCGGGAAGCACTGCGGTAGACGCAATATGTACGTCCGTAGTTTATCGTCAAGAGATAAAATACGTATGTACATATTTATCCCTCGGTGGTTCGTAGAACCTATTCGACGTCGCATTCTTCGGCATCGGCATCTGAGTACTAAGATCGCATTGCGATATCATTGGCAGTCCTGCTTCACGCGAACTGAGCCAATTGTCTGGTAGTGCCTACATGGGCCAGACTGCACCGCCGCGAGAGCCGGCAGGATCAAGCAGGGATCACCGTTATGAGGGATATCAAGATGAGCGATCCGACGCGCAGGGCCTTGCTGGCGGCCGCTGCCACCGGCCTCGCCGCGCCCGCCCTGGCCCAGTCGGACTGGCCCACGCGCACCATCCGCATCATTGTGCCCCGCGCGCCCGGCGGTGGCTCGGACATCACGGCGCGGCTGCTGGCGCCTGGCGTCAGCGCCAAGCTCGGCCAGATCGTCGTGGTGGAGAATCGGCCGGATGCCACCGCCATCCTCGGCGCGGAACTGGTCGCGCATTCGCGCCCCGACGGCTACACGATCTACGTCGCGGACAACTCGTTCTACTTCAATCCCTCGATCATGCCGCGCCTGCCCTACGACACGATCCGCGACTTCTCCTGCGTCACCATGCTGGCCGATGCGCCGGTGGTGCTGATGACCAAGGCCGACTACGCCGCGCGGACCTTGGCCGAGCTCGTCTCGCGGGCCAAGGCGGAGCCGGGCAGGCTGACCTTCGCCTCCGGCGGCGTCGGCGCCTCGACGCATTTCGCCGGCGTGCTCTTCGCGCTGCAGGCCGGCATCGATCTCGTTCACGTGCCCTATCGCTCGTCCGGCCCCGCGATGACGGCGCTGCTCTCCGGCGATGTCACCATGAATTTTGGGGGCTTCGCCTCCGGCACGCAGCTGATCACCGCGGGCACGGTGAACGGCCTCGCCAAGACCGTCGAAGGCGGCATGGATACCGTGCCCACCTTCGCCGCCGCGGGTGTGCCGGGCGTGGATGTGGCGAGCGTCTGGGGGCTGCACATGGCCGCGGGGACGCCGCTCGCTATCCGCACCAGGCTGCGCGACGCCTGCGCCGAGGTGATGGCGGAGCCCGTCATGGCACAGCGCCTGCTGGAGATGGGCTACCGCACCATCGCCAGCACGCCCGAGGAGCACGAACGGCAGACCGTCGAGATCGTGAACAAGTGGGTCGAGATCGGCAAGCGGATCGACCTCAACCGCTGATCGGCGTTGGAGAAACCGCTCAGCCCGAAATAACCAGCTTCCGCCGGCGGCTCTTCTTGGGGTTGTCGCTCGGGAAGGCCAGCGGGCTCGCGGTGAGGCCGAGCTCCACCATGTTCCGTGCCATCTGGATGGCGCAGCGGTAGCCCTCCAGCACCGGGATATCCCAACCCAATGCGGCCAGCCGGTCGCGCAGCGGCTCGCACAGCCAATAGGCGCCGGAGCAGCCGATGATCAGCACCTCCGCGCCGTCCTCCTCGATGGCTTCAGCGGCGTGGGCGACGGCCTCCTCCAGCATGCCCGAGGTCTCGCCCTTCGCCCACTTCTCCCGCTCGCCGCTGACGGTGTGCGGATGGGTGTAGGGCGGCCGCGGCAGGGGATAGTCGATGTTGCGGATCGATGCGCAGCGATTGGCCATGCCATAGCGCACGGCGAGCGCGGCCATCTGCATGTTGTGGGCCTCGGAGATGTCGATGATGCTGAAGCGTGTGCCCAGCGAGATCGCGGTCATCATCTGCGCATGGGCGCAGGCCGTGACGGCGATGCCGTGGCGGACGCCGATCTCCCGCGCTTCGTCGAAGCCGGGATCGCCGCCGCCGAGCAGGACGATGGCGTCGTATTTCCCGCTCTCGCAGGCCTCGTGCACGATGGCCAGCCGGTTGATGCCGACGCTCATGAACTCCTCGCGCTTCTCCACCGGCCAGTTGCCATGGGTGGATTGCGCGCCCGGATGCAGGTCCCACTCCACCGTTTCGAGGACGTGGGCGAGCTTGTC
>JAQGHY010000083.1 GCA_028291455.1 Rubritepida sp. | reverse complement strand
GCATTCGGCCAGCGCCTCGTCCATCGGCAGCAGGCAATGGCCGAAACGGGCGATGCCGCGCTTCTCGCCCAGCGCCGATTTCAGCGCCTGGCCGAGCACGATGCCGCAATCCTCGGCGGTGTGGTGGAAGTCGATATGGAGGTCGCCGGTGGCGCTCAGATCCAGGTCCAGCAGGGCGTGCCGCGTGAGCGCGTGCAGCATGTGGTCGAGGAAGCCGATGCCCGTCGCGATGCCGGCGCGGCCGGTGCCGTCCAGGCAGAGGTTGGCGCGGATATCCGTCTCCGCGGTGCGGCGGGCGATCTCGGCGCGGCGGGGGGTGGCGGGGTCCATGGGCGCTCCTCTAATCCTCCCTGGCAAGGAAGGCCAGCGCTGCACGTATGAAGCATCTGTGCTATCCGCAAGGCATGGAAATGACGGCAAATTCGCGCCCCTGCGCCTTCCTGGACCGGGACGGAGTGCTGATCGAGGACACCGGCCACCCGCACCGGATCGAGGAGGTGTGCTGGGTTCCGGGCGCGATGGAGGCGCTGCGGCGGCTGAACGACTCCGGCCGCGCCGTCTGCGTCGTCACCAACCAGTCCGGCGTCGCGCGCGGCATGTATGACGAGGCATCGGTGGGAAGGCTGCATGTCTGGATGGCCGGACAGGCCCGCGCGGCCGGGGCGCGGATCGACGGCTTCGCCTATTGCCCCTTCCACGAGGCAGCGGAGGAGCCGCGCTATCGCCGCTCCAGCCCGCGCCGGAAACCGGGGCCCGGCATGATCGAGGACTGGCTGGCGCATTTCCCGCTGATACGGGCCGGAAGCTTCCTCATCGGCGACCGGCAGACCGACATGGATGCCGCCGAAGCGGCGGGAATTCCCGGCCACCTGTTTGCCGGCGATGACCTGGACGCTTTCGTCGCGAAAATCCTGGAGGCGGCATGACCCTGGACTTCCTCGCCCCAGCCTATCTCTGGGTGAAATCCTTCCACCTGATGGCGGTCATGGCGTGGATGGCGGGGCTGTTCTACCTGCCGCGCCTCTACGTCTACCATTCCGAAATCCCCCAGGGCGGCGGCGTCGAGCACGAGCGGTTTGCGAAGATGGAGCGCCTGCTGCTCCGGGCCATCATGGGCCCGGCCATGGTTGCCGCCTGGCTCTTCGGCGTGACGCTGGTGCTGACGCCCGGTGTGGTGAGCTGGACCGCCGGCTGGTGGCTCGTGAAGTTCGGCAGCGTCCTGGCGATGACCGCCTTCCACGGCTACCTCGCCGCCAGCCAGCGCGAATTCGCCGCCGATCAGCGCCGCCGCTCGCAGCGCCATTGGCGCCTCATGAACGAGGTGCCGACCGTGCTCATGATCGTGATCGTCCTCATGGTGATCGTGAAGCCGTTCTGATGCTGTGGCGCGCAGCGGTCGCCGGCGGCGCGGCCTTTTTCCTCTCGCTGGTGGTCGAGCTAGTGGCGCTCGGGCTGATCGGCGGCGAGGCAAGCCTTCCGCTGATGGCGGTGTCCGTCGCACCCGTGGCCGAGGAACTGGCCAAGCGCCTCGGCATGCTCGTGCTTTCCGCGGGATGGGGCGCCACGGGGCTGGCCTTCGGGCTCATCGAGGGCGCGTTCAAGCTTTCCGAATGGCGCGGCATCGGGGTGGCGGGCGCCATCGCCTCCGTGCTGCAGCACTGGGCCTATGGCCGCTGGGCCGCACGGCGCGGGCTGTTGCTGGCCCTTGGGCTGCATGTCGGCTTCAACGCGCTGGTGCTGATCGTGGACTTCGGAACCGAGGCCCGGGCCGGCTGGTTCGCGCCCATCCTCGCCGCGCTCCTGCTGGCGACCACCTTCTGGCGCCCTTCCGACCGGAAACCCGTATAACGATATTGACGTGGGGTCCCGGGCTTCCTAGGTTGATGGCGTCGGCCTTCCGGGCCGATCCCTCCCTTCCAACGCCGATCCCGTCATTGCCCATGTGCACTGGCGCGACCATCGGGGCCCTCCTCATTGCCCCCGCGTTCCCCCCGCTACGCCTTTCTCCACTTTTTACCCGGATGCTGCATGCACCTCTCAGAACTCAAGGCGAAGACGCCGCCCGAACTCCTCGCCTTCGCGGAGGAGCTTCAAGTTGAGAACGCGTCCATCCTGCGCAAGCAGGACATCATGTTCGCCATTCTTAAGACCCTGGCCGAGAACGACCAGGCGATCTACGGCGAGGGCACCCTGGAAATCCTGGCCGACGGTTTCGGCTACCTGCGCAGCCCGCAGGCGAATTTCCTCCCCGGCCCCGACGACATCTATGTGAGCCCCGCCCAGGTGCGCCGCTTCGGCCTGCGCACCGGCGACACCGTCGAAGGCCAGATCCGCGCGCCCAAGGACGGCGAGCGCTACTTCGCCATGCTCAAAGTCAACTCGGTGAATTTTGAGCCGCCCGAGGCGCTCCGTCACCGCATCAACTTCGACAACCTCACGCCCCTCTATCCGACGCGCCGCCTCAAGATGGAGAACGCGGAGATCGAGAGCGTCGGCAAGGGCCCGACCAAGGACAACACGCACCGGGTCATCGACCTGATCGCGCCGATCGGCATGGGCCAGCGCGCCCTGATCGTAGCGCCGCCGCGCACCGGCAAGACGGTGATGCTGCAGAACATCGCCAAGTCGATCAGCGCGAACCAACCGGAAGTCTTCCTCATCGTGTTGCTCATCGACGAGCGGCCCGAGGACGAGACGGACATGGAGCGCACGGTGAAGGGCGAAGTCGTCGCCTCCACCTTCGACGAGCCGGCCTCGCGCCACGTGCAGGTTACCGAAATGGTGCTCGAGAAGGCCAAGCGGCTGGTCGAACACAAGCGCGACGTGGTGATCCTGCTGGACTCCATCACCCGCCTCGGCCGGGCCTACAACTCGGTCGTGCCGTCCTCGGGCAAGGTGCTGACGGGCGGCGTGGACGCCAATGCGCTGCAGCGGCCGAAGCGCTTCTTCGGCGCGGCGCGCAACATCGAGGAGGGCGGTTCGCTCACCATCATCGCCACCGCGCTGATCGACACTGGTTCGCGTATGGACGAGGTGATCTTCGAAGAGTTCAAGGGCACCGGTAACAGCGAAATCATCCTGGACCGCAAGCTCTCGGACAAGCGCGTCTTCCCGGCCATCGACATCACCAAGAGCGGCACCCGCAAGGAAGAGCTGCTGGTGGATCGTGGCACGCTGTCGAAGATGTGGGTGCTGCGCCGGATCCTGAACCCGATGGGCACGCAGGACTCGATGGAATTCCTGACCGACAAGCTGAAGTACAGCAAGACGAACCAGGACTTCTTCGACGCGATGAATACGTGATTCAAAGCCCTCAGACGGCGGGCGGCGGCTCCGCCGCCTTGCCTTCGGCCGCATGAGCGACCGCCGCGGCTATTCGCCGCGGATGAGTGACTTAGCCCTCAGATGGGGGGCGGCAGGCTCCGCCACCTTGCCTTCGGTCGCATGAGCGACCGCCGCGAATCCTCCATGGCCGCGTTCTTGTTGATTGAGTCCGGCCAGATGCTCAGCTCGGCCCGCCTGCTTCCAGCAAGCGGGTCCCGCTCCTGGCAGCTCGGACGCACGTCCATCTTCCTGCCACCTTTTCCGCCAAACATACTGCTCTCAACGCTGGGCCAGCATCCGCCGAGGCAACGAGCCGCCAGCGCCGATCTACGTGATCGCGCGGCAGGCTTGCGCCCGACTGCTGCTGCTTATCCAGCCAACGAAAACTCTGAAAAGGCCTTCGACACCATGCGTAAGCTTCTTCTTCCCCTTGGCCTCCTAGCCATCCTCGGCACGGCCGGCTGCACCAATCCCTATAGCGAAGGCCAGCGCGCGGCTGGCGGTGCGCTGATCGGCGCCGGTTCGGGTGCCGCTCTGGGCGCGATCTTCGGCGGCGGCCAGGGTGCTGCCATTGGTGCCCTCACCGGCGGCGCCGTCGGTGCCGCGACCGGCGTGGTTACCACCCCGCAACGCCCGAGAGGCTATTGATCGCCCGGGTCCTGGCGGCCGCGAGTTTCGCGGCCGCCGTGCATGCCACGCACCGCCGCAAAGGCGTGGCACAGGAGCCCTATATCAACCACCCGCTCGAAGTGGCGCAGATCCTGGCCGAACACGATGCGCCGGAAGCGGCAATCCTGGCCGCGCTCCTGCACGATACCGTGGAGGACAGCGGCGATGATCCCGAGCCCGTCACGCTCGATGCCCTGACCGCCCGCTTCGGCGCCGAGGTTGCGTCCATCGTAGCCGAGGTCTCCGACGACAAAAGCCTGCCCAAGGAGATGCGCAAGGCGCTGCAGGTCCGGCTAGGGCCGAAGAAATCCGACGGCGCCAAGCAGGTGAAGCTGGCCGACAAGATCTCCAACCTGCGCGCCATGGTCTCGGCCCCGCCCGCCAACTGGGATCACGCCCGCCGCGTCGAGTACGTGGGCTGGGGCGGGCGCGTGGCGGCGGGGCTGCGCGGGGTAAATCCGTCGCTCGAAGCGCTCTTCGACGAGACCTACCGCGATGCGATGACCGCCCTAGCTCGGGAAGCAGTATGAGCGCCCTGGGACTGGTCCACGCACTGGAGCGGGCGACGCTCAACGCTTTGCCCTCGCCGCGCATCGCTTTCGATGGGCCCTTCGTGATCCGCTCCTTCCTCGGGGGCACCGGACGCGCCAATGCCGCCTGCTCGCTCGATCCGTCGCCCGATCCGGAGATGGCGGTACGGGTCTCGCGGATTGCCGCGCACTATCGTCGCCTCGGGCTCACGCCGCGCATCCGTTCATCCCCGCTCGATCCGTGCGGCCTCACCGATCATCTGCGCGAGCAGGGGTGGGAGGCGGTGGACGAGAGCCTGGTGACCTGTGGCCCGCTGGCACCGCTTGCGAACCCGGATGCCGCCGTGGAAATCCTGGCCGCACCGGATGCCGCATGGCTCGATGTGATCGGCACCGTCGAATACCAATCCGAAGCGCGGCGCGCCGAGAAGCTGGAAGCTGTGCCTCTATTCGCCATACCGGCCGCCTGGATGGTGCTGCGGGTGGACGGCGTGCCGGCGGCGGTGCTCTCCACCACGCGCGATGGAGAATACTGCGGTTTGTTTGACCTTGCGGTGCGTCCGGAGTTCCGCAGGCGCGGTTTAGCCCTTCGCGTGATCGGCGTAGCGGCGGCATGGGCTTTGGAGCAGGGCGCCGCCCATATATTCGCGCAGGTCGGGGCGATGAATACCGCCTCGATCAGGCTCCAGGCCGGAATCGGCATGGAAGAGAAGCATCGCTACCGGTATTTCCTACAGAAATAGGCGTGTCACGCCCGTTTCGTAGCACCGGAATCTTTACAATACGAAGACAGTGCTGCCGGTGGTTTTCCGGGCTTCCAGATCCGTATGGGCCTGCGCCGCATCCTTCAGCGCATAGTGCTGGTTGATCTGCAGCTTGACCGCTCCGCTCTTCACCACGGCGAAGAGATCGGCCGCCACGGCCTCCAGATCGGCGCGTTTGGTGGTGTAGGAGGCCAGCGTCGGCCGCGTGAGATACAGCGAGCCCTTGGCGGCGAGGATGCCGATATCGATCGGCCCTACCGGACCCGAGGCATTGCCGAAGCTGACCATCATGCCGAGCGGCGCCAGGCAGTCGAGCGAGGGGATGAAGGTATCGCGGCCCACGCTGTCATAGACCACGGGCAGCATGGCACCGCCGGTGATGCGCTTCACCGCGGCGGGCAGATCCTCGCCCGAGAGGACGATGTGATCCGCGCCGTGGCTGCGTGCCAACTCGGCCTTGGCCTCGGTGCCGACGGTGCCGATGACGGTGCAGCCTAGCGCCTTGGCCCACTGCACCATGATGAGACCGACGCCGCCGGCCGCCGCATGGACCAGGATCGTCTCGCCGGCTTTCACACGATAGGTGCTGCGCAGCAGGTACTGCGCGGTCATGCCCTGGAGCATCATCGCGGCGGCCTGCTCGAAGTCGATGCCTTCGGGGATGGTGACGAGCCGGTCCGCCTTCATGGTCCGCGCCTCGGCATAGGCGCCGATGGGGCCGGAGGCATAGGCGACGCGATCGCCCACCGCCACTTCGGTGACTCCCTCGCCGATTGCCTCGACGATACCGGCACCCTCCATGCCGATGGAGGTCGGCAGCGCCGGCGCCTTGTAGAGGCCGTTGCGGAAATAGACGTCGATGTAGTTCAGGCCGACCGCCTTGTGGCGCACCAGGGCCTCGCCGGGCTTGGGATGGGGCAGCGGCACCTCCTCCCAGACCATTTTCTCGGGGCCGCCATATTCGTGGATACGGATGGCATGGTTCATAGAAGGAGTCCTCGGGCCAAGGGCCGGTTGAGAGCACGCGCCTCGTGCTCGAGCAAGTAGCGCTTGGTGATGGGCCCGTCCCCGCCGGAAAAGCCGCCCAGGCCGCCGTCGGCGGCGATCACGCGGTGGCAGGGAATGAGGATGGCGATAGGGTTGGCGCCGTTGGCTTGGCCGACGGCGCGTGGGACGGAAGCGATCTCCCGGGCAATGTCGAGATAGCTACGGGTCTCGCCCGGCGGAATGCGGCAGAGGGCGGCCCACACACGCTTCTGGTAAGCGCTGCCGTGCGGTGCCAGCGGAAGCTGGAAGGTCGTGCGTTTGCCGTCGAAATAGTCGTGCAGCTGATCGACGGCCTCGCGCAGCAGCGGCGTGGCCTCCTGATCAGCGCCACGGCCCCAATCGAGCGAGACAATAGCCCCCTCATCCTCCGAGAGGGTGATCTCACCGAGCGGCGTATGAAGCGATAGCTGCGGCATGTTTCCCTATGTTGCACGCGCGAGGGGGATGCAGCACCGCTCGGGGCCCGGCGTCAATAGGAGGCCCCTGGCCGCTGGGGTGGGTCGTCGCTACATGGGCTGGAGAAGCCCGCTTTGCACCACAGGAGGCCCATATGGCCAAGGCCGATCCGGCGCCGTATTTCCAGGCCCATGTCTTCGTCTGCTGCAACCGCCGGCCCGACGGGCACAAGCGCGGCAGCTGCGCGGCCTCGGGCAGCGAGGCCCTGCGCGACTATATGAAGGCGCGTGCGAAGGAGCTGGGGTTGAAGGGCGTTCGCGTGAACATGGCGGGGTGCCTGGACCGCTGCGAGTTCGGCCCGGCCATCGTGATCTATCCCGAGGGCGTCTGGTATCGCGCCGAAACGCGCGAGGACATCGACGAGATCCTGACCGCGCATCTGGCCGAAGGCGGGCGCGCGCGGTGGCTGATGCTGACCGAGAAGGACGTGGTGCCGGGCAAAGCGTGAGCCCGATCTTCGCGCCGCCCATCTTTGCCCTGGCCAGCGGTGCTGGCCGCGCCGCAGTTGCGGTGATGCGGCTGTCCGGTGCCGGAACGGGTGAATTGGTCGCGGCGCTGGCCGGCGCGCTGCCGGCGCCACGCCACGCCAGCCTGCGGACGCTCCGGCATGAGGGCCTGGCGCTGGACCGGGCTCTGGTGCTCTGGTTTCCCGGCCCTGCCAGCTATACGGGCGAGGACAGCGCGGAGCTGCATCTGCATGGCGGCCCGGCGGTGATCTCAGCGGTGGCCGAGGCGCTGACGGCACTCGGAGCACGTCCTGCCGAGGCGGGCGAATTCACCCGCCGGTCCTTCCTCAACGGCAAGCTGGACCTGACGGCGGCCGAAGGCATTGCCGACCTAATTTCCGCCGAGACCGAGGCGCAACGGCGCCAGGCGCTGCGCCAGGCCGAGGGCGGGCTGGCTGCGCGCCACGCGGCATGGGCGGATCAGCTGACGCGGCTGCTGGCCCGGCAGGAGGCCTTCATTGAGTTCGAGGAGGAGGATTTGCCGGCCGATCTCGACGACCGCGTGGCAGAGGCGGCGGCGGGCTTGCGGGACGAGATGGCGGCGCTGCTGGCCGATGGGGCGCGTGGCGAAAAGCTGCGGGAAGGGCTCTCCATTGCCATTCTGGGGGCGCCTAATGCCGGAAAATCCTCTTTGCTCAATGCGTTAGCTGGACGGGAAGCGGCCATCGTCTCGACGCGGGCGGGCACGACGCGTGATGTGGTGGAGGT
Organism: Rubritepida sp.; assembly: GCA_028291455.1. Classification (GTDB taxonomy): domain Bacteria; phylum Pseudomonadota; class Alphaproteobacteria; order Acetobacterales; family Acetobacteraceae; genus Roseococcus. Next base: position 2,898 of record JAQGHY010000083.1, on the reverse strand, counting down.
GCGGATGACCCTGGCTGGCGTGCCGGTTACCCTGGCCGATACGGCCGGGCTGCGTGATGCGGCCGACGAAATCGAGGCTGAGGGCGTCCGCCGGGCCCTGGCGCGGGGGGAGGCGGCGGATCTGCGGCTGCTGGTTTTCGCGGCGGATGAAGCTCCGGATGAAGCGACGCTCGCGCTGCGTGGGGCGGATGCGCTGACGGTGCTGAACAAGGCCGACCTAGCTGCGGCTTCGATGGAAGGCGCCGTTTCGGTTTCGGCGCGGACCGGGCAGGGGCTGGAGGCGTTGCGTGCGCAACTCGAAGCCGCCGCCGCCGCCCGGGCCGGGCTGACCGAGACAGCCGCACTGACTCGGCCGCGCCATCGTGCCGCTCTGCGTGAGGCTGTAGAATGGCTGGACCGGCTGCCGGAAGCGGGTCTGCCCGAGCTTCGGGCGGAGGCGCTGCGGGGCGCATTGCGCGCTCTTTCGCGCCTCACGGGCCGCGTGGATGTGGAGCAGGTTCTCGACATCGTTTTCGGCGAGTTCTGCATCGGGAAATAGCTGCTATAGCCCTGAACATGTGGGACGCGACTTACGATGTTGTGGTGGTGGGCGGCGGCCATGCCGGCTGCGAGGCCGCCGCCGCGGCAGCCCGCTGCGGCGCGCGCACGCTGCTGCTGACGCATGATCCGGCAAAGCTTGGCGAGATGTCCTGCAATCCCGCGATCGGAGGGATCGGCAAAGGGCATCTGGTTCGCGAGGTGGATGCGCTGGACGGGCTGATGGGCCGCGCGGCCGATGCGGCGGGTATCCATTTCAAGCTGCTGAACCGCAGCAAGGGCCCGGCCGTGCGGGGGCCGCGCGTCCAGGCGGATCGGCGGCTGTACCGCGCGGCAATTCAGGCACTGCTGGCCGCTACGCGAGGGCTAACGGTGCTCGGCGAGCCGGCCGAGGATTTGGTGATCGAGGGCGGGCGGCTGCAGGGGATCGTCACCGGGACGGGCCGTCGCCTGGCCTGCGCCGCGGTGGTCATCACCACCGGTACGTTTTTGCGCGGCGTCATCCATATCGGCGAGACGCGCACCCCCGCGGGCCGCGTGGGCGAGGCGCCTGCCGTCGGGCTGGCCTTGGCCCTGGAGCGGCTAGGCCTGCCGCTGGCGCGCCTCAAGACGGGCACTCCGCCGCGGCTCGATGGGCGGACCATCGACTGGGCGAACCTGGAGACGCAGCCGGGCGATGCCGAGCCGGAGCCGCTCTCCTGGATGACGACGCGGATCACCAACCGCCAGGTGGATTGCGGCGTCACCCACACCACGCCGCGCACGCATGAGATCATCCGGGGAAGCCTGCATCTCTCGGCGGTCTATGGCGGGCGGATCGAGGGTGTCGGGCCGCGCTACTGCCCCTCGGTGGAGGATAAGGTGGTGAAGTTCGCGCAGCGCGAGCGGCACCAGATCTTCCTGGAACCGGAGGGGCTGGACGACCCGACGGTCTATCCCAACGGCATCTCGACCAGCCTGCCGGAAGACGTGCAGCGCGCGATGGTGGCGAGCATCCCCGGGCTGGAGCGGGCCGTAATCCTGCGCGCGGGCTATGCGATCGAATACGATCATGTCGATCCGCGCGCGCTATGGCCGACGCTGGAATGCCGCGCTTTGTCGGGCCTGTTCCTGGCCGGGCAGATCAACGGCACCACGGGCTACGAGGAAGCCGCGGCGCAGGGGCTGCTGGCGGGCGTGAACGCGGCGCATGCGGCCAGTGGCGCACTCGGCGTCACGCTTAACCGTGCGGAGGCTTATCTCGGTGTCATGGTCGACGACTTGACGCTGCATGGAGTGACCGAGCCTTACCGCATGCTGACCGCTCGCTCGGAGTTCCGCCTCAGCCTGCGGGTGGACAATGCTGGGATGCGGCTGACGGAGAAGGGTATCGCCTGGGGCTGCGTGGGCCCGGAGCGCGCCTCTGCGCACCGCCGTCTTGCCGCCGCCGTTGCCAATGCGTTGGCTCGCGCTCGTGCTGACGGCGCCACGCCACCCGCCTATGCCGCGGCCGGCGCCTCGCTAAACCAGGATGGTCGCTGGCGTAGCGCCATGGACACGCTGGCGCTCCCCGCCATGTCTTCGCAGGCCGCTGAGACCCTGTTCCCATGGCTGCGCGAGCTCGCGCCCCGCGTGCGAACCTATCTCGAGGCCGAGGCATTGTACGGGCCCTATCTGATCCGCCAGCAGGCAGAGCGCGGCATGCTTGAGCGCGAAGAGGCCTTGGCCATTCCGGCCGAAATCGACTTTGCGGAGATTGCCGGGCTTTCCAACGAAATGCGTGCTCGGCTGGGCCGTGCACGCCCTGCGACCCTCGGAGGCGCCGGCCGCCTGCCGGGCATCACCCCAGCTGCCCTTGCAGCTTTGGCCATTCACCTCCGGCGCGATGTTTCACGTGAAACAATCTGAGGCCGGCTCGCTCGATGTTTCACGTGAAACAGAAGCGAGGCTGCGAGAATACCTGCGGCTGCTCCAGTTGTGGAATGTGAAGATCAACTTGGTAGCAGCAGCTTCGGAAGAGCAGCTTTGGCAGCGTCACGTGTTGGATTCCTGGCAACTCCTGCCGCTGTTGCCGGATGGACCGCTCGCCGATTTGGGTTCCGGTGCGGGGCTCCCGGGTATCGTCATCGCCATCGGCCGGGAGCAGGAAACTCATCTGGTTGAATCGGACCGGCGCAAAGCCGCCTTCCTCCTGGAGGCCGCGCGCGCCCTTGGGCTTGCCCACGTCACCGTCCATCCCGTGCGTATCGAATCCGCGAAGCTCCCTCCGATGCAGGTGGTAACCGCCCGCGCCCTCGCGCCGCTCAAGGATCTTCTGCCCCAGGCCGCCCAAATCCTGGCATCGGGTGGTGTCGCCGTCTTTCCCAAGGGCAAAACAGTGGA
>JAQGHY010000051.1 GCA_028291455.1 Rubritepida sp. | reverse complement strand
TGCAGCATCTCACGCGCCTCGTCGGGGCTGGCAATCTCCAGGCCCAGGCTCTCAATGATCTGGCGCACCAGCCGCACCTGCTCGGCATTGCTGGCGGCGAGGCGGCCGGGTCCGGCCCAGAGGCTGTCCTCCAGGCCAACGCGCACGTTGCCGCCCATCGCGGCGGCCATGGCGGCGATCTTGAGCTGGTTGGAACCCGCGCCCAGCACCGACCACTGGTAGTTGTCGCCAAAGAGCCGGTCGGCCGTACGCTTCATGTGCATGACGTCGTCCGGATGCGCGCCGATGCCGCCCTGCAGGCCGAACACCGTCTGGATGAACAGCGGCGCCTTCACCAGCCCCTGATCGAAGAAGTACTTGAGGTTGTAGAGATGCGAAGTGTCGTAGCACTCGAACTCGAAGCGCGTGTCGTTCCCCGCGCAGGTCGTCAGGATGTACTCGATGTCCTTGAACGAGTTGCGGAAGATGATGTCCTTGTTCTCGAGGTACTCGCGTTCCCAGGGGTGCTTGAACTCCTTGAAGCGGTTCAGCATGCCGAACAGACCGAAGTTCATGGAGCCGAGGTTCAGCGACGCCACCTCGGGCTTGTGGGTCGCCGCGGGGCGCACGCGCTCCTCGATGCTCATCGTCGGCGCGCCGCCGGTGGTGATGTTCACCACGCAGTTCGACGACTGCTTGATGATCCCCAGGAAGGGCGCGAAGGCCTCGGGCGACTGGTCAGGCCGCCCGTCCACGGGGTCGCGCGCATGCAGGTGGACGATGGCGGCACCGGCCTCGGCGGCGCCGATGGCGGCGGCCGCGATCTCGGCCGCCGTGATCGGCAGATGGGGCGACATGCTGGGCGTGTGGATGGCGCCGGTGACGGCGCAGGTGATGATGACTTTGCGTGGCTTGGCCATGGTGTTCAGTCCTTCTGCTTATGGGCGCGCAAGGCGGCGAGCTTGCCATCGCGCCAGCGCATCTTTGCGGGGAGATCGGCCGCCGGAGCCCACTGTTCGGCGACGCGGGGCGTGTCGTAGACGGACGGCGCGGGCGGCCCGGCGGCGAGGCTCTTGTAGAAGCCGGTGAAGCGCGCGCAGTAGTCGGGAATGCCACCGGGGGCGTTGAGCTCGATGGTCTCGAACGGCCCCATGAAGGACCAGCGCAGGCCGAGCCCGTCCTTCACGGTCTTGTCGAGATCCTCGGGCGTCACATAGCCCTCGTGCACGAGGCGGAAAGCCTCGGCGAGCAATGCCCCCTGCAGGCGATTGAGGATGAAGCCCTCGATCTCCTTGAGCACCGTGATCGGAACCTGGCCGATCTCCTCGTAGATCGCCCGCGCCCGGGCGACGACCGCGGAATCCGTGAACTCCGCGCCACATAGTTCCACCACTGGGATCAGGTGCGGCGGGTTCACGGGATGCGCGATCAGGCAGCGCGCACGCCCGGGCAGGTCGCCGGCGAAGAGGCTGATCCGGATGGCGCTGCTGGAGGAGGCGAGGACGGCATCCGGCGGCGCCAGCCTGTCCAGATCGGCGTAGATCGTGCGCTTCACATCGACCCTCTCCGGCCCGTTCTCCTGCACCAGCACCACGCCGGCGAGCGCATCCTCCAGGGTATCGGCTGCGGAGATGCGGGCGGCGGAACCAGCGGGGTCGTCGCAGAGCCCGGCCTTGGCCAGATCCCGAAGCCCCTCCGCGCAGAGCCCGACCGCATCGGATGCCACGCCCGCAACGGGGTCGTAGAGCCGCACGGCGTAGCCGCCGCGGGAAAAGATCATCGCCCAGGCGCGGCCGATCAGGCCGCTGCCGACAATCGCTACCGTCTTCATAACCAGAGCACCTTTCTTCGCAGATCCAGGTCGTCGCGGAGTGTCCGGCTTTCGCCGCGCCAGGTCACGCTGCCGCGTTCCAGCGCGATCGTCGTGTCGGAGAGAGCCAAAGCCAGATCGAGGTGGTGGTCCACCAGGATGATCGAGACCTCGTGCCGCAGCTTGTCGAAGGCCTCGAAGAGCTCCTCGGAAATGGCGGGGGACAGCCCCTCGAACGGCTCGTCCAGCAGCAGCACGCGGGTGTCGCCCATCAACGCGCGCGCGACCGCGACCATCTGCTGCTCGCCGCCTGAGAGGTGGTCGGCCGCGACCTTCCAGCGGGTCTTGAGGCGGGGGAAGAAGGCCAGCACGCGCTCCTCCTCCCAATGCCCGCCATGGCCGGTGATGCGCTTCAGCCGCCCGAGGCCGAGATTCTCCTGCACCGTCATGCCCGCGAAGAGGCCGCGGCCCTGCGGCACGAAGCCCACGCCGCGCCGTGCGGCGACCTCGGCCGAAAGCCCGGCCAGCTCCTCGCCCGCGAGCGTCACGCGGCCTGAGGCGGGCGGTACGGTGCCCATGATGGTCTTGAGCAGGGTGGACTTGCCGGCGCCGTTGCGGCCCAGCAGCGCCATCACCTCGCCCTTGCGAAGGCTCAGCGAAACGTCGCGCAGGATGTGGCTCTTGCCGTAGAAGGTGTTCACCTCCTCCAACGAAAGCACGACCTCCGCCACGGCGGCGCTCGCGCGCGGCTTGGACGCGACGGCATGGGCGCCGCTGCCGAGATAGACGGCCTGCACGCGCTCGTCGTTGCGCGCATCCTCCACGCCGCCATCCACCAGCACCTCGCCGTCGTTCATGACGGTGACGCGATCGGCGATCTGGAAGACGCGGTCGATGTCGTGCTCGACCAGCAGCACCGGGATGTCGGCCGAGAGGCGCTTGATGAGGTCGCCCACGCGCTGGCGCTCGGCCGCCGCAAGCCCGGCCAGCGGCTCGTCCAGCAGCAGGATGTGCGGGCGGGTCGCCAGAGCCAGCGCCATGTCCACCAGCCGCTGCCCGCCATAGGAGAGCGCGCCGGCCTCGGCCTGCTCGATGCCCGCGAGCCCCATCCAGCGCAGCAGCGTCGCGGTCTCCGCGTTGATTTCCGCGATGCCGTGGGCGCTGCGCAGTGGTGCGAAGCGGGCGCGGTGGCGGGCCTGGACGGCGAGGCGGACGTTCTCCTCGATGGTGAGGCCGGGAAACAGGTTGGTGATCTGGAAGGAACGCCCGAGCCCGGCGCGGGTGATGGCGAAGGGCTCCAATCCGCCGATCTGCCGGCCGTCCAGCGTCACGGTCCCGCGGTCCGGGCGGAACAGGCCGGAGAGCAGGTTGAAGGCCGTGGTCTTGCCCGCGCCATTGGGGCCGATCAGCGCATGCAGGCTGCGGTCGGCCACGGCGAAGGAGACGTCGCGCACCGCGCGCACGCCGCCGAAGGATTTTTGGAGCCCTTGCGCGGAAAGCACGATGCCGGAGCCGTTGCCGGGACGGATGAAGGCGGGCGGCACTGGTGTCGGCTCCTCCACGCGGCGCGCGGCCATGGCGGCGTCGAGATCCCGCGCCTTGGGCCGGAAGGGCGCCATCAGCCGCCCGGCCACGCCGACCAGGCCGGTCGGGCTGAAGACGATGAAGCCGACGAAGAGGAGCCCGAAGACCAGCAGCCAATTCGCCGTGTAGATCGACAGGAACTCGCGGAAGAGGATGTAGAACAGCGCGCCGAGCGCCGGCCCGAGGAAGGAGCGCATGCCCCCGATCACCACCATCGCCAGCAACTCGCCGGAGAAGGCGACGCCCATGGGGTCGGCGCTGGCGAAGCGGTGATTGAAGACGCTGAGCACGCCGGCCAGCGCCGTGAGGCTGGCCGAGACGGTGAAGGCCAGCAGCTTGTAGCGGTCGGTGTCGTAGCCGATGAAGCCGGCGCGCTGCTCGTTCTCGCGGATCGCCACCAGCACGGTGCCCACGGGCGAGGCCAGGAAGCGCCAGAGTGCGAGGCAGGCGAGGAAGGCGATGGCCGCGACGGCGGCGTAGTACCATCTGCTATCGTCGAGGAGGCCGGGCCGCTCGATGCCGCCCAGCCCGTTTTCACCGCCCGTGAGCTCGGTCCAGCGGAAGGCGATGGAGAAGCACATTGCGGTCAGCGCCAGCGTCAGCAGCGAGAAATACACCCCCCGCCGCCGCAGGATGACGAGGCCAGCCACGGCCGAAATCGCGCCGACGATCAGCAGCGCGGCGAGGCCCGGCACCAGCACGGCGCCCGGAAAGTACCGCCGCTGCAGGATCGCGGCGGCGAAGGCGCCGAGGCCGAACCAGACGCCGTGCCCGAAGGAGACGAGGCCGGTGGTGCCGACCAGGATGTTCAGCCCCATGGCGGCGATGGCGAAGATCACGACATCCGTCGCGGTCTTCAGCGTCAGCCCCATCGCATCCAGTGCGAAGGGCAGCACCAGCAACGCGGCGGCGGCGATGAGGAGGGAACGTGCGTCGCGCATCGCGGTCACTCGAACTTCTGGATGCGTTCGCCGAACAGGCCGCGCGGGCGCAGCAGCAGGACGAGCACCATGAGGAGGTAGACCGAGGCCTCGGTGGCCGGCGGGTAGAAATAGGCGGCGAGCCCGCGCACGACGCCGACGATGAAGGCAGCCGCGACCACGCCCCAGAACGAGCCGAGCCCGCCGATCACGACGACGACGAAGGCGAAGGTCAGGATCTCGGCGCCCATGGCCGGATGCACGCCGGTGATGGGTGCGGTCATAACGCCGGCCAGTGCGGCGAGGCCGACGGCGATGGCGACGACCGCGCTCATATAGGGCTTCAGCGAGATGCCGAGGGCGGCGACCATGTCGGGATCCTGCACGCCGGCGCGGACCACGCGGCCGAAGGCGGTGCGCGTCAGCAGCAGCCAGAGCCCGAACACCGCAACGACCGCGACGCCAAGGATCAGCAGGCGGTAGCGCGAATAGATGAAGTCGCCGATGAGCACCTGGCCGCGCAGCTCCTGCGGGATGGAGAAGGGCACGGGTGCGGCGCCGAAGACCATGCGCATCGTCTGCTCCGCGACCATGGCGAGGCCGAAGGTGAGCAGCAGGCCCAGGATGGGATCGGCTCGGTAGAAGCGGCGCAGCAGGAAGCGCTCGATCACCAGGCCGAGGATGCCGACCAGCACCGGTGCCACCACGAAGGCGCCGCCGAAGCCGATCTCGGGCGCGAGCGCCACGGTGAGATAGGCGCCGAGCGCGAAGAACGCCCCATGCGCCAGGTTCACGATGCCGCCGAGCGAGAAGATCAGCGAAAGCCCGAGGGCGATCAACAGGTAGAAGGCGCCGATGAGCAGGCCGTTGAGGACCTGTTCCAGGATGAAGATGATCTGCACGTTTGATATCCTGGGCCGTTGGGGACCGCTTGCGCGGCCCCCGTTACGCGGTCAGCGGAAGGTGCAGGAGTTTTCCTCGGCCGTGGCGGCGATAGCGTCCAGCGGCTCGTTCGGCCCGGGCATGGGCGCGCTGGCGCGGAAGATGTCCCAGCGATTGCGGACCTCGTTGGCCGGCAGCGCCGTGATGGCATAGGCCTCCTGCATGAGCTGGTGGTCGCTCTTGCGGAAATAGCCCTCGCGCGTCTTGAGGATGTCGACGCGGCCCTCGCCCTCGAAATACTCGACGATCTTGGGGCCGTCCGTGCCGCGCGTCGCCGTCATCGCCTGCGCCATCAGCTTGACGGCGAGGTAGTCGCCCCAGGCCTGGTTCTCGGGCGGGCGGTTGAACTTGGCGGTGAAGGCACGGACGAAGCCCTGCGCGGAGGGCGACTGGATCTGGTGGTGCCACATCACCGGCCAGGTGCCGAGGAAGTTGCCTTGGCCCGCACCCCAGGCGAGTGCGGTATCGAAGCCGAAGCCCGCCACGGGGAAGCGCAGCCCGAACTCGGAGTACTGCTTCAGGAAGTTGGTGATCTGCGCTCCCGCGAGGTTTGCTACCACGAGGTCGGGCCGGGCCTGGCGGATCTTCAGCAGGAAGGGCGAGAAGTCGGTGAGGTCGGTCGGGATCAGGTCCTCGCCGCCGACGGTGCCGCCATTGTCGGTGAGGAAGCGGCGGGCGACGCGGAGCAGGTCATGGCCGAAGGCATAGTCGGCGGTGAGCGCGTAGGAGCGCTTGCCGCGAATCAGCCCGCCTTCCACCAGCGCGCGGCCGACGGTCTTCACGTACATCGAGTTCTGGCCCTCGACGTGGAACATGAAGCGCTGGCAATCCGAGCCACGCAGCGCGTCCGAATTGGCGCCGGTGTTGAGGAACAGCACGCGCTCGCGGTTCACCACCTGGGCGATGGCCAGCGCGGTGGCGGAATTGATCTCGCCGACGATGGCGGCGACGCGATCACGCTGGACGAAGCGCTCGGCCTTGGCGCTGCCGGTCTGCGGATTGACACTGTCCTCCATCAACAGCTCCAGCCGCTTGCCGTTGATGCCGCCGGCGGCGTTGATCTCCTCACCGGCTAGCGTTGCGGCCTGCACCGCGTATTCGCCGAGCGGGCCGAGGAAGCCGGTGCGCGGGGTGAGGTGGCCGATGCGGATGACGTCGGACTGGGCATAGGAGATGGACGGGGCCGCGAGGCCGATTGCGGAAGCGGCGACGAAGCCGCGACGGGTAACGGACATGTGTTTTTCCTCCCTGATCGGCTGTTGCCGCCGACTGTGATCACGGTTCATAGTCGCGCAGGAAACGCATCCTTGTCCAGCACCGCAAAACCAGCCCCGACGATGGGCGAAACCGCCTACGGCCAGATCGCGGGCCTGCTTACCTCTGGCCGCGTCGCGCCGGGGGAGCGGCTTTCGTTGCGCGACCTGGCGGAACGGCTGGGGACCTCCACCATGCCCATCCGCGCCGCTGTAGGCCGGCTTGCCGAGTACGGCGCGCTGGAGGTTTCGCCCAATCGCGCGGTGCGGGTGCCTGTCATGTCCGCCGGGCGGTTTTCCGAACTGGCCGACCTGCGCCAGCAGATGGAGGGCCTCGCCGCGGAGCGCGCAGCACTGGCCGCGACGGCGGAGGATATCGACGCCATCGAGCCGATCGCGACCGCCTTCGCCGAAATGGTCGTCGGCCCCGATCCCGATGGTGGCCGCGCCGTGGCGCTCAACCGCGACCTGCATTTCGCCATCTACGCGGCGGCGCGGATGCCGCTGCTGCAGAGCATGATCGAGCGGCTCTGGCTGCTCGCCGGCCCGGTCCTGAACCTCGACATGCGCGCCGATCCCCGCCGGCTGGCGAATACGCCCGCCCCGCGTTTCCACGCCTCGGCCCTGGCCGCACTGCGCCGCCGCGACGGCGCTTCGGCACGGGCCGCCATATCCGGCGATATCGCCGATGCCGCGTCGTTCATCCTGGCGCGCGGCGTGCTGAAGGAGGATTGACCATGGATCTGGGATTGCAGGGCGCGCGTGTTCTGGTGACGGCTGGCGCTGGCGGCATCGGCCGCGCCATCGCCGAGGCCTTCCTCGAGGAAGGCGCGCGGGTCCATGTCTGCGATGTCGACGAGGCGGCGCTGGCGACGCTGCCGGCTGGGATTACCGGCACGCGATGCGACGTCTCGGACCGGGCAGGGGTCGCGGCACTTTTCGCCGGCCTCGATGCGCTGGACGTGCTGGTGAACAATGCCGGCATCGCGGGCCCGACGGGCCTGGTGGAGGAGATCAATCCCGAGGATTGGGACCGCTGCATCGAGATCTGCCTGACCGGGCAGTTCAACGTGGCGCGACTGGCGATCCCGCTGCTGCGGAAGAGCGGCAATCCCTCCATTACCAATCTTTCGAGCGCCGCCGGACGTTTCGGCTTCGGCATGCGCGCCCCTTATGCGGCGGCGAAATGGGGCGTGATCGGCTTCACGAAATCGCTGGCGATCGAGCTCGGCGATGCCGGGATCCGCGTGAACGCGATCCTGCCCGGGCTCGTCGCCGGCGACCGCCAGCGCCGCGTGCTGGAGGCCAAGGCGCAGGCGCGCGGGGTGAGCTACGCCGAGATCGAGGCGGCGGCCTTCGCCAATACCAGCATCAAGGAATACGTGACGCCGCGGCAGTTGGCGGACCAGGTGCTGCTGCTCGCCAGCCCGCGCGGGCGGACCGTGAGCGGCCAGGCCATTTCGGTGGACGGCGACATACAGAAGCTCGCCTGAGGCCTGCTGGCGCATCCACCTCGTCTGGATTAGCGTTTCGATCGAGCAATAAGGCGTGGCCGGTCAGGCTGCCGCACAAGGGAAGGATTACCATCCATGGGCTATCGCATCGCCATCATCGGTGCCGGCGCGGTCGGCGCTTACGCCGGCGCGCATATGGTGCAGGCCGGCGAGGACGTGACCTTCGTGGACATGTGGCCTGAGAACGTGGAGGCCATGCGCAGCAAGGGCCTGCGCATCACCCATCTGCGTGACGTGCCGGAATTCACCGTGCCGGTGAAGGCGATCCACCTCACGGAATTGCAGGGCGTGGTGAAGCAGAAGCCCTTCGACATCGCCTTCATCTGCGTGAAGTCCTACGACACCGCCTGGGCCACCATGATGATCCAGCAATACCTCGCACCCGGCGGCTTCGTCGTCAGCCTGCAGAACTGCATGAACGAGGAGACCATTGCCGGCATCGTCGGCTGGGGCCGCGTCCTGGGCTCCATCGCCAGCTCCATCACCGTCGAGCTGGTCGAGCCCGGCTATGTCCGCCGCGCCTCGGGCAAGGGCGGCAAGGCGCACACCGTCTATCGCGTGGGCGAGGTGCACGGCCGGATCACCGAGCGCGCCAAGGAGATCGGCCGGCTGACGGCGCTCTCCGACAGCACGCACGTCACCTCCAACCTCTGGGGCGAGCGCTGGTCCAAGCTGGTCACCAACGGCATGGCGAACGGGCTTTCCGCCTGCACGGGGCTGGTCAGCAAGGACATCCTGCTGAACGACACGCTGCGCCGCTTCGGCGCGCGGCTGGGCGCCGAAGGCGTCCGCGTCGGCCAGGCGCTGGGCTACGAGCTGGAGGAGATCCACCACATGGATCCCGAGATCATCGCCGGCGCCGGCGAGGGCAACGCCGCGGCCACGAAGGCCTATGACGATCACCGCATCGCCGAGGCCAACAAGGGCGGCGGCGCGCACCGCCCGTCCATGGGCCAGGACATGGTGAAGGGCCGCCGCACCGAGATCGAGTTCATCAACGGCTTCATCGTGGACAAGGCGGCGCCGCTCGGCCTCGCGACGCCGGCCAATGCCGCGCTGACCGAGATCGTGAAGCGCGTGGAGCGCGGCGAGATCGCTCCCGACCCGAAGCACATCCTGGAGTTGCGTCTGAACTGACGCGCGGTCCAGGATGGCGGGGATCACGCCGGGCCAACCGGCGGACCCCACCTCCAGGAGGAAATCATGCGTCGTCGCGACCTGCTCGCCGGACTTCCGCTTACCCTCGCAGCCCCTACCGTCCACGCCCAGGACGCCTATCCGTCCCGCACCATCACCCTGATCGCCGCCGGCGCCGCGGGCGGGCCCACCGACACCGTCACCCGCATCGTCGCCGACAGCCTGTCGCGGCATGTCGGCCAATCCGTAGTGGTGGAGGCGATCGGTGGCTCCATCGTCGGCCCGCAGCGCCTGGCGACCTCGCGGCCCGACGGCTACACGCTGATGATCAACAACATCGGCATGGCCGCGGGCGCCACCCTCTACCGCCGCGCGCCCTATGACCCGCTGACCGCCTTCGCGCCGCTCGGCCTCGTCTCCGACGCCGCCATGACGATCGTCACGCGCCGCGATTTTCCCGCCGAGGACCTGCGCGGCGTGATGGCCGTGCTGTCGCGCGACGGCGACAAGATCAACTTCGCGACGGCCGGCCTCGGCTCGGCGGCCAATCTCTGTGCCCTTCTGGTGCAGGGGGCGGCCGGCAACAAGGCCACGGTGGTGGTCTTCCGCGGCACGGCGCCGGCCATCGCCGAGCTGATGGCCGGGCGCATCGACATCCTCTGCGACCAGGCGACCAATACCGTGCCCTATATCCGCGACGGCCGCGTGCTGGCGCATGGCGTCAGCAGCCCGGCGCGGCTGCCGGGACTGCCGAATATCCCGACGACGGCGGAGGCGGGCTTCCAGTCCATCGCCATGTCCACCTGGCACGGGATGTACGCCCCGGCCGGCACGCCCGAGCCAATCCAGCAGCACCTCTCCAACGCCCTGCGACGCGCCTTGCACGAGGAGCGGCTGAAGCTGCGCTTCGCCGAACTGGCGACCGATGCCGCCACGGACGAGCGCGCGAGCATCGCCTTCCACCGGCGCTTCCTGGCCGAGGAGATCGAGCGCTGGCGGCCGATCATAGTGGCGAACGGCGCCTACGCGGACTGATCACCGCCCGCGGCCGAAGAATCCGCCACCCTGTGGGCCGATGCTCTGCGGCCCGCCACCCTGGAACCCGCCACCCTGGCCACCCCCACCTTGGCCACCTCCACCTTGGCCACCTTGGAATCCGCCGCCCTGGAACCCGCCCGGTTGCGGCGGCGAGCGGTCATCCGAATCCGAACGGTCGCGCCGGACGCGGTCGCTCCCGCCGGAGCGCTCGCCGGACGGCATTCCGGACCCACGTCCCGCGGCCTGGCCGCCCGGTCCCTGGCGCCGGTCAAAGCTGCGGTCGGGCATGGGCGCGAGCTCGCCGCGCGGCGCACCGCGTGCACCGGACATGCCGCCCGACATGCCGCCCGACATGCCGCCCGACATGCCGCCCGGCATCGGCGCCTGCCGCAGCCCGCCCAAGGGACCGCCCAAGAGACCGCCCGTCATCGGCGCGCCGGTCGGGTTG
>JAQGHY010000032.1 GCA_028291455.1 Rubritepida sp. | reverse complement strand
ATGGTTGCGGTGCATCTCCTCCTCATAGCCGCAGGCGGCCATGACCTTCTGGCCGTACATCTTCTCGCGCACCGCATCGACGCCCGTGCTGCCCGCGGCGGCGACGGCCTGTGCCCACATCTTGAAGCCGGTGACGGTGGCTTCCATCGGGTCGTTGGTCACGCGGCGGGGGTTGTTGATATAGCCGCGCCAGAGCGCCAGGAACTCGGCATTCGCCGGGCCAGGCACCGACATAAAGTAGTTCCAGGCGGCGAGGTGGCCGACCAGCGGTCGCGCATCGATGCCGGCCAACTCTTCCTCGCCCACCGAGAAGGCGACGGAGGGGATGTCCTCGGCCTTGATGCCCTGGTTGCCGAGCTCACGGTAGAAGGGGACGTTCGCGTCGCCGTTGATGGTGGAGACGATGGCGGTCTTCTTGCCCTGGCCGGCGAAGGCCTTCACGCGGCTGACGATGCCCTGCCAGTCACTGTGACCGAAGGGCGTGTACTCCTCCATGATGTCGGCATCGGCAATGCCCTTGGAGTTGAGGTAACCGCGCAGGATGCGGTTGGTCGTGCGCGGATAGACATAGTCGGTGCCGAGCAGCGCGATGCGCTTGGCCGTGCCACCATCCGGCCCGAGCAGGTATTCCACGGCAGGGATCGCCTGCTGGTTCGGCGCGGCGCCGGTGTAGAAGATGTTCCGGCTCTGCTCCTCGCCCTCGTACTGAACGGGATAGAAAAGCAGGCCGTTCAGCTCCTCGAAAACCGGCAGGACCGACTTGCGGGACACCGAGGTCCAGCAGCCGAAGGTTACGTCCACTTTGGAGACGGCGAGCAGCTCGCGCGCCTTCTCGGCGAAGAGCGGCCAGTTGGAGGCGGGATCGACGACCACGGCCTCGAGCTGACGGCCTAGCAGGCCACCACGGGCGTTCTGCCACTGGATCATCATGAGCGCGGTGTCGCGCAGGGCCGTCTCGCTGATGGCCATCGTGCCGGAGAGCGAATGCAGCACGCCAACCTTGATGGGGCCCGTCTGGGCGAGGGCGGGGGCGGCCAGCGCACCCACCAGCGGAGTGGCGAGCAGGGCTCGGCGCGAAATGGGGGGCAGGTTTTTGCTCATGGCATCCTCCGGGATTTACGCCGGAAGGATACGAGAGTGGGAATTGCCGCCGCCATGGAGGCGAGGAGGAATTTGCCTCTCGCAAACACGGATCGATACGCCCCCGGGCACATTATCCGAGCAAGTGCCTATTCGGCGGTCAACCGCTTTGGTTTGTACGGTCAAGTCTACAAAAAACCCGGCTTCCTTGCGGAAGCCGGGCCAATTGCCGCGAGATAATCTTCAGGCTCAGCCGCGCTTGTCGACCGGGGCGTAGTCGCGCAGGTCGGCGCCCGTGTAGATCTGGCGGGGACGGCCGATGCGCTGGCTCGGATCCTCGATCATTTCCTTCCACTGGCTCACCCAACCCACGGTGCGGGCGACGGCGAAGATGACGGTGAACATCGAGGTCGGGATGCCCATCGCCTTCAGGATGATGCCCGAATAGAAATCGACGTTCGGATAGAGCTTGCGCGAGATGAAATACTCGTCCGTCAGCGCGATCCGCTCCATCTCCATGGCCATATCCAGCAGCGGCTCGTCCTTGATGCCGAGCTCGGCCAGAACCTCGTGGCAGGTGTCCTTCATGATCTTCGCGCGCGGGTCGAAGTTCTTGTAGACCCGGTGGCCGAAGCCCATGAGCTTCACGTTGCTGTTCTTGTCCTTCACCTGCTCGATAAAGGCCGGGATCTTATCGGGCGTGCCGATCTCTCCCAGCATCTTCAGCACCGCCTCGTTGGCGCCGCCATGCGCGGGGCCCCACAGCGCCGCGATGCCGGCGGCGATACAGGCGAATGGGTTCGCGCCGGTAGAGCCGGCAAGCCGGACCGTCGAGGTCGAGGCGTTCTGCTCATGGTCCGCGTGCAGGATCAGGATGAGATCCATGGCGCGGGCAATGATGGGCGAGACCTCGTAGGGCTCGGCCGGCACCGAGTTCAGCATGTAGAGGAAATTCGCGGCATAGCTGAGGTCGTTGCGCGGATACACGAAGGGCTGGCCCAGCGCGTACTTGTACGCCATCGCGGCGATGGTCGGCATCTTGGCGATGAGGCGGAAGGCCGCGACTTCGCGCTGCCGCGGATCGTTGATGTCGAGGTTGTCGTGGTAGAAGGCGGCCAGGGCGCCGACCACGCCGCACATGATCGCCATCGGATGTGCGTCGCGGCGGAAACCGTCGAAAAAGCGGCGGATCTGCTCGTGCAGCATCGTGTGATGGGTCACGTCGCTGCGGTACTTGTCGAGTTCGGCGGCGGTCGGCAGCTCGCCGTGCATCAGCAGGTAGCAGACCTCGATGAAGTCGCTCTGCTCGGCCAGCTGGGCGATCGGATAGCCGCGGTACAGCAACACGCCCTCGTCGCCGTCGATATAGGTGATCTTGCTCTCGCAGCTCGCCGTCTCGCCGTAGCCGGGGTCGTAGGTGAAGATCCCCAGGGTCGAATAGAGCTTGCGGATATCCGCAACCTGCGGACCCAGAGTTCCGCCGATTAAGGGCAGGGAGACGCTTTCGTTGCTGCCCTCTACCGTGATGGTGATGGAGCCATTCTTGCTCATGCTAGCAGCCTTCCCTCGCGTGATTCGTGTGCCCGTTTCGAAGCTTGAGCACTTATGCTGCATTGCAGAATAGGCGCATCGGCAGGCTTGTCTATCGGGGTGATCATCAACTCGCCGCAATGCGCGAGTTCGTTCAGTAACCCCGGCGCCAATGTGCCGGCGGTTCGAACCCGCCCACCCAGAGGCCGCGCTGGGCCGTGCGCGCGGCGGTCTCGACCGGCACGAGCTCCGGCATGGAACCGCCATCGGCCAGGGCCCATCCGGCGGCGACGAGCGAGGCGTTCAGCTCCACCCCGCCGGCCTGGCAGACCCCGAGCGCGCGGCCGAAGCGGTCGCGCCCATGCACCCGGCACTGGACGCCGCGCTCGCCGACCAGCCGCGCCAGCTCGGCCGCGGCGGCGGTGCCGCAATCGTAGAGCTGGCCGGCGTCATTGGTGCAGAATTGGCCGCGTTCGGGCGCATCGACGCCGAAGAGGCGGAGCGTGCGGTCGCCCAGGCGCAACGTGTCGCCGTCCACGATACGGATCGCCGCGAAGGGCGAGGACCAGTCCTGATTGCGGGGCGCGGAACCCAGGAGGTCCGAGGGCAGCCCGAGCACCACCAGCGCGCCGCCAAGCAGGGCGGTGCTCGTGACGACGAAGGCGCGCCCCCAGCGATGGGGCGCCCGGACGGGCTTGAAGAGGCGGCGGCGTCGCATGGGAGCGATGGTTAACCCAGGCCGGAGGCAGATGGCAACCCGGTTGTTTCCGGATGTTACGTTTCTGCCAGAACGTCTATTTTCCAGAAAGGTCCAACCTTCCGCAGGGCTTTCCAGGCGCCGATCGAGGCCAGCCGGCTGCCTTCCGCCCGGCCAGCCGCAAAGCCGGCCACCGTACCGATGGCGAAGTCGCCCGCGCCGCGGCCGGCGAGGCGCGAGGCCAGATGCCGGGCCACCGTCGCATCGTTCGCAAGGCCCAGCGCTTCCTGCAGATCCGCGAGGCGCCGGGTGAACCGCCTGGTCGAACGGCCGGGCCAGATGGAGGAGAAGGGTTCGGCGGCATAGCGCAGCCGCTTGGCGTCCAGGCGCATCTCGTGCAGCGCCGTGGCATCGAGGTCGGCCATGGCGTCGCCGACGCGCTTCAGGCGCCGCCACCGCTTGCGAAGCAATTGCGCGGCGAAGGGAGCGAGCGGCTGCTCCGGCAGCCCCTCGGGCCGGATCAACGCGAGCTGGAGGCCGAGCCAGACGGTCCGGCGGAAGCCCTCGCCGGCCAGAATGGCGGCGAGCTCCGCATAGGCGGCATCGCGCTCGCGGGCGGCGGCACGCAGCAGGCGGCGCAGGCGCGGGTCGTTGTCCAGCGCGGCGAGCGTGCCGGGGCCGATGCCGCCCAGGAACACGTCCCAGTCGCGCGCGGCACCGAGCGCCTGGGCCAGGTCACGCAGCTGGCCGTCCCAGGCACGCCAGTCGGGTCCGTCCACCACGGGGCGGAAGAGTTTGAGGATGGAGCGCAGCCGCCGGATCGCGACGCGCGACTGGTGCACGCCGCGCGGGCCCAGTTCGAGCCGGCAGGTCGGCGTTTCGCACAGCAGCACGTCCTGGAGATGGGCGAGGGCGGCCAGGAAGGCGTGTTCCACCGCCTCGGCGCCAGCCAGGCTGGGCGGGCCGCTGCGCCGCTGGCGGGGCGCGCGCGCCTCGGCCAGGGCCAAGGCCTCCTCGGCCAGCGAGGTGCAGCTGGGCAGCAGAGGCAGCGTCGCGGCCAGCTCGGCGGCCAGCTGCAGCATGGGCGCGGCCTCACCGTCCAGGATCATGCGGGCCACGCGGCGGCGCTGGCCCCCGGCCTCGATGCGGCCCTCGATCCAGGTCACGCCCTCGGCCAGCCGCGTGCGGCGGCCGACGAAGCGCGCGAGCGGGAGGGCCGTCAGATCGGGCTCGGCCGGCTCGGGCGCGGGCAGGGTTCCGGGCCAGTGCAGGGCGTCCTCGGGCGGGAGCGGGTGCACGACCTCCCAGACTCGCAGGCGGCGTTGCAGGAGCGGAGCGCCCTCGGCCTCGGCACGCAGCCAGGTCACGGTCTCGGCCTGCCAAACCGGGGCGGCTTCGAGGAGCGGATGGCGCGGGCACCGGATCAGCGGGGGCGCGAGCGCCAGTTCGAAGATCAGGACGCCACCTCCGGCAGATCACGCGGCGCGAGGAAGCGCACAAGACGACCGCCGCCTTCCGTGATGAGTTCCCAGGAGGCCGCAACGGTGAATTCGGCCAGGGCGCCGGTCGGATAGCCTTCCGCGAGACGACGGGCATGCAAGCCGCCCATTGCCGCGCCGGCCGGACCCATCAGGGCCAGGCCGAACTCGTGCAGCCCGGGATTGTGGCCGATCACCAGCACCGAGCGCGCCGTTTGCGGGACGGCGCGCACCGCCTCCATCAGCCGGGGCCAAGGGGCGAGGTAGAGCGCGTCCATCACCTCGACGATCGGCGGGCCCTCGATCGGTTGCAGCGCCTCCAGCGTCTGGAGGGTGCGGCGGGAGGAGGAGACCAGGACCACGTCGGGAACGAGGCCGAGTTCGCGCATCTGGTCGGCCATGACAGCAGCCGCCACTTGGCCGCGCGTGTTCAGCGGCCGTGCGTGATCGGAGAGCATCGCCTCATCCCAGGAGGATTTGGCGTGGCGGAGCAGCAGGAGCTGGCGCATCGGCGCTTATCATGGCACGGCCAGCGGCGGCTGTCCCGCCCCCCTGTTGCGGCCCCATGTCACGTCCCCCGTTGCGACGGCGGCGCATCGGGGCGATGTAGGTTCATTCTGGACGATGCATCGGATGACAATATGGGGAAGATGATGAAGCTCCCGCGCCGCGTTCTCCCTCTGCTCCTGGCAACCCCGGCCCTGACTACTAAGGCCCTGGCGCAGAGCGGAGGCGGCGGTCGAGCCAACTACCATTGGCACGTGATGCGCAACGGCACCGAAATCGGCACCCACAACGTCACCTTCACGCAGCGTGGCGAGGAGCGGCTGGCGCAGTCCGAAATCCTGATCGTGCCGGCGGTCCTGGGCATCGTCGTGTACCGCTATGAGCATCGCTACACCGAGGTAACGCGTGGGGGCCACTTCGTTTCGGTGCGTTCACGCCTGAACCGCAACGGCCGGATCGTCGAGGTCGAGGCGGAGGCCGGGGCCGAAGCCGTGACGCTGCGGGGGCCGGAGGGCGCGCTGCGACTGCCCGCCGATGCCGCGCCGCTTTCCTGGTGGGAGCCACAGCGCTTCGGCGGAGGGACGCCGCTCTTCGGCACCACCACGGGCAAGCCGATGGACCTGCGCTGGGCTCACGCCGCTCTGCCGGATGGAGGCACGCGCTGGAGCACGACGGGCGAGCTGGAGGCGGTGCTGGAATTCTCGGTGCGGGGGCTGTGGACCGCCTATCAGGTCAAGGGCGACGACGGCAGCACCGTGAGCTATGAGGCCGCCGCGTGAAAAATTTCGTGATCCCTGGCATGGGATAAAGCGGCCAAGAGGCTGCCGGACGGAGAGGTTCCATGTCATCTTCTCCATGAGAAATCCCACACCCAGGACCTGCGCGATGATCACCACTTCCCGACGAAGCCTGCTCCTCGGGGGCCTGGCGGCGCCCCTGCTGGCGGCCCCCGCCATCGCCCAGGCACCTTGGGCCCCCACGCGCAGCATCCGGATCGTGGTGCCGATCGCACCCGGCGGCGCCAATGACATCGTCGCCCGCCTCGTGGCCGAGCGGCTTTCGCCGATCCTGGGGCAGCCGGTGGTCGTGGAGAACCGGCCCGGCGCCGGGGGCAATATTGGCGCGCAGTCCCTCCTGACGACCGAGAAGGACGGCCATACCTGGATGCTGACCTCGGCCAATGTGCTGACGGCCAACACCTTCCTCTACGGCGCCCGCATGCCCTTCGTGCCGCTGCGCGATTTCGCGCCCGTCACCCGCGTGGGCGTCGGCACGCTGCTCTGGGTGGTGAACGCCCAGCGCCCCTGGCAGAGCTTCCAGGAACAGATCGCCTTCGCCCGCGCCGATCCCGGCCGCGTGACCATGGGCAGCAGCGGCACCGGCACCATCAGCCACCTCTATTTCGAGAAGGTGAAGCGCGAGACCGGCACCGACATGACGCATGTGCCCTATCGCGGCGGCGGCCCTGCCATCCAGGACCTGATCGCCGGCAATATCGACATGATGTTTGACGTGATCCCAGCCCTGCTGCCGCATGTGCGCGAGGGCCGTTTCCGTGCGCTGGCCGTCGGCTCGGCGGACCGCATCGGCTATGTGCCCGAGCTCTCGAACGTGCCCGGCATGAACGAACTGCTGCCCGGCAAGGGCGTCGATGCCCTGAACTGGTGGAGCGTCGTGGCCGCCACCGGCACGCCGGCCGCCGCCATCGACACCATGCATTCCGCCATCCTGCGCGTGCTGGCGCAGGAGGAGGTGCGCCAACGCCTGCTCGGCCTGACCGTGCTGCCGACCTCGGACCCCACTCCCGCCGCCTTCGCGGAATTCTGGCGCGCCCAGATTCCAGTCTGGCAGGAGCTGGTCACGGCTTCTGGTGCCACGGCGGAATAACGTCCGGTACCATTGACCTTCCCATACTGGGTGGATGATCCTCCGCACGCAGGTGCGGAGGCTTTCACGGTGATCACGCGACGGATATTCACGACGGGGCTCGCTGCGGGTGGCGCATCTGCGGCCCTCGCGGCTCGGCCGGCATCGGCCCAGGCCTGGAAGCCCACGGGTCCGATCCGCCTCGTCGTCCCCTACAGCCAGGGCGGTTCGACCGGCGGCCTCGCGGCGCTGATTCAACCTGCCATGCAGGCGGCTTTGGGCCAGCCGGTCGAGCTGGCCTGGATCCCCGGCAATAGCGGCATCATCGGCGCCTCGGCGGTGCTCGAAGCTCCGGCCGATGGGCAGACGCTGCTGCTGGGGTCATCGAGCCTGTTCACGGCGCATACCTTCCTCTTCGGCAACCGGCTGCCCTATGTGCCGCGCACGGCCTTCGCGCCGATCAGCCGCGTCGGCACCACAAGCGTGCTTGTGGCCGTCGCGGCCTCGCGTCCCTGGCAGACGATCGAGGACGTGGTCGCCGCGATCCGCGCGCAGCCGGGTCAGCTAAAGGCCGCCACCAGCGGCGTCGGCTCCATCGGCCATATGCTGATCGCCCAGATCACCGAGGGGCTCGGCCTCGCCGGCGCGGTGGAGCTGGTGCACTACGACGAGGGCGGCAGCCTGCAGGCCGCCGCGCTGGTGGCTGGCGACGTCGACATCGCCATTGCCGCCGCGCCTGGCCTCCTGCCGCTGCTGCGCGCCGGGACCGTCCGCGCACTGGCCACGACTGGTAAATACCGCGCCGTCTGGACGCCGGAGCTGTTCCTGGTGCCCTCCATCGACGAGGCCTATCCCGACATGGCGATGGATGTGAGCGACTGGTGGGGCCTGGTCGCGCGGGCCGGCACGCCCGAGCCGGTCCTGGCCGCTGTGAACGACGCGCTTGGCGTGGCCTTGGAAGTGCCGGCGGTTCGCGCGGCCATGTCGGAGCAGGGGATATTGCCCTATCCCGATCCGGCGCCGGATGATTTCGGCGCGTTCTGGGATGAAGATCTGCCGGTGCGGCAGCGGCTCGTCGAAGTTTCAGGGGCGAGGTTGGAGTAGAAGACATGGCACGCAGTCTCGAATGGTTGAAGCTGACAGCGTCGGAGGTCCAGGCCGAGGCCGCGGCCGATGCGCTGCTCATCGTACCCGTCGCGTCGATGGAACAGCACGGCCCGCATCTTGCCACTGGCGTGGACACGGTTCTGGGCGGCACCGTTGCTCTGGAAACCGCGCGGCTGCTGGTGGAGTCCGGGCACCGCACGGTGGTGACCCCGGTGGTCTGGACCGGGCTCGCCGAGCACCACATGGCCTTCGGCGGCACCGTCACCCTCGATAGCGCGACCTTCCAGGCGATCCTGCGCGGCGTCGTGAAGTCGGCGTCACGGCACGGCTTCAAGCGCGTCTTCCTGATGAACGGCCATGGCGGCAATGCCGAGGCGATCGGCACGGCCGCGACCGACCTCGCGGTGGAATTCGGCATCCGCGTGGGCGGCGGCACCTATTGGCACATGGTGCCCGAGGTGATCGCGCCGCTGCTCGATCGGCAGCCGACGCTGATGCATGCCTGCGAGGCCGAGACCTCCATGATGATGCATCTCGCACCCGACAGCGTGCGGCCGGAGCGTCTGGCAGAGGCGCATGGCCCGGCCTCCTCCCGCGTGCCGGGACAGCCGGCGGGGCTGCTGATGCGGCGCTCGTTCCGGGAAGTGACGGAGAGCGGTGTGGTGGGCGATGCGCGGACCGCCTCGGCCGAGAAGGGCGAGAAGCTCCTGGCCGCCATCACGCAGAAGTGCGCGGAACTGCTGCGGAACCCGGAGCTCTGGACGACGCGCTGACAAGCGCTACGGCAGCGGCAAGTCCACCCAGGACAGGTGCCCGCCCTTTCCAGACCCCGTGTCCATGAAGATCGCCGAGCCTCCCGCCCGGCCGTGCATCGTCCATGGCCGCCCGTCGCGCGAGCGCTGGTCGTGGCCGCAATAGACGGTCAGGCCGGCGGGGATCGAGTCCACCCAATGCAGCACGCGCTCGGGATAGCCGTCGCCGGAGGTGCGCCCGGTCACCTGCCCATATAGCGCGCGCGAGGTGATGCTGTCGGGCTTGCGGGCACCGGCCTCGTCGGGGGCGGCTTCCAGCAGCATGCCCGGGTGGAACGCTGCGTGCACGAAGAGCCACGGGCCCAGCCGCCACCACGCAGGCGCGGCGCCGATCGCCTCCACGGCCCGGCTGGCCAGCACGTCGCCGTCCGGGGCGGCGTGGAGCTGTTCGAGGGTGCGCGGCGTGGCCTCGGCGGGGCTGCGGACGCGGGCGCCGGTCAGCGCCCGGCGCAGCTTGTGGTCGTGGTTGCCGAGCAGGAAGAGGCCGGCCTGAGCGTCCAGCATGGCGAAGACGTGGCGGAGGACCCCGGGCGAATCCGGACCGTAATCGGTGAGGTCGCCAAGCTGGAGGAGGAAGAGGTCCGCATCGCTGGCGCCGATGAGCGCGGCTTCGAGGGCCGCGGGCTCACCATGCACGTCGCCCACCACGCGAAGGCCGCGGAACCCGCGGTTTCGAAGTTCGGCAGCATCGGGGATCAAGCCGTGGCGCTCCCTTCGCGCATGGCGGCATAGGCGGCGAGCGCGCGGGCGCGGCCTTGCGCATGCGCGATGATGGGGCGGGGATAGTGGGTGCCGAGGACGATCCCGGCGGCGCGCAGCACGGGCTCGGGCGCCTCCCAGGGCTTGTGCAGGTACTTGTCCGGAAGCTTCGCGAGTTCGGGCACCCATGCGCGGACATAGGCGCCGTGGGCATCGAACTTCTCGCCCTGCAGGATGGGGGAGAAGATGCGAAAATACGGGGAAGCATCCGCGCCGGAACCCGCCACCCATTGCCAGGAGGCGGAGTTCGAAGCGAGGTCGGCATCCACCAGCGTGTCCCAGAACCAGGCGGCGCCGTCCTGCCAGGGCTGCAGCAGATGCTTGATGAGGAAGGAGGCCGCGATCATCCGGACGCGATTGTGCATCCATCCCATCCGCCAAAGCTGCCGCATGCCGGCATCGACGATGGGATAGCCGGTCATGCCCCGCTGCCAGGCGTGCAGGGCCTCGGCATCGGGCTGCCAGGGAAAGCGCGCGAACTCGGCCTGCAGCGGAGACTCGGGCATCTCGGGGCGGTGCCAGAGCAGGTGGTAGAAAAACTCCCGCCAAAGAACTTCCTTGAGGAAGGTGGCCTCGCCCGCGACGCCGAATTCGCGCGCGGCATGCCAAAGCTGGCGCGGGCTTACCTCGCCGAAATGCAGATGCGGGCTGAGGCGGGAGGTGCCGTCGGTGCCGGGCGTGTCGCGTGCCCCGGCGTAGTGGCCGATGGCGAGCTCGCCGTACTCGGCGACGCGCGCCGCCGCGCCGGCCTCGCCGGGCGTCCAGTGCGCGGGGAATTCGCGCCACCAGTCGGGCCGCGGCAGGAGCGCCAGGGCGTCGAGGCTCAGACCCGCCGGCGCATCGGCGACAGGCTCCAGCCGCTCGGGCGCGGGCAAGGGCGAATGCGGTTCGCCGAGTGCGAAGATGGCGCGTGAGAAGGGCGTGTAGACGGAATAGGGTTTGCCGTTGCCGGTGCGGATACGATGCGGTTCCTGCAACAGCGACGACGTATGCAGGGTGAGGCTTCGCCCCTCCAGCGCGAGTCTTTCCGTGATCGCCTCGTCGCGCCTGCGCGCCCAGGGTTCGTAGAGGCGCCCGGCGAGGACCTCCCTCGCGCCGATGCGCGCGGCAAGGGCAGGGATGATTTCGGCGGCGTCGCCGCGCGCCAGGTACAGGGTCTGGCCGCGCTCGCGCAGGCTGGCCTCGAGGGCCGCGAGCGAATGGTGCAGCCACCAGCGATGCGCTCCCCCGGCTGCCCATGCCCCCGCCGCCGCGTCGTCCAGCACATAGACCAGCAGCCCCGGCCGATCGCCGAGTTCGCAGAGGCCTGGATTGTCGGCGAGACGGAGATCCTGGCGGAACCAGAACAGGGCGGGATGGGGCATCCATGCAATGTGGGGCCTTGTTGCGCCAGCGCAAACCCGCCCATGCAACCGCGATCCAAGCGGCGGCGTTCCGAACGCACCGCCGCTCCGCGCGGTTCACCCCAGATCGAGGCCCATCAAATGACAAACCGTCGCGTATTCCTCCTCGGCGCTTGCGCCGCAGTGCTGCCGCTTCCCCTGCTCGCGCAGAGCAACGCCCCCATGGTCACGGGCAGCGGCACGACCATGCCGCAGACGAACGTGATTGATGCGCTGGCCGGCGCCTCCAGCTTCAACAGCTTCATCGAGCTGGCGCGCGTAGCCGGTGCGGTGGAATTGCTGCGCGGCGCAGGCCCGTTCACCCTGTTCGCGCCGAACGACTCGGCCATGAACAGCCTGCCGAACTCGCTGCGCGAAATGCTGAACCCGACCGGCGGCGGCAATCCCAACAATCGCCAGGATCCCGACATGCTCCGGCTCATGGCTTTCGTGAACATGCATATCGTCGAGGGCCGCTACACTCGCGATGACTTCGCCGGCCGTACCCTTACGCTGCGCACGCGCAACGGCAATATGCTCGAGATCGAGACCCAGCCCGGCATGCAGCCCACCGCGAAGATCGTTGGCGACAACGGCTTCGGCGCAGGCGGCGTGAACGTGATGTTCCGGCCGACCGTCCTGGAGCTTCCGCAGATCATCTGTTCCAACGGCGTGGTTATGCCGATCTCGGTTCCGATGATCCAATAGGGGCACGCGGCTGGCGCAGCGCTTCGAATGAGGCGCTGTGCAGCCGCTCTCGGCCGAGCAGGAACACGCGCTGTGCGCCACGAGCGAAGGCGGACATCGCGGGATCCTGAACGTCCAGGCCGCCGGTGAAGGCGCCGAAGGCAGGCAGGACGAGCCGCTGGCCGGTTGCGAGAAAGCATGGCCGCGTGATCCCGCCGATTCGCGTCGGCACCGTCGCCTTGGGATGATAATGGCCGCTGAATTCTGCCTCATGCCGAGCCAGGGGCGAGACACCGCCGATATGCCTGAAATGCAGCCGGCCCTCGCGCCATTCCGGCACGGAGATGCCGGGCAATTCCGTTTGCGGCGAGGGATCGTGATTGCCGGCGACCCAGATGACCTCCAGCGTGGAAAGCAGCCGCCGCAGCGATGCCAGGTCGGCCGATGCCATGCGGGACATGGCCCGGTCGTCGTGCAGCGCGTCCCCGAGAACGAGAAGGCGGCGCGGCGCGTGCCGGCGCAGGGCGAAGGCCAGGCGGATCATGGTCTCGCGCGTGTCGTAGGGCGGTACGTGCATTCCGCGCGCGGCGAAGGAACTGCCCTTTTCAAAATGCAGGTCGGCTACGATCAGCGTATGCGCGGCCGGCCAGATGGCGACGCCGCTGGGACAGAGCATGATGCGCTCGCCGCCGAGATGGAGCGGGGCCCCGATCATCGGACGGTGCCCTTGGGCGCATGCCGGATGAAGCGCGACCTTCGCGGCCGTGCGGCACCGGCCGGCCTCGGCCTTTCCTCGACCGCGTCGGAGATGGAGAGGTTGCCGGTGAAGGCCTGGGCACCCTCCGTAGCCTCGTCCACCAGCGCGATGGCCTCGGCCAACACAGCGTCCTCGGCATTGCCCGACACCCATTCGTGGCCGATCTCGATCAGCGCCGGTACGGCCAGAGGCGAGACGTGATCAAGCCGCCGATGCCGGATATGTCCCTTCGAGCGCGCCAGCAAGGTCGCGAGACGGCGCACGTCGGTCAGGCCGAAGGCGGCCTCCGCGCGAGTGGCGCGGAGCAGGATGTGGTCGGGTTCATGGCGGCGCAGCACATTGTAGATCAGGTCGGAATTCACGCTCATCTGCTTCCGGGACTTTTCGACACTGGGGTGATTCTTCTCGATCAGGCCGGCGATGGTGGCGATGCTGCGGAAGGTGCGGCGGAGCATGGAGCTGTCCGCGATCCATTCCTCCAGCTCCTCGCCCAGCAGATCCTCCGTGAACAGCGCGTCGGGATCGCTGGGCTCGAAGGCCGACCAAATGGAGAGGACGTAGTCCGTCGCGACAAAGCCCAGTGGGCCCCAGCCGAGCCGCTCCATCCGCCGGGTGGCGAGCATGCCCAGCGTCTGATGGGCGAGACGCCCCTCAAAGCAATAGGCGACCAGGAACCAGCGGCCGCCACGGGGAAAGGTCTCGACCAGCAAGCCCGTCGCGCTCGGCAATTCGCTGCGGAAGGTCTGCATCTCCAGCCATTCCCGCACGCTCTCGGGCAGCAATTCCCAATGGGCGGGGTCGGAGAGGATGCCGCGGACGCGCTCGGCCAGATGCGTCGAAAGCGGCATGCGGCTGCCGGCATAGGCGGGCACGCGCGGGTCGCCCTCGCCACCGCGCGTGACCTCGGCCGTGACGCCGGACATGCCCTCGTAGCGCAGGATCTGGCCGGCGAACATGAAGCAGTCCCCGGCGGTGAGGGTGGAGATGAACCATTCCTCGACCTCGCCCAGCATCGGGCCGCCGCGCAGCTTCACCTTGAGCAGCGGCGCCTCGACGATGGTGCCGAGGTTGAGGCGGAGCTGCCGCGTGACGGCGGTGCCGCGGACATGGACGAAGCCCTCGGAATCGCGGAACAGCTTGCGGTACCGCTCGTAGGAGGCCAGCGCGTAGCCGCCATCCTCGACGAAGCGCAGAGTATCGTCGAAGTCGCGGCGGGAGAGATCGGCATAGGCGCCGGCGCGGATGATCTCGGCGTAGAGATCGTCGGGCAGGAAGGGCGCGTGGCAAGCCATGGCGAGGATGTGCTGCGCCAGCACGTCGAGCCCGCCCGGCCGTGGCGGCTCGCCATCCAGCTCGCCGGCCTCGACGCTTTGGATGGCGGCGGCGCATTCGATCACCTCGAAGCGGTTAGCGGGGACGAGGAGCGCGGCGCTCGCCTCGTCCATGCGGTGATTGGCGCGGCCGACACGTTGCAGCAGGCGCGAGACGCCCTTGGGTGCCGCGACCTGGATCACCTGGTCCACGCCGCCCCAGTCAATGCCGAGATCGAGCGAGGAGGTGGCGACGACGCCGCGCAGCCGCCCATCGGCCATGGCCGCCTCGACCTTGCGGCGCTGCTCGATGGTGAGGCTGCCGTGGTGCAGGCCAATCGGCAGCGCGTCCTCATTGAGCTTCCACAGTGCGGCGAAGATCAGCTCGGCCTGGGCGCGGGTGTTGACGAAGACGATGGTGACGCGCGAGGCGGCGATGCGCTCCATGATCTCGGGCGCGGAGGCGATGCCCATATGGCCGCCCCAGGGCAGGCGCCCCTGGGGCAGCAGCACGCCGATGACGGGCGGGGCGCCGGGCTCGGCGCGGATCAGCGTCACATCCTCCGCGCGCGCCGTGGGAGAAAGCCAGGCGCAGAGGGCCTCGGGATGGTTCACGGTGGCCGAGAGGCCGACGCGGCGGGAGCCCGGAGCCAGCACCGACAGCCGGGAGAGGCAGAGCGAAAGCTGGTCGCCGCGCTTCGTTCCCGCCAGGGCATGTGCCTCGTCGACAACGATGGTGTGCAGCCCGCCGAACATCTTGTCGGCATCGGGCAGGGAGAGCAGCAGGGTCAGGCTCTCCGGCGTCGTCAGCAGGATATTGGGCGGCGTCTCGCGCTGGCGGGCGCGGCGATTGGCGGGGGTGTCGCCGGTGCGGGTCTCGACGCGGATGTCGAGCTCCATCTCTGCGATCGGCGCTTCCAGGTTGCGGGCGATGTCCACCGCCAGCGCCTTCAGTGGCGAGATATAGAGCGTATGCAGTCCCTTCCGCGGATTCTCGTAGAGATCGATGAGGGAGGGCAGGAAGCCCGCCAGCGTCTTGCCGCCGCCCGTCGGCGCGATCAGCAGGGCCGAACGTGCGGCCCGTGCCGCCTCCAGCATGTCCAGCTGATGTGCGCGCGGCATCCAGCCCCGCGCGGCGAACCAACGGGTAAAAAGTTCTGGCAATGTTCTCATCCATGCCCAGATATAGGCGACGTCATCGGTCGCGTGAAGGAGCCCCGTCGGAGATCATGCCCCCCCATCCCGAAACCTGGCTGCGCGTGACGCCGTCGGGGCTCTTCTGCGAGCCCGGCGGATTCTACATCGACCCCCAGCGTGGCGTGGACCGCGCCGTGGTCACCCACGGCCACAGCGACCACGCGCGTCCGGGGCATACGCATGTGCTGGCGACGGCGGAGACCCTGGCCGTCATGCGCGAGCGGATGGGCGAGGACCGCGCGGGCGTCACCCAGCAACCCCTGGGCTACGGCCAGGTCCTGGACATCAATGGCGTGCGACTGTGGCTGCGCCCGGCGGGGCATGTGCTGGGAAGCGCGCAGGTCTGCCTGGAGTGGCAGGGCTCGCGCGTCGTGGTGAGCGGCGACTACAAGCGCCGCCCCGACCCGACCTGCGCGCCCTTCGAGCCCGAGCGCTGCGACGTCTTCGTCACCGAGGCGACCTTCGCGCTGCCGGTCTTCATCCATCCTCCGGCAGATCACGAGATCGCGCGTCTGCTGCGCAGCGTGGAGCTGTTTCCCGAGCGCACCCATGTCATCGGCTGCTACGCGCTGGGCAAGGCGCAGCGGCTGATCGCGCTGCTGCGGCAGGCCGGCTGGGACGCGCCGATCCCGCTGCATGGGGCGCTCATGCGGATCTGCCGGCTCTACGAGGAGTTGGGCGTGCCGCTGGGCGAGCTGGTGCCGGCGACGGTGCAGGGCAAGCAAAAGCTGGCCGGCGCCATCGTGCTGGCCCCGCCCTCGGCCATCGCCGATCGCTGGGCGCGGCGGCTCGACGATCCCCTGCCCTGCCTCGCCTCGGGCTGGATGCAAGTGCGGCAGCGCGCGAAGCAGGGGGGCGTCGAACTGCCCATGGTCATCAGCGACCACGCGGACTGGCCCGAACTCCTCGCCACCTGCGCGGAAGTCGAAGCTGGTGAGGTCTGGGTAACCCATGGGCGTGAGGAGGCGTTGATCCACGCGCTCGGGCTGCGCGGCGTCCGCGGCCGCGCCCTGCATCTGGTAGGATTGGGTGAGGAGGAGGAAGACGAATGAGCGTTTCCGCCTTCGCAGAGCTGTTGGAACGCCTGACCTTCACGCCCGGCCGCCTCGGCAAGCTGGCCCTGATGCAGAACTGGTTCGCCACCCAGGGCGATCCGGATCGCGGCATCGGCCTCGCCGCGCTGGCGGGTGAACTGGTCTTCCGCACCGCCAAGCCGGCGCTGCTGCGGGACCTCATCGCCCAGCGCACGGACCCGACGCTTTTTGCCCTCAGCTACGACTATGTCGGCGACCTCGCGGAGACCATCGCCCTGCTGTGGCCGCCGGATGCCGGCAGCAACCTGCCCCCGTTGAGCCTCACCGAAGTGGTAGAGACGCTGGAGACGGCGCCGAAGGCCGAGCTGCCGCAAATCCTCACCTCCTGGCTCAACTCGCTGGATGCGGGGTCGCGGCTGGCGCTGATCAAGCTGGTCACGGGCGGCCTGCGCGTGGGCGCCTCGGCCCGGCTGGCGAAGACGGCGCTGGCCGAGTGGGCCAAGGTGGATGTCGGCGAGATCGAGGAGGTCTGGCACGGCGTGGCGCCGCCCTACCGCTCGCTCTTCGCCTGGCTGGAGGGGCAGGGGCCGCGCCCCGACCCGAATGGCGCGCCCGTCTTCCGCCCGCTGATGCTCGCCCATCCGCTTGAGGCGCGGGACCTGGCCGCGCTCAACGCGCCGGATTGGCGGGCGGAGTGGAAGTGGGACGGCATCCGCGTACAGCTTACCGCCGGGCCCGGAGGTGCGCGGCTATGGTCGCGCTCGGGCGAGGACATCTCCGGGGGCTTTCCCGAGATCCTCGATGCCATGACCTTCCACGGCGTCGCCGATGGCGAGCTTCTGGTCCTGCGCGACGGCGAAGTCGCGCCCTTCGCCGATCTTCAGCAGCGGCTGAACCGCAAGGTCGTGACGGCGAAGATGCTGCGCGAATTCCCCGCCGCGGTGCGCCTCTACGACCTGCTCTTTGACGGCGAGGAGGATCTGCGCGCGCTGCCCTTCGACGAGCGCCGGGCGCGGCTGGAAGCCTGGTACGCGCGGGAGCATCCGCAGCGCATGGACCTCTCGCCGCTTATTCCTTTTACCAGCATGGCGGAACTGGCCGAAATCCGTGCCGGTACCCGCGCGGCCTCGATCGAGGGGCTGATGCTCAAGCGCGGCGATAGCCCCTATACGCCCGGCCGAATCCGCGGGCCCTGGTGGAAGTGGAAGCGCGACCCTCTCAGCATCGACGCCGTGCTGATGTACGCTCAGCGCGGCCACGGGCGGCGCAGCAGCTTCTATTCGGACTACACCTTCGGCCTCTGGCGCGGCGAGGAGCTGGTGCCGGTCGGCAAGGCCTATTCCGGATATTCCGACGTCGAACTCCTCTGGCTCGACAAATGGATCCGCAACCACACCATCAATCGATTCGGGCCGGTGCGGGAGGTGGAGCGCGGGCTGGTGCTGGAGGTGGCCTTCGACGCCGCGCAGTATTCGACGCGGCACAAATCCGGCGTGGCATTGCGCTTCCCGCGCATCTCCCGGCTTCGGCGCGACAAGCCCGTGGAGGAGGCGGACCGGTTGGAAACGCTGGAGGCGCTGATCGAATCCCGCATTGCCGTGCCGGCTGAGGACACTCCAAGCGAGTGAGCCCATTCGCGGCTTTATCAGTTTCGGTCCAGGATCGCGCCATGCTCCTCGCCATCCTGCACATCCTGGCCCAGATCGCCGTCAGCATCCGGGTCCTGCTGCGCCCCTATCGCGACCCCGCCTCGCGCCTTTCCTGGATCGTCGTGATCCTGGCCGTGCCCATCATCGGCATGCTGGGCTACCTGCTACTGGGCGAGACGAGCATCGGCCGCGGGCGTGTCGCACGCATGCGCAAGACGCTGGAGGAACTCCCGGACCCCGCCGCCGCCCCCGGCTATGACCAGGCGCCGGTCCCGGAGATCCCGCCGCGGTACCGGCCGCTGTTCCGGGTCGGTCAGTCGATCAGCGGCTATGCCCCCATTGGCGGCAACCAGGCGCGACTGATGGCGGATTCGAACGCCGCCGTCACGGAGCTGGTGGCGGATATCGATGCCGCGACGGACCATGTCCATCTGCTCTTCTATATCTGGCTGCCGGACAACAACGGCCGCAAAGTCGTCGAGGCGCTGTGCCGTGCCGCCGCCCGCGGCGTTGCCTGCCGCGCGCTGGTGGACGATATCGGTTCGCGCCCGCTGATCCGCAGCGCGCATTGGGCGGCGATGCGCCAGGCCGGCGTTCATCTGGCGCGGGCCTTGCGGGTCGGCATCCTGATCTTCCGGCCGCTGCACGGGCGGATCGACCTGCGAGACCACCGCAAGCTCGTCGTGATCGACGATCGCATCACCTATTGCGGCAGCCAGAATTGCGCCGATCCGGAGTTCCTGCCGAAGGCGAAATTCGCGCCCTGGGTGGATGTGCTAATGCGCTTCGAGGGGCCAATCGCGCGGCAGAACCAGCACCTCTTCGCCAGCGATTGGATGAGCTCCACCGAGGAGGATATTCGCGATCTGTTGCTCCGCCCGGTGGAAGCGACAGCGCCCGGCTTCGCCGCGCAGGTGATCGCCAGCGGCCCTACCGTGCGCCACTCGGCCATGCCGGAGATGTTCCAGACCCTGGTCTACGGCGCGCGGGAGGAACTGTTCGTCACCACGCCCTACTACGTGCCGGACGCGCCGCTGCAGGCGGCGCTCTGCGCGGCGGCCAATCGAGGCGTGCCGACAACCCTCATCCTACCGGCCCGCAACGACAACTGGGCCGTGGCGGCCGCGAGCCGGAGCTACTACGCGGAGCTGCTGGCCGCGGGCGTGCGGATCTTCGAGTACCAGGACGGGCTGCTCCACGCGAAAACGGTGACCGTCGATGGCGAGGTCACGCTGATCGGCTCGGCCAATATGGACCGTCGCAGCTTCGACCTGAATTACGAGAACAACATCCTGCTCTTCGACCCCGAGGTCACGGGGACAGTGCGCGCGCGGCAGGACAGCTACATCGCGCGGAGCCGGCCGGTGGGCCTCGACGAGGTGCTGGCATGGCCCTGGCAACGCCGGCTCTGGCACAATGCCGCGGCGGTGTTCAGCCCCGTGCTTTAGCTTCCGCTGCGCGTCACCACCCGTTGCGCGGCCGTACGCCAAGCAGTCCAGGCATTGTCAGCAGCCGTGCCTGCCTGGCTCGCCGCGATCGAAGCGGCATTGAGCGCGGCGCGCGCGCCTTCCTTCTCGGCGCCCGTCCGATCATCGATAGCGCGGCGCGCTCGGGCCAGCGTAGCCTCGGCGGCCGCGTGGGCACGGGCGGCCGTCCGGAAGCTGTCCATCAGCTGCCGTGCCGTGTCGAACTCCGCCACCAGCGCGGTGAGGTCGGCGCGGCCGGGCGCGTCGGCGGGCAGGCGGGCCAATACCTCGCGCAAGGCTTCCAGCCGGTCACCGCCTCCGGGTAGGCGCGCCACGTCGCGCTCCATGTTCAGGTCGCGCCAGACGGGCGGGAGCGGGTCGGGCAGGGCGGCATCCCACAGGGCGATTTGCTGGGTTTGCGGGCGCTCCCAGGTCCAGTCGAGATTGACCGGCGGCCCTTCCAGGACAGTCTCCACGCGCAGGCCGAAATCGCCCTCGGCGGTGGGGGTGAAGCGGGGTGTCTCGCCGCGGCGGATGGGAAGGTCAGCGACGAAGCGGCCCCGTGCGCCATGGCTGTCGATGGCGAAGGTGACGGTGTGGATCGAGCGAAGGCTCACCTGCACGGCGGCGCGGCGCAACTCGACGCGGATCGGCGTGGTCTCGGAACGCTGGGCGACGGTGTACCGCACGCCCTGGTCGCGCGCGAAGGCGAGCAGCCGGGTCTCGCCCGCGGGCATGCCGAGGATCTGCGCGTCGCCCAGGAAACCGCCAGCTTCGGCGCCGCTGCTGCCATAGACGGTGGCGAGACCACCCGGCAGGGCGTGCTGCGTCTCGTTGCGCAGCCGCACGGCCTGGAGCGGGCTCCGCCCGGTAAGGCCCTGAGCCCACCAGACGCGCTCGGCCGCAAGACGGATGTCGAGAAACGGGACGTTCGCCGTCTCGCCGGCACGGATGGTGACGGGATCGGCCAGGGCGAAGGCGACCCGGCCGAGCGACGCTTCCGCGACGGCCTCCGCAACCGGAGGCGGCGCCTCGGCCATGACGGGAGCAGGGGCCCCGCGCATGACTGCCCCGGCGGGCGCCATCATCATGGTGGCGGGCCGCGAAACCGGCGGCGGCGGCGGGACGGGCTGGCCGCCGGTGTCCGGGCGCACATCCACCTGGCCGCTGCCCTCGATCGGCAATTCACGTCGCGGCAGGATCACCGGGGAGTAGAGCCGCTGCCGGAATGCGGCGGCCTCGCCGGAGACGAGCGAGAGGCGGATGCCGGACCAGTCCGCGCCGCTGCGGTTCTCCACCACGGCCCAGCCCATCAGCCGCGCCGCCTCGCCGGTGACGCCGAACGCGGGGACGGTCAGGCGCCAGGACGGTTTCCACAAGGGCGCGCCGGCCACATAGGTCAGCGCGATCTCGCGCTCGGCGGTGGCGCCGGGCCGGAGCGCCACGGCGACCTGCCGCGTATCGGCGGAACGCGCCTCGGCCACAGCCGTCACGGCGCGGGCGAGGCGCGCGGTGAGCTCGGGATCGAGGAAGCGCAGCTCCTCCAGGTCGGTAAGGATCACGCTTCGCAGCCCGGTCGCCGTGAGCAGGGTGACGCGGATGGCAGTGGGCGTTTCCGCGGCCTCCGCGATACGGCCCTCGACGCCGCCGACCGCAATGCGCTCGCCACGCAGCGCATTGAGGAGGGTGGCGCGATTCTCGAAATCCTCGGGCCGGACGGGCAGGCCACGAAAGGCCTCTGCCGCGAGGTCCTGGGCAGGCAGGCGCAGGCCCTCCACCCGGCCAGCGGGATCGGCGACGATGAGTGAGCGCAGGATGTCGTCCACATCATCGAGGGGGACGCGGAAGGTGATGGCGGCGTCGGCCGCCGCGACCGGTCCGGCGCGCTCGATCTGCGCGAGGCCCGCCGAGGAGAGGGTGACGCCGCGCACCGGCAGCTCGGCGGCGGATAAGGCAGTCGAGCCTAGGAGAAGTAGCGCGAGAGAGAGGCGGGGGGCCATGGCGATCGGCGTCCTTGCGAAGATTCCGCGCAGATCATCCCAAATTCCCGGCAGGAATGCGGCGGCCTTCCTTGAAAGGGCGCGCGCCCTCAGCTCCTGAGCCGTGCTCCCGCCGCCGCCACGATGGCGCCGTAGCGCGCCGTCTCATCGGCGAGATAGGCCGCCGCGGCCGCGGGCGGCGAGGGCTGGGCGGGGTCGAGGCCGGACTGCACCAGCCGCTCCACCGTGGCCGGATCCCGCAGCGTCGTCGCCATCGCGGCCGACCACGCGGCCTGTACCTCCGCGGACATGCCGGGCGGTCCCAGCAGCATGTACCAGGTGATCAGATCGAAATCAGGGAAGCCCGATTCCGCCATGGTGGGGATGGCGGGCAGGCTCGTCGAGCGGACCGGGCCGCTCAGCGCCAGCGCCCGCAACGTGCCCCCGCGCAGGTGTCCGGCTGCGCTGCTGAGCACGGAGAAGCCGAAGCCGCACTCGTTCTTCAGCACAGCCTCCAGCATCTGCCCGCCGCTGCGGTAGGGCACATGCGTCACTGCGAGGTCGCCGCCATCAGCGGCCTGCGCTCGCTGCAGGAACAGCTCCGAGGCCAGCTGCGGCGTGGAGCCGATGCCCGAGGAGGCATAGGCCGCGCGGCCCTGCTGCGCCCGCAGCCAGGCCACCAGTCCCGCTACGTCCTGCGCGGGATGGTCGGGCGCTACCACCAGCACCATCGGCGTGGTGCCCCAGATGGAGAGCGGCGTGAAATCCTGCGTGGGGCGGTAGGTCACGTTGTCCGGCTGCACCAGCGGCGCGATCACCAGCGAGGAGGGATCGGCGATGATGACCGTGTGCCCGTCCGGCGCCTGGCGGCGGATCCAGGCCAGCGCCAACGCCCCGCCCGCGCCGGGCCGGTTCTCGACCACGACCGTCTGGCCCAACGCCGTGGAAATCCTGGGTGAGGCGATCCGCGCCGCGATGTCCGACGAGCCGCCGGCGGCGAACCCGTTCACAATGGTGACGACGCGCTCGGGGAAGGCGGCCCAGGCAGAGGCGGCCAGCAGCGCCGGCGCAGCGAGGGGCAGGGCGCTCAGAAGCGCGCGGCGGGTGGGGTTCATCATCTCGGCGGTATCCTCATGCGGTCTTTACGACCGTGTTCGCCGGCATTCCTCCCGCACAACATGCCACCCCAGCAGCGGTGCAGCAAAGGGCCGGTGCTACCCGTCACCGCTTGCGCACGAATTCCGTGCGCAGGACGAGGCCCTTGATGCTGTCGTGGCGGCAGTCGATCTCCTGGTCGTTGTCCGTGAGCCGGATCGACCGGATGATCGTGCCCTGCTTCAGGGTCTGGTTCGCACCCTTCACCTTCAGGTCCTTGATGAGGGTGACCGCGTCGCCATCGGCGAGGAGATTGCCGGCGGAGTCACGGACCTCGAAAGCGGGCGCAGCGGCGGCAACGACTTCTCCCGCCGGACGCCATTCCCCCGTCGCCTCGTCGTACACGTAGTCGTCGTCTGCCGCGGCGGTCATAGCCCCATCTCCGGCAGCGTCTTCAGCTCGACGCCCGCATCCAGCAGCGCCTGGCGGACCACGCTTCCCACGGCCTGGGCAGTAGGCTCGTCGCCATGCAGGCAGAGCGAATGCACCTCGACCGGAATGCGCTTGCCGCCGCGGGTGAGGATCACCTTGTCCACCACCATCGCAACCGCCTGACGGGCGGCGATGGCGGGATCCTTGTGCACGGCATCCGCGTTGAAGCGCGAGGTGATGTTGCCGTCGTCGTCGTACATACGGTCGATATAGCCCTCGACCGCGAAGCGCAGCCCATGGGCATGCGCCGCCTTCTCGATATGCGAATGCGCGAGGCCGACATAGATCAGGTTCCGATCCACACCCTTCACGCCCCGCGCCATCGCATCCGCCACATCTGGGTCGACGATGCCGACATTGTGCAGGGCACCGTGCGGCTTCACGTGGGTCACCTTGGCGTCGTGCATGGCCGCGATGCCCATCAGCGCGCCGATCTGGTAGGCGACCATGTATTCGATATCGCGCGGGTTCATCTTCATCGCGCGGCGGCCGAAGCCCCAGATGTCGTTGTAGCCGGGGTGCGCGCCGATCGAGACGCCGTTCTTCAGCGCCAGCGCGACGGTTTCGTGCATCACGGTGGGGTCGCCGGCACTCATGCCGCAGGCGATGTTGGCGCTGTTGATCAGGGCCATCACCGCGGGGTCGTCGCCCTTATGCCAGGCGCCGAAGCTCTCGCCGATGTCGGCGTTGATGTTCACTGCAGGCAAGTCGGCTCTCCTTATGAGGACATGGCAGCGCGGCGCCGGGCTGCAGTCCGGTCCGCATCATGCCGCGTGCTTCACGGTCCGGGTAGGGCGCGGATTGACCGGCGGCCGGCCGCGTGATGCGCTGGGCGGAATCAGAGGGAGGAATCCACATATGTCCATCGTAAAGAACCTGGCCAAACAGCGCCTGTTCGAGGGAAAGCTGTCGCTCGGCTTCGGCGTGCATCATCTGCGCGGCTCCGCTGTCGGCGCGCTCGGCGCGGCCACGGGTTTCGACTGGCTCTTCATCGACATGGAGCACGGCGCGATGAGCGTCGACGACGCCACGCGCATCGCCATGGCCGCACTCACCCAGGGCTGCACGCCGATCGTGCGCTGCTGCAAGGACGCGCTCTACGAGGGCACGCGCTGCCTCGACAACGGCGCCATGGGCGTGGTGGTGCCGCATATCGACACGGCGGAAGAGGCGAAGGAGGTGGTGAACGCCTACCGCTTCCCGCCGCTGGGCATGCGCAGCTGGGGCGGCCCGCCGATCCAGTACGGCTTCAAGGCGCCCGACGCCGCAACGGCCCAGAAGGAAACCAACGACGAGGTCCTGATCGCCTGCATGATCGAGACGGAGGAGGCGGTGGAGAATGCCGAGGCCATCGCCGCCGTCGAGGGCGTGGACGTGCTGATGTTCGGCACCAGCGATCTCACGGCGACCATGGGCATCGCCGGGCAGATCGGCCATCCGCGCGTTCGGGCCGCCTATGAGAAGGTGGCGGCCGCCTGCAAAAAGCACGGCAAGGTGATGGGCATGGGCGGCGTCTACGACGAGGTCGTGGCACGGGACTACATCGCGATGGGGGCGCGCTTCGTGCTGGGCGGCTCGGACCATGTCTTCGTGATGGCCGGCGCCTCCGCGCGGTCGAAGTTCCTGCGCGGACTGCACGGGGGCTAACTTTCCGGATCTGGTAGGATTGCGAGGCATTCGCAGTTGCTCTTGCGAGCGCCTCGCAATTGCGATACTGCTTCGCCGACGCCAGATATCCGAGGGTTTCGAATGCAGCGCCGGGTCTTCCTTGCCGCCACCTCCGCGGGGCTTTTCGCCCCGGCCCTGCTGCATGCGCAGGAACGCGTCGTCAGCCTCTATTCCTCGCGTCACTACGATGCCGACAAGCAGATCCATGAGGCCTTCACCCAGGCCTCGGGCATCCGCGTCCGCGTCATCGAGGCCAACGCCGACCAGCTCATCGAGCGCATCCGCGCCGAGGGCGCCAACAGCCCCGCCGACGTCTTCCTGACCGTGGATGCGAGCCGGCTGGCCCGCGCCGCCGAGCTGGGGCTGACCCAGCCCTATGCCTCCGCCGTCATCGACGGCCGCATCCCCGAAGCGCTGCGCGACCCCGCCGGGCATTGGTTCGCCGCTTCGACGCGGGCGCGCGTCTTCATGTACGACAAGGCCAAGGGCGTGCCGGCCGGCCTGGCGCGCTATGAGGATCTCGCCGATCCGAAGTTCCACGGGCAGGTTGCGGTGCGTTCCTCCGGCAATGGCTACAACGTGGCGCTGGCCTCCAGCTACCTCTCAGCCAATGGTGCCGAGGCCACCGAGAGCTGGGCGCGCGGCATCGCGGGCAACCTGTCCCGTCCGCCGTCGGGCGGTGATCGTGACCAGATCCGCGCGATGATGGCCGGGCAGGGCAGCATCGCCGTCTCCAACACCTACTACCTCGGGCTGATGTCCATCTCCCAGCAGGCAGAGGAGCGCGAGATGGCGCCGCGCGTCGGCGTCATCTTCCCCAACCAGGGCGATCGCGGCACGCATGTGAACGTCTCCGGCGCGGCCATGGTGAAGACCTCACCGAACCGGGATTCGGCCAAGGCTTTCCTGGAATATCTGACGACTCCCGCGGCGCAGCGTGTCTTCGCCCTGGGCAACATGGAATTCCCGGCGGTGCCGGAGGCCGAGGTGCATCCGTTCCTCCTCGCACTCGGCAGCTTCAAGCCCGAGCCGCCCGACGGGCCGAAGATGTTGGCGAATGCTCCCGAAGCGCTGCGGCTCATGCAGCGCGGCGGCTGGCGCTAGGGGGGGCGGAGAGATGGTCATCTGCCTCTGCAACGGGATGAGCGACGGCGACGTCCGCACCGCCGCCGCCAACGGCGCGACGCGCCCCAAGGAAGTTTACGACTGCTGCGGCGGCCGCGCCCAATGCGGCGGCTGCACGGCCACGATCCTGCACATCCTGCGGGAAATGCCGGGGGAGAAGGCGCAGGCCTGAAGTACCTCGCAAGTAAAACTTGCGGGCTCGGAACCGATAGCCACTTGCGAACGATTTTCACTCTAATTCGCGGTTGAGTATTGGCCAAAGCGAGGCTTGATTTCACCCCGCTTCTTGTGACATTTCTTCCGGCACAAAGTCGGAGCGACCCCCCATGCCTAAAGGCGACCCCAAGGTCATCGAGCACCTGAACGTCCAGCTCACCAATGAGCTGACGGCCATCAACCAGTATTTCCTGCATTCGCGCATGCTGGACGACTGGGGCGTGACGAAGCTCGCCAAGCACGAAATGGCCGAGAGCATCGAGGAGATGAAGCATGCGGACGAGCTCATCAAGCGCATCCTCTACCTCAACGGCCTACCCAATGTGCAGCGGCTGAACCCCATCCTCATCGGGCAGAATGTCGCCGAGGTCCTGGATTGCGACCTCAAGCTCGAGGTCAAGGCGATCGGCGATCTACGCGAGGGCATCGCCTATTCCGAGGGCGTGCGCGACTATGTGAGCCGCGACCTGCTGAAGTCGATCCTCGCGAACGAGGAAGAGCATCAGGATTTCCTTGAGACGCAGTTCGACATGATCAAGCAGATGGGCATCGAGAACTACATCCAGCTCAACAGCGCGGCAGCGCCGGATCAGCACAAGGAATAGTCTTCTCGCTCAGCCCCTGCCCTGCTTCATCGCTCGGGCAAGGGCAAAGACCGGCAGCAGGCCCGCGATCACGATGAGCAGGGCCGAGGTGCCGGCCTCCGACAGCCGCTCGTCGGCGGCGAGGTTGTAGACGCGCACCGCCAGCGTATCGAAGTCGAAAGGCCGGACGATGAGCGTCGCCGGCAGCTCCTTCATCGTATCCACGAAGACCAGGATGCCCGCGGTGAGCAGGGCGCCGCGCGAGAGCGGCAGTTCCACGCGGAGCACCGCCTCGGCCGAGCCGCATCCCAGGGAGCGCGCGGCGGCGTGGAGCGAGGGCTTTAGCCGCGCAAGCCCGCTGTCCACTGAGGAAAGCGCCACGCCCAGGAACCGCACCAGATAGGCGAAGACCAGGGCCGCGATCGTGCCGGACAGCAGCAGCCCGGTCCCGATGCCCAGATGGGCCCGCATCCAGGCATCCAGCGCATTGTCGAAGAGGCCGAAAGGCACCAGCGTCCCGACCGCGATCACCGAGCCGGGAATGGCATAGCCGAGGCCCGCGACGCGATTAGCGAACCGTCGGCTCACGCTCGGGTAGAGGCGCGCGGCCCAGGCAAGCCAGGCGGCAAGGAACACGGCCAGCGTGGCCGTAATGGCCGCCAGCGTCAGCGAATTAGTGAGGAAGGGCAGGAAGCGGTCCGGCGAGAGCGGGTCGCCGGCCCGGATCGTCAGGGCCAGCAGCACGCCCGCCGGGATCGCGAAGCCGAGGAGCAAGGGCGCGCCGCAAGCCAGCACCGCCAGCGCGGATCGCCATCCCGTCAACGCGACGGGCCGGAACGGCGGACTGCGCGTGGTCATCGGATGGAAGCGGCGGCCGCCGCGGGAGGCCTGCTCCAGCCCGATCAGTATCGCCACGCACAGGATGAGGGCCGCCGCCAACTGGCTGGCCGCGCCGCGATCGGCCATGCCGAACCAGGCCTCGTAGATGCCGGTCGTGAAGGTGCGCAGGCCGAAATGCTGAACCGTGCCGAAATCCGCCAGCACCTCCATCAGCACGAGCGAGATGCCGGCCACCAGCGCGGGGCGGGCCAGCGGCAATGCGACATGCCAGAAGACGCGCGAAAGCGTGTGTCCGAGCGTGCGCGAGACCTCGACCAGGCAGGTGGACTGCGCGAGGAAGGCCGCGCGGCACAGCAGGTAGACGTAGGGGTAGAGCACCATGGCGAGCACCACGGCGGCGCCGGGCAGGCTGCGAATTTCGGGAAACCAGTAGTCGCCGTAGCGCCAGCCGGTCGCGCCGCGCAGCGCGCCCTGCACGGGGCCCGCCACGTCCATCAGCCAGGTCCAGGCATAACCCGCGACGTAGGCGGGCATGGCAAGCGGGAGCAGCAAGGCCAGTTGCAGGGCGTCGCGCCCGGGGAATCGGCAGGTGGTCACGAGCCAGGCCGTCACCGCGCCGGTGCTGCCCGCCATCAGCGCCACCAGCACGGCCAGGGCGGCGGTGGTGCCGAGAAGTTCGGGCAGCGAGGTTCGCCAGATATGCAGCCAGGCCGCGCCCGCCGGCGTGATCGCGGCGGCCAGCACGGCGGCGATGGGCAGCGCGATGAGGGCCACCACCAGCAGCGTCAGCCGCGCCCAGAATGGCGCGGCGGGGTTCGTGGCGCTCATGGCGGGCTGCGACGCGTTCTCATTCAACGCGCAGCCCTACACGATGCGCGGTGGACGGTCAGCCCTTCTTGGAAGCGTTCCAATCCGCGACGCTGATGCG
Source organism: Rubritepida sp. (assembly GCA_028291455.1). Lineage (GTDB taxonomy): Bacteria > Pseudomonadota > Alphaproteobacteria > Acetobacterales > Acetobacteraceae > Roseococcus. The sequence goes on along the minus strand of JAQGHY010000032.1, from coordinate 20,485 downwards.
CGGCACCTCCACGCGTTCGGTCGTGCGGGCGTACCAGCCACGGCCGTGCATGCGGCCGACGAGGTCGAGCTTGGGCGTGTCGATGTACTTCTTCTCCGCGTCCATCACGGCGTCGTCATGCACATGCATCGCGACCACCTTGCCGAGCACGATGGTGTGATGCCCGACGGGGATGAGCTGGAACGTCTCGCATTCGAGGGCAACGGGGCTCTCGCCGATGCGCGGCACCTTGATCTTGGTAGAGGGGATCTTGGTGAGCTTAGCCTCGTCCAGCTCATCCACTTCAGGGTCGAAATCCGCGGCGGTGACGTTCATCTGCTGGATGTAGGTATGCGGCACGAGGTTCACCACGAACTGGCCCAGCGCCTTGATGTTGTTCAGCGTGTCCTTGGCGCCGCCGGCCGGGCTGTTGCCGCAGCCGATCCCGATGACGACGGGGCTGTCGGTGAAGACATTGAAGAAGGAGTAGGGCGCGGCGTTCACCACGCCGTTCACATCCTGGCTCACCACCCAGGCGATCGGGCGTGGCACGATGGTCGAGACGACGAGCTTATAGCGGTCGGCGGCGGGGAGGGTCTCGAAATCGAAGAACATGGGCGGGGCCTCGCGGGTTGCCGGCGGAAATTGGCCGCCGCACCGCGCGCTGTCGAGAGGCGCCGCGTGTTCACCCGGTCTTAACGGACTCCCGCCTAGGACTGATCCGGAAAAGGAGATCAGCCCCCATGCGTTTCTTCCGCGATCTATCGGTCGGCCGAAAGCTGGCCGCGAGTGCAGGCGTTGCCCTGTTGTTGCTGTGCATGCTCGTCCTGCTGGTGACGCGCGAAGGTGCCCAGGTGGACCATGAACAGGCCGCCGAACGTGCTGCCGTCACGTCGCGCCGCGCCGCCAGCGAGACCGCCCGCGACGTCATCGAGGCGAACAACGCCTTGCAAGGCATACTCCTTTCCAACGACGACGCGGTGCTTCAGCGCGAGGTGGAGATTATGCGAGACCGGCTGACTCAGGCCGTCGGCATGTTGGCTGTGGCGCGCCGCAATACCAGCGCCGCCGCGGCGATTGCGCCGCTGCAAGCCGTGGAGGGCGAGCTCTCGGCCTTTCGCGCCGCCCTGACAGATGCCGCAACCGGGCGTTCGGAGCTGATCGTGAAGCGTGACCGCGACTTCTTTCCGCGCTTCTCCGAATTCGACCAGGCCTTGGAAGCCTCGACCGCCAACCTGCAATTCGGCATGAGCGGCGATGCCCGCGACGAGTTGCGCGACGTGATGAACACCTACGTCTCCTCGGTGAACGAGGTGCGGCTCGGCATCCAGCGCTTCCTCGCGACGGACGATGCGGCTGCCGCCGCCCGCGTACGCCGTGCGGCGGCTCAAGGCAGGGTGCATGCGCGCCGGCTGATCGCCGCCTCTTCGGAGGAGGTGCGGCAGGATATGACGCGCCTGGGTGCGGCCGGCCAAAAGCTCGCCGAGGAGGCCGAGGCGCTGATGACGATCGGCGGACGAATCCAGGACATTCGCACCACTCGCATCACGCCGATCCGCGACCGGATCGCGGTCGCGCTCGGTGCCGCCAGCACAGCGCTGGAGGCCGATGCCCGGGCCAGCGCTCAATCCGCCACCGCGGCCATGCGAGCGCTGGAACGTAGCGTATGGATCATCGGCGGCGTCGTGGGGTTGATCCAGATCCTCTCGGGCTGGGTCACGGCGCGCGCCATCGGCACGCCGCTGCGCAGGATCGCGGCAGCGGTTCGTCGCATTGCCGGCGGCGAAACCGCCGAGCCGGTGCCCGACCGCAACCGCCGCGATGAGATCGGACAGATCGCGAGCGCGCTGGAGGATCTGCGTGGCGGGGTCGAGAAGGCCTTTGCCCAGCAGCAGATGCTGGAGCAGATGCCGCTCGGCGTCATGATGGCCGATCCGAAGGACGACTTCCGGATCAGGTACATGAATCCGGAGACGGCACGGCTCATGAAGCTCATCGAAGCCGGGCTGCCCGTGAAGGCGGAGGAGGTTCTCGGACAGAGCGTCGACATCTTCTACGCCAAGCCCGCGGAGCAGCGCGAAATCCTGGCGGATGCCTCCCGCCTGCCGCACCGCACCCGCTTCACCATGGGCGGCGAGGTGCTGGACCTGAGCGTCACCGCCATTCGCGATCGCGCCGGCGAATACGTGGCGCCGATGCTGGTGTGGAACCTCGCGACCGCGCAGTCTCAACTCGCGGACAACTTCGAGCATGAGATCGGCGGCGTGGTGGATGCGGTCGCAACCGCGGCCGGGCAGATGCAGCATTCGGCTAATGTGCTGTCGGACTCCGCGGCGACGTCTGGCCGGGAGGCCGAAGCGGTGGCCGAAGCTTCGGGCCGGGCCGAGGCGGATGTGCAGGCCGTGGCGGCCAGCGCGGAGGAACTCGCGGCCAGCGTCGCCGAGATCACCCGTCAGGTGGCCGAAGGGGCGCAGGTGGCACGCGCCGCGGCCGACGAGGCGCGCGCGACGGATGGCACCGTGCAGGGCCTCGCCCAGGCCGCGACCAAGATCGGCGATGTGGTCCGGCTTATCAGCGACATTGCGGGCCAGACCAATCTGCTGGCGCTCAATGCCACGATCGAGGCGGCGCGAGCCGGCGAGGCGGGCAAAGGCTTTGCCGTGGTGGCGAGCGAGGTGAAGAACCTGGCGGCGCAGACCGCGCGGGCGACCGAGGAGATTGCCGCGCAGATCGGCGGTATCCAGGGCACCACCGAGCAGGCCGTGACGGCGCTGCGTTCCATCAGCGTCACCATCGAGCGGATGAACGAAGTGACGACCGCCATCGCCGCGGCGGTCGAGCAGCAGGGCGCGGCGACGCGCGAGATCGCCCGAAGCGCGGCCCTGGTGGCCGAGGGCACGGGCGCTGTGACGCGCCGGATCAACGATGTCCGCAATGCTTCAGGCGAAACTGGCCGCTCAGCCGGAGAAGTGCTGGTGGCTTCGAACGACCTGGCACTGCAGGCCGGCGTCCTGCGTGAGAAAGCCGGCGGCTTTCTGAAGCAGGTGCGCGCGCAGTAGCGCGGCTGCAGGACGCGCGAGGGGGGTTCACCCTCGCGCAACCGGCATCATCCAACGGCGTGCGGCGGCGCCTTTCCATGCACCAGCAGCGCGTCCAGGTTTTCCAACGCGCGGTTGCCCATGGCGTCGCGGACTTCGATGGTGGCGCTGCCGAGATGCGGCAGCAGGGCCACGTTTTCCAGCCCGAAGTAGCCCGGGAAGACCACCGGCTCGCCGTCATAGACATCGAGGCCGGCCGCGCGGATATGGCCAGAGCTCAGGGCATTGACCAGCGCTGCATCGTCGACGCTGCCGCCGCGTCCGGAATTCACCACGAGGCTGCCCTTCTTCATCTTGGCAAGGCGCTCGGCATTCAGCCACTTGCGGGTGGCGTCGCCGCCGGGGACGTGCATGGAGATGACGTCGATGGCGGCCAGGAAGCTGTCGTCGTCGCCGTAGTAGGTCGCGCCGAGTTCCGCTTCCGGCGGCAGGCGGTTGATGTCGCGGTAGTGGATTTCCATCCGAAAGCCGCGTGCCATATTGGCCAGCTCGCGCCCGATGCGCCCCATGCCGAGGATGCCGAGCTTCTTGCCCTCCAGCGTCACGCCCATGAGCTGCGTCGGCGCCCAGCCTTCCCACTTGCCGGCGCGGACCATGCGCTCGCCTTCGCCGGCACGGCGCGCGGCCATGAGCATCAGCGTCATCGCGGTCTCGGCGGTGGCGAAGCTCAGCACCTCGGGCGTGTTCATGATGGTGATGCCGCGCGCCTTGGCGGCCTTCACGTCGATATGGTCGTAGCCGACGCTGAAGGTGGCGATGCCCTTCACCGAGGCCGGCAAAGCCGCAATGGTCTCGGCGTTCAGCGGATCGCCGGCGGCGATGAGGATGCCGTCGGCCTTGGCCTCGGTCGCACGCCTGGCGATCTCGGCGCCGCTGCGGAACCAGGGTTCGTCCATAGGGTTCAGCCGCGCGTCGTAGTCGCGCTGCGCGCGCGCCTCGATCGCTGCCGGCAGTTTGCGGGTGATGAGCAGAACGGGCTTGGTCATGGCGAATTCCTGGTCGTTTCCAATCTTGCGGGCAACATAACGAGGCTTGGCCGACTTGCCAGAGGGGGCGCGTCGCGGCAGGGTCCGGTCATATTTCTTCGAGGGATTTCGACCATGGATCTGGGGCTCAAGGGCAAGCGCGCGCTGGTAATGGGGGCTTCCAAAGGCCTCGGCCGTTCGATCGCCGACGCGCTGGCGGCGGAGGGCGCGGCGCTGGTCATCAGCGGCCGCAGCCAGGCGAGCCTCGACGTGGCGTGCCGCGAGCTGGTGTCGCTCGGCGCGGCCTCCTGCGTCGGCATTCCGGCGGATGTGGCCGAGAGCGCGCAGATGGACATCCTGGCCGATGGCGCCACGAAGGCGTTGGGCGGCGTGGACATCGTCATTCTGAACCATGGCGGCCCGCCGCCGGGTCCGGCGCTGGATGTGACCGAGGAGGCGATGATCACCTGGTTCCAGCGCATCGTGCTCTCGCCGATGCGCGTGACGAACAAGCTGCTGCCGGGCATGCGGGCGCAGAAGTTCGGGCGCATCATCAATGTCGGCAGCTCGGGCATGCTGCAGCCGATCCCGAACCTAGTGCTGAGCAATGCATTGCGCGCCAGCGTGATGGGCTGGCTCAAGACGCTTTCGGCCGAGGTGGCGCATGAGGGCATCACCTGCAACATCGTCGCACCCGGCGCGATCCGCACCGATCGCAGCCTGGAGACGGCGGAAGGGCTGGCCAAGCGGCAGGGTAAGTCGGTCGACGAGGTGATGGCCGAGCGCAGCAAGACCATTCCCGCCGGCCGCTACGGCCTGCCGGGCGAATACGGCCCGCTGGTGGCGTTCCTGTGCAGCGAGCAGGCGGCCTATATCACCGGCAGCATCATGCGGACGGACGGGGGCATGGTCCGGGGATGGTGAGCAACGCGCGGCTCGCCGTCGATATCGGCGGCACCTTCACCGACGTCGCCATCGAGGCCATCACCGCCGAGGACCAGATCCAGCGGTGGACCGTCAAGGTCCTGACCACGCCGCACGCCCCGGAACTCGGCGTGCTGGACGGCGTACGGGCCGTGCTGGCCCGCGCGGACATGGCGGCCGGCGATGTCACGCTGCTGATCCATGGCACGACCTTGGCGACCAATGCGCTGATCGAGCGCAAGGGCGCGCGGACGGCGCTGATCACCACCGAAGGCTTCCGCGACGTTCTCGCGCTGGGCAATGAGAGCAGGTACGACCAGTACGACCTCAATATCCAGCTACCGAAGCCGCTGGTGCCGCGGCGCTGGCGCCTGCCGGTGCCCGAGCGGCTGGACAATACGGGCAAGGTGCTCAAGCCGCTGGACGAGGGAGCGGTGCGGGCGCTGATCCCCTTCCTGATATCCGAGGGAATCGAGAGCCTTGCGATCGGCTATCTGCACGGCTTCGTGAACCCGGCGCATGAGCAGCGGACGGCGGAGATCATCCGCGCGGAATGGGCGGATCTGCCGATCTCGCTGAGCTCCGAAGTCAGCCCGGAAATGCGCGAGTGGGAGCGCTTCAGCACCACCGCCGCCAATGCCTATGTGCAGCCGATGATGGCGAGCTACCTGGCGCGGCTCGAGGCCGGCCTGCGGGAGGGTGGCGTGATGTGCCCGCTGTTCCTCATGCTCTCCGGCGGCGGGCTTACCACGATCGAGACGGCCTCGCGCTTCCCGATCCGGCTGGTGGAAAGCGGCCCTGCGGGCGGCGCAATCTTCTCGGCGCATGTGGCCAAGCAGCGCGGCTGGTCGAAGGTGCTGAGCTTCGACATGGGCGGCACCACGGCCAAGGTTTGCCTCATCGACGATTTCGCGCCCCAGGCCAGCCGGACCTTCGAGGTCGCCCGCGTGGGGCGGTTCCGCAAGGGCTCGGGCCTGCCGCTGCGAATTCCTGTGATCGAGATGGTAGAGATTGGTGCCGGCGGCGGATCGCTGGCGCATCTGGACAGCCTGGGCCGCATACAGGTCGGGCCGGAAAGCGCGGGCGCCGATCCGGGGCCGGCCTGCTATGGGCGCGGCGGCACGAAGCCTGCCGTGACAGATGCCAACTTGGCACTGGGCCGATACGACCCGGTCGCCTTCGCCGGCGGCAACTTCCCGCTGAAGAGGGCGCCCGCTGAGGCGGCGCTTGTCGAGCATGTCGGCAACGGCCTCGGGCTAGATGCCGGAATGGCGGCGCTAGGCGTGGTCGAGATGGTGGATGAGAACATGGCCAATGCGGCGCGCGTCCATGCCATCGAGAGCGCCAAATCATACGAGGGCCGCGCGATCATCGCTTTCGGCGGCGGCGGACCCGTGCATGGCTATCGCGTGGCGGAGAAGATCGGCGTGAAGCGGATGCTGGTGCCGAGCGGCGCCGGCGTGGGCTCAGCTATCGGTTTCCTTCGCGCACCGGTCGGGTACGAGGTGGTGAAAAGCCTCTACACGCGCTTCGCGAACTTCAACGTGGACGGCGTGAACGTACTGCTGGCCTCGATGAGTGCGGAAGCGTCGAAGGTCGTTGCCGAGGGCAGCTTCGGCGCACCAACCGTGGAGCACCGCATCGGCTACATGCGCTATGTGGGGCAGGGGCATGAGATCGCCGTCGCCCTGCCGGTTCGGCCGCTGGTGGAGGCGGATGTCGCGGCAATCCGCGCAGCCTACGATGCCGAATACACCCGCTTCTACGATCGCCCGGTGCCGGGCTCCGATGTCGAGGTGCTGAGCTTCGCCGTCACCGTCGCCACGCAAGTGGATGCGGTGAAGCCGGTGGCCGAGGTTGCCGACGCGCCGGCGCCTGAGCCGATACGCTCGCAGGAAGTGCGCGACACCTCGACTGGTGAGGTCGCCACCTGGCAGGTCTACGACCGCACGCAGATGAACCCGGGCGCGACAGTGCCGGGACCGTGCATCGTGGCCGAGGACGAGACGAGCACGCTGGTGGGCCCGGGTTGGACCTGCCGGATGGATGGCCTCGGCTATCTCGAAATGACGCGATAGACGCAAATCAACCGCCTTGGTCAAACAGGTCTGTTTGGCTATCCAGAAAGGCGCCAGAATAAGGAAGAGATTCACGTGGCTTTCTATTTTCTATATGAAGAGCACTAATCTCTTCTTCTGTTATGTCTTCAAATGCAATCCCTGCCTCTTGCAGCATCGAGACTGCACGAAGCCCGATTTTATCCCATTTTGAATCACTATTCGAATCAGGTCGAGTGGCCTTCACGCGTTTTATTCCTGATTGAATTATCATTGTTGCGCACATACTGCAAACTGGCTTCCCAATAACGAATATATCGCAGCCTCTTGATTCGCGCCCGGCGAACAGAAGCGCATTTTGCTCCGCGTGAATAGTCATTGATAATTTTATTTCCTGAGAACTGAGTCGCTCTACTTTGTCTTCGACGTTAGAGGGAAATCCGTTAAATCCTGTTGATATTAATCTGCCGTAAGTCTGATTTACTATTACGGCGCCAACCTTAGCATTTGGATATTTGGACCATTCGCTAATAAATTTCCCCAGTTCTAAATAACGTCTATCCCATTTTTGATTTCGCTCTGAAGCTTTCGTATCGATACTCATGCATTTCCTCCAAATTACAGCTGAAATAGGTGTACCCATGATTCAGGAAAAGTCAGCCCTCGAAAAAATCCAGCGCCAGATCCAATGGAACCGCCTGATCGCGGTGGTGGAGGAGCAGGCCCAGACCATGATCCGCACCGCCTTCAGCACCACGGTGCGCGAGGCGGGTGATCTCTCGGCCGGCATTTTCGACCTCGAAGGTCGCATGATGGCGCAGGCCGTTACCGGCACGCCGGGCCATGTGAATTCGATGGCCGAGGCGGTCGGGCACTTCCTGAAGAAGTTCCCGGCCGCGACGATGCAGCCGGGCGATCACTACATCACCAACGATCCCTGGCTCGCGACGGGACACCTGCACGACCTCACCGTCGTCAGCCCTGCCTTCCGCAAGGGCAAGATCATCGGGCTCTTCGCCAACACCGCGCATATCATCGACATCGGCGGCCTCGGCATGGGGCCTGAAGGGCGCTCGGTCTTCGAGGAGGGGCTCTATATCCCCATCGTGAAGTGCTTCGACCGCGGCATGCCGAACGAGACCTTCTTCGACTTCATCCGCGTAGGTAGCCGCACGCCGGTGGAGCTGGAAGGTGACGTCTATTCGCTCTGCGCCTGCAACGATGCCGGCGCCAAGCGCCTCGTCGAAATGATGGACGAGTACCGGATGGAGGGGCTGGAGGATCTGGCCGGCTTCATCTTCGAGAGCAGCCTTTCCGCCACCCGCGCCGAGATCGCCAAGCTGCCGCAGGGCACGGTCTGGCACTCCGAAATCCGCTCGGATGGCTATGAGGCGCCGGTCACGCTGCATGCGGCGATGCGCGCCGAGGATGGCGAGATCATTGTCGACTACACCGGCACCACGGGGCTTTCGACGCGCGGCATCAACGTGCCGCCGGCCTATTGCCGCGCCTATGCCTGCTTCGGAATCAAATGCGTCGTCGCGCCGGAGATTCCGAACAACTGGGCGAGCCTCTCGCCCTTCGTCATGAAGATCCCGGAGGGCTGCATTCTCAATGCGCCGCGGCCTTATCCTGTCAGCGTGCGGCACGTTGTTGGGCAACTGCTCCCCGACCTCATGATGGGCTGCCTTTCACAGGCCCTGCCGGATCGCGTGAATGCCGAGGGCAGCTCGGCGCTGTGGAACCCGCCTTTGCGCGGGGGATCGCAGGTCTCCGGTCAGGATGCCGAGGTCGATGATTTCGAGATCATCACCTTCAATTCCGGCGGCACCGGCGCGCGGCCGACGAAGGACGGGCTGGACGGCATTGCCTTCCCGTCGGGCGTCCGGACCATGCCGGTGGAAGCCACGGAAAACGTGGCGCCGGTGATCTTCTGGCGGAAGGAACTGCGGCCCGACAGCGCCGGCGCCGGCCGCACGCGCGGCGGCTTCGGCCAGATCATGGAGATCGGCGCGAAGAAGGATGCAGAATTCGCGGTAAATGCCGTCTTCGACCGGGTGGCCAATCCGCCCAAGGGCCGTTTCGGCGGCGGCCTGGGCGCGGCCGGTTGGGTGGGGCTGGACGACGCCAATGACACCGTGCTGCGGACCAAGGGGTTCCAGGTGATCCCCAAGGGTCGGCATCTCGTGCTGCTGCTGCCGGGCGGCGGCGGCATGGGCGATCCGAAGGAGCGTGATCCGGCGCTGGTGGCGCAGGATGTGGCGGATGGGCTGGTCAGCGAAAGCGAGGCCAAGCGGCTCTACGGGGTTTAACCGCGCCGCTTTTCGACTACGCGGTTGTCCTTGCCCTGGATGCGGACGAGCTCCCGCTTCGCCCGCTGCACCGGGGTCATGGCCAGCCAAGCCTCGAACTCTTCGAGGACCAGGGCGGTGATCTTCGCGACGGGCTGCGCGTGCAGCTCGTCCAGTGCGAAGAAGCGCACTTCCTCCAGCTCACCGGAGCCTTGGATCTCCCCGGTGGCGTGCTTCGCCTCGGCGATGAGGAAGCGCGCGTGGAAGCGCATGGGTCTGTCGGCCGGGGTAATGGCGCGGGTCAGGTAGCCGACCGGGGCGAGGTCGGGACAGAGGCGGCCGGACCCTTCGTCGATCCTGCCCATGACCAAGCCGGTTTCCTCATGCATTTCGCGCAAAGCGCAGACGGCGAGTGCCCTGGCACGACTGGGCGTCGCGCTGAGTTCCAGCATCCGTTGGGCCTCAGGCCCCAGGTCGCTGGTGCTGCGCGTGTGACGGTCCTCAAGATCCACTCGGCCGCCCGGGAAGACCAGCACGCCCGGCATGAACCGCATGTCGCGGTGGCGGCGGCCCATCAGGATTTCGGTGCCGCGCGCGCCCTTACGCCAGAGGATGATGCTGGCAGCATCCTTGGGGATGACGGCGCGCTTGGGCGGCGGCCCACCGGCATCGGCGCCGCCGGGATTATCGTCGCCCTTAGTCAAGCGAGAAGCCGCGCGAACGGAGCCAAGCGCGGAAACCAAAGCGCTCGGGCACGGAGAGCTGGCGCGCGACATTTTCCGTCCAGCTGCAGCCCTCGGGGGCGGGGCCATGGATTTCCGGATAGCGCGGCTTGGCCTTCTCGCGGCGGGCGTCGTAGGCGGCGAGCGCCAGTTCCTCGCCTTCCGTGGAATAGCGGTCGCGATGGATCACCACCGACGGAGGCAGCCGCGCGCTCGGCTCATTGCGCGCGGAAGGCCAGCCGAGCGTCAGCCCCGCGATCGGGAAGACGCCCTTGGGCAGCGAGAGCAGCGGCGCCACCTTCTCCATGTGGTTGCGCACATAGCTGATGGGACAGGTGCCGAGACCCGCCGCATCGGCCGCCGCGATGGTCATACCCATGGCCAGCGCGGAATCCACCGTCGCGTTCAGGATGGTGTCGAGATTGTCGTTCGCATGTTCGCGGCCGGCGCGGGCGCAGATGTCGCGGTTGCGGCGGACATCGGCGCAGAAGATCAGCAGGACGGGCGCGTCCTTGATCCAGGGCATGGTGCCGATCCAATCGGCGATGGCAGCGATGCGCTTCGGATCCTCCAGCACGACGATGGAGAATTGCTGCATGTCGCTTTTGCTCGGCGCCGATTGTGCGGCGGCCAGAACGGTGGCGAGCAGAGGTTCGGGAATGGCGTCGGGCTTGTAGCGGCGCGTTACGCGGCGATCGAGCAGGGCGGCGAGCCCTTCGGACACCTCCGGCGGCGGTTGGAAGGGCATATGGCCGAAGCGGGCCTCGATAAGCGGACGAGGATCGGTCATTGGCGCACCACCCAGGCATCGGCGACGGTGACGCCGCTCTCGTGAATCATCAGCGGATTGATCTCCGCCTCGCGGATTTCCGGCAGGGCGGCGAGCCGCGAGACGGCGACGATGGCCCGGACCAGCGCCTCCACATCACCGCGCGGCAGGCCGCGCCAGCCCTCGATGACGCGAAGGGCACGGACGTCCGCGATCATCGATCGCGCACCGGCCTCGTCGACTGGGGCGAGGCGGAGCGTCACGTCGCGATGCAGCTCCGCCAGCACGCCGCCGGCGCCGAGCAGCACGACGGGGCCGACCTCGGGATCGCGCCGGAAGCCGAGGATGACCTCGGCGAGGCCGCGCGCCATGGGCTGGACGAGGAAGCCGGTGAGGCGCGCATCCAGCGCGGCAACGGCTACGGTCGCGCCCATCTTCGTCGCGGCCTCACGCAGCGCATCCGCGTCGGGGATGTTGAGCGCGACACCGCCCATCTCTGTTTTATGCGCGATGTCCGGCGAGAGGATTTTCAGCGCAACCGGGTAGCGCATGTCGTCCGGGATATCCGCCGGGGTCCGCATGCGCGCAAAGGGGGTGGCGAGGCCGAGGGCGGCGAAGAGATCGCGCGCATCCGCCTCATCGGGCGCCTCTGGCAGCGTAATCTCTGGCGCGGGCAGGGATGCCGGCGGATTGGGGCCCTGCCAGTTGAGATAGGCGCGCATGGCGTCGGCCAGGCTTTCGGGCGTGCGAAAGGCGGGAATGCCCGCCTCCGCGAGCAGGTCCAGCGAGGCATCGGCCTGCGGCACAAGGAAAGCCGCGATGGGCTTGCCGCCGCCCGCCGCATCACGCCCGCGCAGGATCCCAGCGACGGCATCGGCGGGGCGGAACTGTGCGGAGGAACCGATGACGGGGATCACCGCGTCCGTGTCTTGTGCGGTGGCAAGTGCGGTGATCGCGGCCTCGATCCGCTCCGGCTTGGTGCCGGCGAGCGTCATGTCGAGGAGGCGGCCATGGGCCTGCATGCCGACGGCATGCAGCTTTTCGGCGGCGGCCGCATCCGGTGCGCGCGCCTCGATGCCCGCGACGCCAAGCGCATCCACCACCATCGCGCCGCCACCGCCCGTGGTCGTCAGCACCGAGACGGCACGATGCGCGTTCACCAGCGGCTTACGGCCGAGAACCAGGGCGGGGAGCTCCAGAAAGCTTTCCAGCATGGTCGCGCGCAGGATGCCGTGGGCGCGGAAGAACGCCTCGGCGGCGGCATCGCTGCCGGCAAGTGCGCCGGTGTGGCTGGTGGCCAGCTCGGCACCGAAGGAGGAGCGGCCGAGCTTGTAGGCAATCAGCGGCTTGCCCGCGCGATGCGCAAGCGCGGCGGCGCGTGCGAACTGCTCCGGCGCGCGGATCGCCTCCAGGAACAGCATCACCGCATCCACGCCGGGGTCTTCGACCAGCATGGCGGCGATCTCGCCCGCGGTCAGGTCGGCCTCGTTGCCCGTGGCGATCATATGGCTAAAGCCGAGGCCGCGCGCGGCCCCACGGCTCATGATGGCGCCAAGCATGGAGCCGGACTGGCTGACCAGCGCGAGCCGCCCGAGGGGCAGCGTCTCCGCCTCCAGCGCCGCGTTCACGCTGGCTGCGATCTTCGCGGGGATGTTGATGATGCCCATGGAATTGGGGCCGAGCAGCCGCAGCCCGGCGGCCTTGGCCGCTGCCAGGCAACGCTCCTGCAGGGCAAGGCCGGCCGGCCCCGCCTCGGCAAAGCCATCGGCAAGGATGCAGGCCACCTTCGCGCCTTTGGCTGCTACGGCGGCGATCTGCGATTCCACCTGCTCCGTGCCGAGCAGGATGTAGGCGAAGTCGATCTCGGCCGGGATGTCCTCGACGCGGGCATAGGCCTTCTCGCCCAGCACCTCGGCCGAGCGCGGATTCACCGGGTAAAGTGCGCCCGCATAGCCATGCTTGCGCAAGTAGATCTGCGCCCGCGCCGTAAGCCGTGCGGGGTCGCCAGAGGCACCGATCAGCGCGATGCTGGCCGGTGCCAGGAGCGCCTTCATTTCGGCGGCCTCTGTGAAAAGCTCTGCCCAAAGACCCCCTCCGCGATGCGGTTCTTCAACACCTCCAGGCTGCCGCCCGCGATCATCCAGCCGCGCGTGCGGCGGACGCAGTATTCGATCAGGAGGTCCTTCGAATAGCCCATGCCGCCCATCACCTGCATGGACTCGTTCGAAGCCATCCAACCCGCCTGGTTGCAGGCATATTTGGCGAGCGCGACCTCCTGGGCATCCGGCAATCCGCGCCCGGCATTCACTGCTGCGCGATAGAGCAGCAGCCGCGCGCTATCCAGCGCCACCCGCATCTCCGCGAACTTCCACTGCAGGCCTTGGGACTCCATGAGCTTGCGGCCGAACTGCGTGCGCGTCATCGCGTGCTCGCGCGCTGCCGAGAAGCAGTATTCGCCCAGCGCCAGCGCCCGCGTGGTATTGCCCACGCGCTCGACATTGAAGCCGCCGATCTGCTTCTTGAAGCCGCCGGGGCCGAGCAGCACCATCTCGGGCGAGATATAGACGTCGTCGAAGTAGAGGGCGCACCACTCCTCGTCATTCATGTAGAGGCTGGGTTTGCCGAGGCGAAAACCCTCCATCCCGCGCTCCACCAGCACCGAGCCGATGCCGCCGACACCGGGCCCGAAGCGGCAGTAGATGACGAAGACACTCGCCTCTGAGCTATTGGTGGTGAAGACCTTCTGGCCGTTCAGCCGCCAGCCATCGCCGTCGGGCGTGCAGTTCGTCTTGAGATCCGTGAGGGCGGAGCCCGCATCCGGCTCCGTCATGCCGACGGCGGCTACCGCCTCGCCGGCCAGGAGCGGCTTGAAGAACCGCTCCTTCTGATAAGGCGATGCATATTCCGCAAAGGTCCGGAAGGCGCCGAAGTTCCCGGCCTGCAGGACATCGGCGCTGCGCGGGCAGACCTGGGCGATCTGCTCCATCGCCAGCACGGCATCGAACACCGTGCCGCCGGCGCCGCCATCCTCTTCCGGCAGCATGATCCCGAAGAGGCCCTGGTCGGCCATCCGCTTCGCCACATCCCACGGGAAGCCCACGGTATGCGCGCGTTCGACAGCACCCTCCGCCAGGTGGCGCTCGGCAAAGCCGCGCACCACCGATTGGAAAGCTGACTGTTCCTCGTCGAGACGGAAATCCACGGTCAGACGGGATCCCAGCTGAACACGTCGCCCGAGCGTTCCTCGGGCACGAAGCTCGAACGAAAGGCGGGCAGCGCGATCTCGGCGATCTTCTCCGGCGTCCAGCCCAGCTCGCTGTGCACGGATTTGATCGGGCGGTTTTGGCTGAACAGGAACAGCTCATGCATGCGGGGCGCGAAGATCTGGCCCGACACTTCCTTTGCGGCATCCGAGGCGAGGAAGACGGCCAGCGGCGCGTTCTTCTCCGGGCCCATCTTCATCAGCCGCTCGACGCGAGCCTTCTGCTCCGGCGTCTCGGCCGGGATGGAGCTCGTCATGCGCGACCAGGCAAAAGGCGCGAGGCAGTTGGAGCGCACGTTGTAGCGCTTCATATCGAGCGCAATGGACTTGGACAGCGCGACGATGCCGAGCTTGGCCGCGGAATAATTCGCCTGCCCGAAGTTGCCGATGAGGCCGCTCGTGCTGGTGATGTGGACGTAGCTGCCGCTTTCCTGCTTGCGGAAATGCTCGGCCGCTGCGCGGCTCACGAAGAAGCTGCCGTTCAAGTGGACGTTGATAACGGAGAGCCACTCGTCCGCCGACATGCGATGGAAGATCTGGTCGCGCAGGATGCCCGCATTGTTGACCACGATATCCACGCGGCCGAAGGCGTCGATCGCGGTCTGCACGATCTTCCTGGCACTATCCCAATCGGCCACGCTCTCGGTGCTGATGGCGGCCTGGCCGCCCTTCTGCTCGATGATGGCCTTGGTCTGCTCGGCCGGGGAGGTCGAAAAGCCCTCTCCGCCAAGCGAAGCGCCGATATCGTTGATGACGACCTTGGCGCCGGCGTCGGCCATGGCAAGTGCGATTTCGCGCCCGATTCCGCCACCGGCTCCGGTGACGATGGCGACTTTGTCCTTGAGCATCATTGCGGCGATTCCTCCTCTACCGATTGGTCGGTCGGGAGGCTAGAACGGGCCGGGCGATGCGTGAAGGTAGGGCGGCGGAATCCTCGCTTTAGCGAGGATCACACATGGAACGATTCACCGCAGCCGCACCGGCCCTTTTCGTTCGGATTCACGAAGACGAAGCCCGCGCTCATGGCCTTAACCTCGTAATCCATCATCGTCCCGATGAGGTAGAGGCTGGCCTTGCGGTCCACCAGGATCGTGATGCCTTTGTCTGTAACCCGCTCGTCGCCGGGACCGGCCTGATCCACGAAATCGAGGTCATAGGCCATGCCGGAGCAGCCCTTGGTCTTCACGCCGATGTGCAGGAGCTTGCCTTCCTCGGCCTTGGCGTAAAGCGCGCGCAGGCGCTCCGCCGCGCTCTCGGAGAGGCTCATCAGCGGCGGCAATTCGCGCTTGACGCGCGGGGCGGCGGTGGTGGTGCTCATCGCGTGTCTCCTTCAGTACATGTTGAGCGCGAGGCGAGCGTCTTCGCTCATGCGCGACTGGTCCCAGGGCGGATCCCAGACGATTTCGACGGTGCATTCCGTAACGCCCGGCACCTGGCGGATGGCCTCCTCGGCCATGCTCGGCAGTTCCTGCGCGGAGGGGCAGGAGGGCGTGGTGAGCGTCATTTCCACCTTCACCTTGCCGTCGTCGCCGTGCTCGATCGCGTAGATCAGGCCGAGCTCGTAGATATCCACCGGAATCTCCGGATCGAAGACGGTCTTGAGGGCGGCGATGACGCCTTCCTCGGTGACCGGCGGCAGCGCTTCGCCCTCGGGCGTCCAGCTACCATGGGTGGCATTGTCACTCACTGCTCGTCTCCCTCACGCCGGATAGTGCGGCATCGAGTGCGCTCCACGCCAAGGTGGCGCATTTCACGCGGCTCGGGAATTTATGCACCACCGCGAAGATGGAGAGTCGTGCCATTTCACCGGTGCTGTCATTCGTCTGGCCGGTCCTGGCCATGGTCTTCACGCCCTCGCCCAGGGCTCGCGCCTCGTCGGGCGACTTGCCTGGGACCATTTCGGCCAGCATCGCTGCGCTGGCCTGGCAGATCTCGCAGCCTCGGGCGACGAAGCGTGTCTCACCTATGCGCGGCCCGTCGAAGTTCAAGAAGATGTCGACGCGATCGCCGCACATCGGATTGTCGCCCCGCGCCGTCGCGGCGGCATTGTCCAGCTTGCCGCGGTGGGCGGGGTTGCGGGCGAGATCTCGCAGCGTGGTGGAGTAGAGGTCCTGGATGTCCTCCGCCCCTGAGCTCACGCGAAGAACCTCCGCGCATCCACCAGCTTCTCCGCCAGCAGGTCGATTTCCTCAGGCGTCGTGTAGAGGCCGAAGGAGGCCCGCGTCGTGCCGCCATCGACGGCGAAGCGCGCATGCAGCGGCTCGGCGCAATGGCGCCCGGCCCGGACGCAGATGCCCGAGCGGTCGAGATAGGTGGAGAGATCGTGCGGGTGCACGCCCTCCAGCGCGAAGGAGAAGACGCCGCCGCGATCCTGCGCCGCGCCGAGCAGCCGCAGCCCCTCGACCCCAGGGAGGACGCGCATGGCATGCTCCACCAGCGCGCGCTCATGCGCCTCGATCGCGTCCATGCCGATGGCGGTGACGTAGTCTATGGCGGCGTGCAGGCCGACGGCCTCGATGATCGCCGGCGTTCCAGCCTCGAAGCGCGCGGGTGCCGCGGCGTAGGTGGTGCGTTCCAGCGTCACGCTCTCGATCATGTCGCCGCCGCCGAGGAAGGGCGGCATGGCATCGAGCAGCTTGCGCTTGCCGTAGAGCACGCCGATCCCGGTGGGGCCGTAGAGCTTATGACCGGTGAAGACGTAGAAATCGGCATCCAGCGCAGCGACGTCGACATGACGGTGAACCACGGCCTGGCTGCCGTCGAAGAGCACCTTCGCACCGGCCTCATGCGCCATCTTCACGATGCGCGCGGCGGGGGTGACGGTGCCCAGCACGTTGGACATATGCGTGATGGCGACAAGGCCGACCTTGCCGTCGGCGAGCTTCGCCGCGAGGTCGTTCATGTCGAGCTCGCCGCCTTCGGTCACCCGAACATAGCGCAGGCCGATGCCGAGCCCGGCGTCGCGCAGCATCTGCCACGGCACGAGGTTGGCGTGGTGCTCCATCTCGCTGGTCAGCACGAATTGCCCGGGCTTTAGGATGCCCCGGCCGAAGCTGTGCGCGACCAGATTAATGGCCATGGTGCTGTTGGAGGTGAAGACGATCTCCTCCGGCTCGGCCGCGCCGATGAAGTTCTGCACGGCCACGCGCGCGGCCTCATAGCTCTCGGTCGCGGCTTCGCTCAGGTGGTAGGCGCCACGATGGACGTTGGCATAGGCCGTCTCCATGCAGCGCGTCATCGCCTCGATCACCTGGCGCGGCTTCTGTGCGGAGGCGCCGCTGTCGAGGAAAGTGAGCGGTTTGCCGCGGACCGTCGTGGCCAGGATCGGGAAATCCTGACGCAGGCGCTTCACGTCGAAAGTCCGGGCGATGTTCGTGTCCATGATCAGGCCGCCTCGCGTTCCCACCAGCCATCCGTCGCCTCGGCAAGTGCCGCCTGGGCGATCGGGTCCGTCACGCCTTCGATGGCCTCGACCAGGAAGGCCTGGACCAGCATGGCGCGCGCCTGCTCGGCGGGGATGCCGCGGGCGCGGAGATAGAAGAGCTGCGCTTCGTCCAGCGCACCGACGGTGGCGCCGTGGCTGCACTTCACGTCGTCGGCGTAGATTTCCAGCTGCGGCTTGGCATCGATCTCGGCATCGTCCGAGAGCAGCAGCGCCTGGTTCATCTGGTAGCCGTCGGTACGTTGCGCCGCCTGGCGCACCAGGATCTTGCCCTGGAAGACGCCGCGCGACTTGCCGGCGAGGACCGTCTTGTAGGTCTGGCGGCTGGCGCAATCGGGGGCGGCGTGGTCGAGGAAGGTGGTCGTATCCGCGTGCTGGCCGTCGCCCGCGAGCTGCGCTCCATTCATGTGGCAGGCGGCCTTGGGCCCGAGCAGCGCCGTGTGGATTTCGTTGCGAACCAGGCGAGCGCCGGCGTTCAGCGTGAAGTTGTCGTAGACGCCGCCCGCCTGAACCGCCGCGAGGACTGTGGCGAGCTGGAAGCCAGAACGTCCCTCGCGCTGGATACGCACATGGGAGAGCTTCGCATCGGCGCCGATGCCGATCTCGTAGACTGGATTGTGCAGATAGGCGGCCTCGGCGGGGCCGAGGCTGGTCTCGATCAACGTGAGCGAAGCGCCCGCGCCGAGCCGGATCAGGTGGCGCGGATGGAAGGCGATCGGCCGGCCGGTGTGGCTGGCGATGCTGAGCAGTTCCAGCACGCCGCCATCCTGGCCGGCGGGGAGGTCGAGCAGCAGGCCGTCCTCGAACAGCATGGTGTTCAGCGCTACCAGCGGCAGCGGCTGCGCCAACGTTCCCAGCAGGAATTCAGCGCCGTCCAACCCGGCCGCGAGCGAGCCGCAGCGATAGCCGGCTGGCATGACGGACAGGCTTTCGGCGAAACGGCCATCCACGAAGACAGCGCGATACGGCGCGCGCATCGGCGGCAGGGCAGGGGCCTCGTCCACGAAGGTCAGCGCCTCGGTGAAGCCCGCCTGCGCGATGGGCGCGAGATCGGTGTAGCGCCACGCCTCGACGCGGCGGCCGGGCAGGCCAGCCGCCCGGAAGGCTTCGGCGGCGTCGGCACGCAGCTTCGCCACCCAGGGCAGACGGCCGCCAGGGAGGTGATCGCGCAGCCCGTCGAAGCGCGCGAGGAAGGCGGTGGCGCCAGAGGGTTGCGCGCTCATGCCGCCACCTTCGCGTAGCCCTCCGCCTCCAGCTCCAGGGCGAGCTCCTTGCCGCCGGACTTCACGATGCGGCCACCGATTAGAACATGCACGCGGTCGGGCACGATGTAGTCCAGCAGGCGCTGGTAATGGGTGATGACGAGGGCGGAAAAACCCGGGCCGCGCATGGCGTTCACGCCATCGGCTACGATCTTCAGCGCGTCGATGTCCAGACCGGAATCCGTCTCGTCCAGGATGGCGAGCGAAGGCTCCAGCAGTGCCATCTGCAGCACCTCGTTGCGCTTCTTCTCGCCGCCGGAGAAGCCGACATTGACGTTGCGCTTCAGCATGTCGTCGGCCATCTGCAGCGTCTTCAGCTTGGTGCGGGCGAGCTTCAGGAACTGCATCGCGTCGATTTCCGGCTCGCCCTTGGACTTCCGGATGGCGTTCAGCGCCGTGCGGAGGAAATTGGCATTGCCTACGCCGGGAAGCTCAACCGGATACTGGAAGGCGAGGAACAGGCCGGAGGCCGCACGCTCCTCCGGCTCCATGGACAGCAGGTCCACGCCGTTGAAGGTCGCGGAACCGCCGGTGATCTCATAGCCCTCGCGTCCGCTCAGCACGTAGGAGAGCGTGGACTTGCCCGACCCGTTCGGACCCATGATGGCGTGGATTTCGCCCGTCGGAACTTCGAGGTCGATCCCCTTCAGGATCTGCTTGCCCTCGATTTCCGCCGTCAGGCCTTCAATCTTCAACACTTAGCCAACACTCCCTTCGAGCGAGATCGCGAGAAGCTTCTGCGCTTCGACGGCGAACTCCATCGGCAATTCCTTGAGCACTTCACGGCAAAAGCCGTTCACGATGAGGCCGACAGCCTCTTCCTGGCTCAGCCCACGGCTGCGGCAATAGAAGAGCTGGTCCTCGGCAATGCGGGAGGTCGTCGCCTCATGCTCCACCTTGGCCGTCGAGCAGCGGTTCTCGATATAGGGCACCGTATGCGCGCCGCACTGATCGCCGATCAGCAGGCTGTCGCACTGGGTGTAGTTGCGCGCGCCGGTCGCCTTGGGGCTGATCTTCACCAGGCCGCGATAGGTGTTCTGCCCCTGGCCGGCGCTGATGCCCTTGGAGACGATGGTGCTGCGGGTGTTCTTGCCCACATGCCACATCTTCGTGCCGGTATCGGCCTGCTGGTGGTTGTTGGTGATGGCCACCGAGTAGAACTCGCCCACGCTGTCGTCACCGAGCAGGATGCAGGAGGGGTACTTCCAGGTGATGGCCGAACCGGTCTCCACCTGGGTCCAGGAAATCTTGCTCCGTGCGCCGCGGCAGGCACCGCGCTTGGTCACGAAGTTGTAGATGCCGCCCTTGCCGTCGGCGTCACCGGGATACCAGTTCTGCACCGTGCTGTACTTGATGGTCGCATCGTCCATCGCGACCAGCTCGACCACGGCGGCGTGCATCTGGTTCTCGTCGCGCATCGGCGCGGTGCAGCCCTCCAGATATGAGACGTGGCTGCCGGCTTCGGCGATGATCAGCGTGCGCTCGAACTGGCCCGTGCTCTTCGCGTTGATGCGGAAATAGGTGCTCAGCTCCATCGGGCAGCGGACGCCCTTGGGGATGAAGACGAAGCTGCCATCGGTGAAGACTGCCGAGTTCAGGCAGGCGAAGTAGTTGTCGCCCTGCGGCACCACGCTGCCGAGGTACTGCTTCACCAGTTCCGGGTGGTTCTGCACCGCCTCGGAGATCGGGCAGAAGATGATGCCTTCCTTGGCCA
>JAQGHY010000018.1 GCA_028291455.1 Rubritepida sp. | reverse complement strand
GGGCCCTGCCCTCTTCGGTGAGCTTGAGCATGCGCCCGCCGCGTTCGAACAGGCGCAGGCCCAGCGCCGCCTCAAGTTCGGCGACCCGCCGCGACAATGTGGCTTTCGGGCGACCCGCCGCACGGGCGGCGCGGCCGAAGCCGCCGTGGCGGGCGACCAGATTGAAATCGGCGAGGGCGAGAAGGTCCATGCGTTCCACCAGCGAGACACTCTGTCCAGAGATAGCGTCTATTGGTTCGAATGTGGATCGCTAATTTGAGGACAGCCAAGCGGCTCAACCCAAGGAGTGTACACCATGACCATTCTCGTAACCGGCGCGACGGGCAATGTCGGCCGCAACGTCGTCGAACAGCTCGTGAAGCGTGGCGCCGATGTGCGCGCGCTGGTCCGCGATCCCTCCAAGGCCAGCTTCCCCGCCGGCGTCGATGTCGTCCAAGGCGACCTGCTCGACGTCGATGCGCTGCGCAAGGCCTTCTCGGGCGTGTCCACGTTGTTCCTGCTGAACGGGGTGGTCGCCGACGAGTACACCCAGGCGCTCGTCGCGCTGGCGGTTGCCCGCGAGGCCAAGATCGAGCGCATCGTCTACCTCTCGGTGATCCACAGCGACCTGTACGTGAACGTGCCGCACTTCGCCGGCAAGTTCGGTGTCGAGCGGATGATCGAGCGGATGGGCCTCAACGCCACCATCCTCCGCCCGGCCTATTTCATGGACAACGACATCACGATCAAGGACGTGATCGCCGGCTACGGCATCTACCCCATGCCGATCGGCAACAAGGGCCTCGCCATGATCGACGCCCGCGATGTCGGCGAGATTGCCGCGATCGAGCTGATCCGCCGCGAGCAGTCCGCCACGCCGCTGCCGCTCAACCGCATCAACGTGGTCGGCCCGGACACGCTGACCGGCGCCGATGCCGCCGCCATCTGGACAGACGTTCTCGGCCGTCCGATCGCCTATCCCGGCGACGACACCGCCGGCTTCGAACAGAACCTACGGCAGTTCATGCCGAGCTGGATGGCGCTGGACATGCGCCTGATGGCCGAGCGCTTCATCACGGACGGCATTGTGCCGGACGCTGGCGATGTCGAACGGCTGACCACCCTGCTTGGTCGTCCCTTGCGCTCCTATCGCGACTACGCCGCGCAGATAGCGGCCTGACCGCAAGGGAAGACGGCACTTCGTTCCGCACCACAGTCACTGCCTGGCGAGAGCCGCCCGCAACTCGCGGGCGTGCTCCGAACGGCACAAACCCAGAAGGATTTCAGCTATGAAGACCACCGGAAACACCATCCTCATCACTGGCGGCGGAACGGGGATCGGCCAGGCGCTCGCTCACCGCTTTCACGACCTCGGCAACACCGTGATCATCGCAGGCCGGCGGCTGGAAACGCTGGAGAAGGCGATCGGCGATCGGCCCCGCATGCACGCTTTGACGCTCGACATGGACGATCCCGCCGACGTCGCGGCCTTTGCCGAGAGGCTCGTCACGGATTTTTCGGGCGTCAACGTGCTGGTCAACAGCGCCGGCATCATGCGCATGGAGACGCGGCTCGATATATTTCGCGACCTGAGCGATGCAGAAGCCTCGATCACCAGCAATCTGCTGGGCCCCATCCGTGTCACCAACGCGCTGGTCGAGCATTTGGGCCGGCAACCCGATGCTGCGATCATCAATGTCAGCTCGGGCCTGGCCTTCGTGCCCCTGGTGATCGCCCCGACCTATTCGGCGATCAAGGCCGCCATCCACAGCTACACGGTCTCGCTACGTGCGGTCTTGAAGGACAGGATCGAGGTCATCGAACTGGTGCCGCCTGCCGTGCAGACGGACCTCACTCCTGGCCAGAAGACCAACGAGCGCTTCATGCCGCTCGATACCTTCGCCGACCAGGCGATGGCACTTTTCCAGCAGACGCCCACGCCGCAGGAAATTCTGGTGGAAGGCGTCGGCTTGATGCGCGACGCCGAGGCAGAGCACCGCTTTGACGACGCGCTGGCCGCGATCAACCCGTTCCTGAAATAAAGGCGCGGACTGCGGGATCGGCGGCAGGACCTGCAACCGACAGATCATGGTGTGGCGCCGGCCGACCATACTTCGTCAGATATGCGGCGACGCCACATGCGGACCGGTGCAGGAGCCAGCCAAGCCGGCAAGAAGCTCCGCTCGTCGACAGCTGTGCTCCAGGGCTGCCGCGCGGAGCTGGCACATCGCCTCCCCATGCTCTGCTCCGGCAGCCCTAGCTCCTGCCTTCCGCGCCTTCAGAAGCTGGTCGGCCCGACCGCTCCGATCCAGCGGCTGACCTTCGCGGTATCGGTCGCGTCCATGTAGAAGAAGTGGGCCATCGTCGGCCGGACCGGGGGTACCGCCGGGTCATCGAAGCTCATCCGCACCTTGCCGTGGAACACCTTGAGCAGCGGGCTGTCGAAGTATTCGACGACATCGTGATGGGCGGTGAAGCCTTGGTCGATGAAGTCGCGCAGGTTCCGCCGGATTGCCTCGCGCCCATGCCAATCGGCCACGCCGAGGTTGCAGACCGCATCTTCGGCAAAACAGTCGAAGCCGCGGCCGAAGGTCTTGTCATCGATCTCCTTCCAAATGGCCAGCAACCAGTCCGGCGGATCAGTCTTCGTGAAGGTGATGGTGGTCATGGTTCGATTTCCCTCGGAATGAATGTCGTCGCAGGTCATCCAGCCGCCTTTTCCCCGACATCGATGCCGAGCCGGGTGGCGATGCGCCGGGCGGTCGCCTCCCGGCGGGCGGTGATGGGTTCCACGGCGATCCGGGCGGCCGCGAGGACGGCGGGAGGCGCGGTCTCGGGCGTTCCGCTGTCGAAGGGCGGCTCGGGCGCATAGGCCATGTAGAGCTGGATCCCCTGTGCCACCGCGTCGCCGCGCAGTTCGGCCGCCAGGCGCAGGGCACCATCAATGCCCGCGGTCACGCCGGCGGCAAAGATCCAGTCTCCGTCGATGACGACCCGCTCGTTGACCGGGATGGCGCCGAAATATGGCAGCAGGTGGAGCGACGCCCAGTGCGTCGTCGCCCGGCGCCCTTGCAGCAGCCCCGCCGCGCCGCAGAGCAGGGCCCCGGTGCAGACCGAGAAGACGCAGCGCGCGCCGGCCGCCTGTTGGCGGATCCAGCCGAGCACGGCCGCGTCCTCCATCAGCGCCTCCTGCCCGAAGCCACCGGGAATGTGCAGCACGTCCAGCCTGGGGGCATGGGCGATCGCCGCGTCGGGCGTCAGGCGCAGCCCCTTCACGTCCCGGACTGGCTCCGCCGTCACGCCGTAGAGGCGGTAGGTCGAATTCGGGATGCGCGCCAAGACCTCGAAGGGGCCTGTGAGATCGATCTGGTCGATGCCTTCGAACAGCAGGGAGCCAATTTCGAGGTGTGTGTCAGGCGGGATCATCAATGCCTCCATGCGGGTTGCCTTGACATGGAAGATAGGTCCGGCAGATTTGGCGGATATGCCAATTACCCCTCGTTTCCCGCCACGTCGCCCGCGCATCATCGAGGTGCTCGTATTCCCGCAGGTGCAAGTGCTCGACGTGACGGGACCGCTGCAGGTTTTCGCCACCGCAAACGACGTCACCGGCGGCACCGCGGCCTATGCGATCAACGTCGTGTCCAGCGCGGGCGGTACTGTCGCCAGCTCGTCAGGGCTGGGATTTGTCGCCGGCCCCCTGCCGCTCATCGATGCCCCGCTGGACACGCTGATCGTCGCGGGTGGTCCAGGCGTCGAGGCGGCGGCCGGGGATGCGGCGTTGGTCGCCTGGGTACGTGGGCGGGCGTTGCGGGCGCGCCGGTTCGCTTCCGTCTGCACCGGCGCGATTCTGCTGGCGTCGTCCGGTGTGCTGGATGGACGTCGCGCGGCCACCCACTGGTCGTTCTGCGCCGAGTTGGCGCGGCGCTTCCCATCCGTGCGGGTCGAGCCCGATCCGATCTTCGTGCATGACGGACCAGCCTGGACCTCGGCCGGTGTCACCGCTGGCATCGACCTGGCGCTGGCACTGGTCGAGGAGGACCTCGGCCGTGCGGTCGCGCTGGCGGTGGCTCGCTACCTCGTCATGTTCCTGAAGCGGCCCGGAGGACAGGCCCAATTCAGCGCAACCCTGGCCCTGCAGGATGAAGGTCGCTTCGACAAGCTGCACGCGTGGATCGCGGCGAACCTGTCCCATGACCTCTCCCTGCCCGTGCTGGCGGACCAGGCCGGGATGAGCGAGCGTAGCTTCAGCCGGCACTACCTCGAGGCAACGGGCCTGACCCCCGCGCGTGCCATCGAGACGCTCCGCGTCGAGACGGCGCGGAGCCTGCTGCTGGACTCGCACTTGCCAGTGAAGCGCGTGGCTCAACGATGCGGGTTCGGCTCGGAAGAAACGATGCGCCGCAGCTTTCTCCGGCTGTTGCTGGTCACGCCACAAGAATATCGCTCTCGGTTCGGGCCATGATGCCCAGCAACGAAACCGAGCGACGAGTTGACCGTGCGCCGGCTCCGGGCACGATCACCGCTTCATTTCTACAGGTGCTAAGCCTCCAGCGCGCCGGTGATGTCCTCGAGCGCGATCGGGAAGTGCCGCACGCGCACGCCGGTCGCATGCCACACGGCATTGGCAATCGCGCCCGCCGTGCCGGTAATCCCGATCTCGCCGACGCCCTTGACGCCTAGCGCGTTCACATAAGGATCCTCCTCGGCGACGAGGATCGCCTCGACCGATGGAACGTCCGCGTTCACCGGGACGTGGTATTCGGCGAGGTCGGCGTTCATCACACGCCCCGTGCGAGGGTCGATCGCCGCGCGTTCCTGCAGCGCGAAGGACAGTCCCCAGATCATGCCGCCGTAGTATTGGCTGCGCACCAGCCGGGGATTGATGATCCGCCCGGCGGCGAAGGCACCGACCAGGCGCGTCACACGGATCTGGCCGAGATCGGGATCGACTTTGACTTCCGCGAAGACCGCGCCGTGCGCGTGCATGGCGTAGCGTTCCGCCACGGCGGGGTCCGCTGCGGCGCTGCCACGACCCTCGACCATGTCGAGCCCCGCCCGGCCCAGGATGTCGGAATAGCTCTCGGATCGGCTGTCGTCGTCACGCCGCACCAGCCGGCCGTCGCGCGCCACCACGCCGACATTGCCGGCGCCGAACAACGGCGAGCGCGGATCGGCCACTGCCAGTTCCGTCAGGCGCTCGATGGCTTGCCCGCCCGCCGAATGGATCGCGCTGCCGGCGGTGGCGGTGTGCGCCGAGCCACCGGCGATGCCGGCATTCGGCAGGTCGGAATTGCCGGCGCGGAACTCCAGCTGATCCAGGCTCAAGCCGAGGCTGTCGGCCGCGATCTGCGCAAAGGCGGTCCAGGCACCCTGTCCCATTTCATGCGTGCCGGATTCCATGACGCCGGTGCCGTCGCGCCGCAGCACGGCGCGAGCCTCGCCCTGGAACATCATCGCCGGGAAGGTCGCGGTGCCGAGGCCCCAGCCGACCAGCATCCCATCCTCGTCCCGCATCTGGCGCGGCTCCAGCGGACGCCCGGCCCAGCCAAAGCGCGCCGCACCCTCTGTGTAGCATTCGCGCAGCGCCTTGGAGGAGAACGGCTTGCCGGAGACAGGCTCGACCTCCGCATAGTTGCGCAGGCGAAATTCCAGCGGGTCCATGCCGCAGGCTGCCGCCATCTCGTCCATCGCGCTTTCGAGCGCAATGCTGCCGCTGGCTTCGCCGGGGGCGCGCATGAAGCCCGGAGTGCCGGTGTCGAGCCGCACCGCCTCGGTGGTCGTAGCGATAGCCGGCGCGGCGTAGAGGCTGTGGGACACGCCGCCGGACGGTTCCAGGAAGTCGTCGAACCGGCTCGTGGCGGTGCGCAAATGATGATGGATGGCGGTCAGCCCGCCATCCGCCGCGGCACCCATGCGCAGCGTCTGCCGGGTTGGCGAGCGATGGCTGACGGGCCCGTACATCTGTGCGCGCGTCAGCACCAGCTTGACCGGCCGCCCGACGAGCCGCGCCGCGAGGATGCCCAGAACCTGCGGCCCCGACAGCAGCTTCGAGCCGAAGCCGCCGCCGATGAAAGGGGTGCGGATGTGGATATCCTGCATCCGAATGCCGAAAAGGCTGGCCAGGCGCATCTGCGTCAGCGCGAGGCCTTGCGTCGGCATGTCGAGCGACAGCGCGTCGCCATCCCAGGCGGCGACGACGGCGTGCGGCTCCATCGCATTGTGAAATTGCAGCGGTGTCTCGTAGGTCGCCTCGATGCGGAATGCCGCCGAGCCCAGGCCGGCCTCGACATCGCCGTGCCGCATCTCGGCGGGGGCGCCAACGCCGACGGTTTCCGGCACGTAGGCGCCCGCGGCGTCCAGCGTCACCTCGACCGGCTCGGCCTCGTAACGCGGGGCCAGCAGCGCGGCACCTTCCGTCGCGGCCTCCAGCGTCTCGGCGATCACGACGGCGATGGGTTGGCCGGCGTAACGCACTCGGTCGTCCTGCAGCAGGTCCATCTTGAAGGAGAAGGGCACGGACTTGTCGTCCGGATGCTGCGCGAGCGCCGGCCGGTTCTCCTGGACCATCACCTCCACCACGCCCGGATGCGCGCGGGCCGCCGCGACATCGAGGAAGGCGACGCGCCCGAGGGCGATCTTGCTGGTGGCGAGCGCTGCGTAAAGCAGGCCGGCCGGATTGTTGTCGGCGGCGAAGCGGGCTTGGCCGGTGACCTTCTGCATGCCGTCGCGTCGGGTGACGGGCTGGCCGATGCTGGAGCCATGGCGCGAGCGGTTGGCGTCAGACATGGAGACCTCCGGTGATGGGAGCAAAAGGGGAGGCGGGCAGGGCGGGTGTGCGCTCCGGCGTTCCAGCAGCGGCCAACGTCAGCGCGCGGATAGCGATGCGCCGCGCCAGTCCGATCTTGAACGCGTTGTCGCCGGAGGCACGCGCCGCCTCGAGTGCGACGTCCGCGGCACGGCGGAAGGCGTCGGCATCGGGCAGGCAACCGGCCAGCGCCGCCTCCGCGGCTTCGGCGCGCCAGGGCTTCGCCGCGACGCCACCAAGTGCCAGCCGAGCCTCGACGATCCGGCCTCCCTCCATCCGCAGCGCCGCGGCGGCAGAGACGACGGCAAAGGCGTAGGAGGTGCGCTCGCGCAGCTTCACGTAGCGGGCATGCGCGGCGAATCCGGCCGCATCCGCCGGCAGGCGCAGAGCGACGATAAGCTCACCTGGCGTCAGCACGCTTTCCCGTTCCGGCGTGGTGCCGGGCAGCAGGTGGAAGTCGCTCAGCGAAATCTCGCGCCGGCCCTGCGGCCCCTCGATCTCCACCACGGCGCCGAGCGCCACGAGCGGCACGCAGAAATCGGAGGGATGGGTTGCGATACAGTGTTCGCTCCAGCCCAGCACCGCGTGCAGCCGGTTCTCGCCGCCGAGCGCATCGCAGCCGCTGCCGGGAGAGCGCCGGTTGCAGGCGCTGGCCGTGTCCTGGAAGTAGGCGCAGCGCGTACGCTGCAGAAGATTGCCGCCGACCGTCGCCGCATTGCGCAGCTGGGCCGAGGCGCCCGAAAGCAGCGCCTCCGCCACGGCGGGAAAGCGCTCGCGAAAATCGCGGTCATGCGCCAGGTCGGCATTGCGCACCTGCGTGCCGATCCGGACGGCGCCATCCGGCAAGGTCTCGATGACATCGAGCCCCGGCAGGTAGTTCAGGTCGATCAGCCTGTCCGGCCGCGCGACGCCGATTTTCATCAGGTCGAGCAGGTTGGTGCCGCCGGCCAGGTAGGCGCTGCCGGGAACCGCGGCGGCTGCCACAGCCTCGGCGACGGTGCGCGGCCGCACATAATCGAAGCGGTTCATGCCGCCTTCTCCATCTTGTCGCCGGCCATCGCCCGCGTCGTCTCGACCACGGCCTCGGTGATGCCGCGATAGGCGCCGCAGCGGCAGAGATTGCCGCTCATGCCCTCGCGCACCCGCTCGGGGTCGTCACCCGCCTGGCCTTCCTCGATCAGGCCGATGGCGCTCATGATCTGGCCGGGGGTGCAGAAGCCGCACTGGAAGGCGTCGTGCTCGACGAAGGCGGCCTGGACCGGGTGCAGCGCGCTGCCATCCGAGAGGCCTTCGATCGTCAGTATGTC
>JAQGHY010000342.1 GCA_028291455.1 Rubritepida sp. | reverse complement strand
ACAGAGGCAGGTTCAGTAGCGCGTCAGTGCGACCCTCGTCCTCCATCGACCGCCGCCGCGCCTTGTTGCAATCGGTCATGCCCACCTTAGGCAGCTGGAGCTGCTTGCGCATCGCACGCATGGCCTTAATATGTCCGCGGCGGGGCGATCCTGCGCCATCGGTGGTGACCTTCACTACGGCGACTGCGACTATGGCGATCAACGAGTTGCTGCAGGGCCTGACCGGCTTCCGGGGACCAGAAGGCTGGGTCTGGCAGCGCGTACACCGCTTCGATCTGCTCCAGGACTGCAAGCCTGGCGCGAAGCAGGACCCACATTGCCCCGTCTGCAGCAGCCAAGAATTTGGGGGACGCGGCGACGTCGACCCGTTTCTGGATAGGGTGGGCTAGATGTTCCGTCGCTGGTTACGCACTTTCCTCGTTGATTGGTCGCGCGCCCTCGTCGTCTATGTCGGCCGTATCCCCAGACCCGAACTCGTGGCGCGGGTCATGGAACAGCATCCGAGTCCTGAGGATCTCCCCGCCGGAGTCCTGGTCATCGTAAAGGACGGGGCGATCGCCAAATGGGCGTGCTTGCGCTGCCCGGGCGGCTGTGGCGCTCGGCTGCAGCTATCCTGAACCTCCGGCGCCGCCCGCGATGGGCAGTCAGCTTGGACCGGCTGCGTCGGCCCACGCTGAGCCCTTCAGTTCACCAGACGAACGATTGCCGTTGCCATTTTTGGATTCGGCAGGGCCGCGTTGAGTGGTGCCGGGACTCGGGAACCACTCAAACAAAGTGCGCAAGTACCTAAGCCCAGCGCGACGGCTTAATGACCGCGGTGCCATCCATATAGGACGACTGGATCTGGGAACTGCGGTCGATTCAGATGCCCGGGCGGGGCCGGACGTAGGACGCCCTCGATATTAGAGCGCCTCCTGATCTCCGGCGCGGCGCTTTTTGCATGCCCTTGCGCAAGCCCACAATACCGGCGCGATAGATCACTCGGCAACGAGGATGAAGCGCTGGGGCAGGGGCGACTGATGATGTTGGCTCATCATGCCGTCCATTTCTCGTATTTGAGGATGCAATAACTTACATCTTGCATCCAAGAATGCCGCAGCGCTACGCTGCGAGCCTGCACTGCCGCGTGGGGACGCTGATGGCCGAGAAGATCTATACCTCCTGCACGCTGGATTGCCCGGACGGCTGTGGCATTGTTGCCGAGGTTGAGAACGGCCGCGTCACAAGGCTCGAGGGCCATCGGGAGCACGAATTCACCCGTGGCTACCTCTGCGCCAAGACCTATCGCTTCCCGAACCGCCTCTACAGCGAGGAGCGCATTCTCCATCCCATGAAGCGCGAGGGAGGCCGGCTCGATGGCGCCTGGCAGCGCATATCCTGGGATGAGGCACTGGACCTGGCCGCAGCCAGGATCCGCGAGGGCATCGACGCCGACGGCCCCCTCTCCATCATGCACTATCAGCGCACTGGCTCCTGGGGGGCGACCAAAAAGCTGAACCATCGCTTCTGGAATCTAATGGGCGGCGTCACGACCAATTCCGGGTCGCTGTGCAGCGGCGCGGCGCGGGCCGGCCAAACGCTCGATTTCGGAACACGCGCCGGGCACGACCCGATGGATATGCTCAACAGCCGCCTCGTGCTGCTCTGGGGCCGCAATCCCATGGCCACCAACCTGCACATGGTGCCGCTGCTGAAAGAGGTCCGCTCCCGCGGCGGCCGCGTGATCCTGATCGATCCGGTGCGCAGCGAATCCGCCACCATCTGCGACGAGCATGTGCAGACCCGCGTCGCTTCCGACGCAGAATTCGCCATGGCGCTCGCCAAGGTCATACTGGAGGAAGGACTAGAGGATCGCGGCTTCCTCAAGGACCACACCCACGGCTTCGCGGAATACCGTGCGCTGCTCGACAGCCGAACGTTGGCCGAACTTTCCGAGGCCTGCGACATCGGCGAGGACGACATCCGCCGCCTCGCGCGCGAATATGCCACATCGAAACCGGCCTCGATCCTGCTCGGCTGGGGGCTGAACAAGTACAAGCACAGCGCCGAGGTCTTCCGCTGCGTGGATGCGCTCGCAGCACTGACCGGCCAGATAGGGATCGCCGGTGGCGGCGTCAGCCATGGCTTCAACAGCCAGCGCCTCTTCGACAAGCTGGTGGAGGCGCCTGGCCGGGCCACGCATCACCGCTCCATCCCTGAGCCCACCCTCGGCCGTGGCCTGCTGGAGGCCAACGAGCCGCCGGTGCGCATGATGTTCATCACCGGCGGCAACCCCATCAACCAATCGCCCAATTCGATGCTCGTCGCCCAGGCGTTTCGGGCGCTCGACTTTACCGTGCTGGTGGACAGCTTCATGACCGACACGGCCGACTACGCCCACCTCTTCCTGCCTACGACGACCTTCCTGGAGGAGGAGGATGTGCTCGTGTCCTGGGGCCACAACATTCTGGGCGGCGTAAATCCGGTGATCGAGCCCGTGGGCGAATCCCGCTCCGATCTCTGGATCTTTCAGCGCCTCGCGGAGCGGCTCGGCATCGGGGCGGAGATGGCCGGCACACCACGCGAATGGCTGGCGCGCATCCTCACGCCGATGACCCACAACGGCGTCACGCTGGAGGAGGTGATGGAAGGCCCGGTTCGCTGCCCGATCGCGCCGATGATCCCCTTCGCGGACAAAGTATTTCCGACAGCCTCGGGCCGCTACGAGTTCATCACGCGGCTCGACCACCGGCCGCGTCGTGACGAAGATTTTCCGCTCACTTTCGTCACGAATTTCAGCAAGCGCTGGCTGCTGTCGCAGATGACTGAGGCGGAGCACCCGAAATCCCCCCAGGTGCGAGTCGATCCCGGTTCGGCCGCGCTGGCGGGCGTACGCGACGGGCAGCGCGCGAGACTGCGCTCGGCTGTGGGCGTGCTGGAGGTGGAGGTGAAGGTCGATGGGAGGATTGGCCCCGGCATCGTGCTCATGCCCGTCGGCACCTGGATCAAGCGGGGCGGCGGCGCGAACGTTCTGACCGAGGATGTTGTCAGCAATTTCGGACTGATGGCCGCCTATGGCGAGACGCGCGTACGGCTGGAGCCGTTGCCGGAGGCCGTGACGAATGAGGCCCGCGAGCCTGCTGAAGCCTAGCTTTTCACCTGCCGCCGCTCGAACCAGGCGGCGACGAAATCGCCACCCTCGCGGATGTGCCCGACCATCGCCGCGCGGGCTCGGGCCGGATCGTGCTCGCGGATCGCCGCCAGGATAGCCGCATGGCTCGCGACGTTACTTTCCATCCGCAACACGTTCGTCTCCGCCGCCGAGCTCAGCATGAGGTTGCGCACGTAACCAGCCGAGACCTCGCGCAGCACGCGCGCCAGGGCCGAATTCCCCGAAGCCTCGACGATGCACTGGTGGAAGACCTCGTTGGTGCCGATCCAATCCAGGCTCAACTTCGGCAGCGCCGACTCACGCGAGCGGGCCGTCTTCGCGGCCCGCAGCTTGGTCGCCGCCTTCACGAACGCCTCGTGCGCGGCCTCGAGCGCGCGCAGCTTCGCGTCGTTGATCCATTCTGCGGCGAGCTCCGCGGCGAGGCCTTCGAGCTCGGCGCGGACCTGGTACATTTCGCGCACCTCGCGCGGCGAGGGCACGCTGACGGTCGCGCTCCGCCGCATCTCCAGCCGCACGATGCCGCGCGCGTCCAACTTGGAGAGAGCCTCGCGGATGGGCGTGCGGCTTACGCCGAATTCCTCGGCCAGCAGGTCCTGCTTGAGGCGCTCGCCGGGCTTGTAATCGCCCGAAATGATCCGCGCGTGGATCTTCTCCGCGATCTCCTCGATGAGGCCCGCGGGATGGCTGGAGGGGCCGCTCTTTGGCATGCCAAGCTTCTCCGTTGCCAGGGCGGGGAAGTCAAATCCGGCCGGCGGCGATCTGCTGGAGGATGGAACGCTGCACAGCACCGCCGGCATCGCGGTAGTCGTCCAGGATGCTGAAGTGATGCCGGTCCGGAACGATGGCGAAGGAGGGATCCCAACTGAAATCGCGGAGATGAGCGGCATAGCGAAGGGAGAGGTCGATCCACTCCTGCGGCTCGTCCCCGCCGACAAGGATTGAGATCGGGCCACGCAGACGAGGCGGCTTTCTCTCGAGGTTCTGCCGCGCCGCGACCTCGGATGTCAGCCCAATCTCGGCATTCACCCCCGCATAGACTGCGGGGGAGGGATCGAAGGCGCCACTGAGCATCGTCGTGCCTAGCAACCGGACTCCGGCGGGCAGCATCAAGGTAGGATCGGCCAGGATGGCGGCGCAGAGATGTGCGCCGGCCGAATGGCCGGAGAGGGTCAGCTGCACGGGATCGCCGCCATACTCGCCGATATGCCGCGTCACCCAGGCGAAGGCGCTCAACGCCGAGGCTACGACAGCGTCAAGGTTCGAGGCCGGGCAGAGCTCGTAATTTGCGATGGCCGTGGTGATGCCGAGTTCAGCCAACACCGCGCCCAGATAGGCGAAATTGGCTTTATCGCCCGAGCGCCAGTAGCCGCCATGAAAGAAGAGATGCGCGGGATGCGAGCCCGGCCCGGCCGGCCGCCAGATGTCGAGACGATGCCGCGGATGCGGCCCATAGGCGAGGTCGGCGACGCGGTCGCCCTCGGCCATGGCTCGCGCGTTGAAGGGCGCACGTGCATCCAGGACAGCCTGCAAATCGGCCACTGCGGCGCGAGGATTGTAGGCGCGTTCGTAGCGGGCCGGATCGGTGCGGGCCGCCTCCGCGAAATCGATCATCCGTGTCTCCTTCAGCGCTCGGCGCCGGCGCGACGCGCCTGGTATCGGATGGCGGTCATGGCGGCAAGGCGGCGAAACGGCTCCGGCGGCATCCAGTTCGGACCCGTGAGAGCAAGCGTCTTCTCCAGCGCCGGGGAGCGATGGTCCAGGGCAAGTTCGGCCAGTAGGCGGCCGTTCACGCTGTTCTTCAGGATGCCCGAGCCATTGCAGCCGGCGGCGGAGAAAAGGCCTGGCCGCAACTCGCCGAAATAGGCCGCGCCGTTGCGCGTGAGGGCGGTGGCGCCGCCCCAGACGTGCTCGAAGCCATGCGAAGCCATCGCTGGATAGCGGGCGCGGTAGAGCGAGGAGAGCATCGTCGCCATCGCCTCGATGGAGGCCTCGTGCTCATAGGAATAGGCGCTGCGCACGAGCATGCGGCCATCGCCCGTCCGCCGCAGCGTCGTGCCGAGCCGCGCGGCGGGCAGCACGCCCCACTCACCCGGTGCTCCGAGCTTGGCCAGCTCCTCGGCCGGCAGGACCGGCGTGAGCCCCGCATAGGTGAAGATCGTGACGAGACGGCTGCGCAGGAAACCGAGCGATTTGGCGAAGCCGTTATTTGCCAGGATCACGCGTGGTGCCCGGAACTCGCCCTGCTCCGTACGCAGCACATAGGGTCCGTCGCCAGTCAGCGCGAGGACCGGGCTCTCCTCCATCAACCAGACATTGGCCGGCAGCGTGTCGGCGAGGCCACGCACCAGGGCGGCGGGTTGCACGTAGACATTCTGGCCGGAGGCGAAGCCGGAGCGGTAGTAGTCCGTGCCGATGCGCGCGCGCAGCGCCTCCCGGCCCAGCGGTTTGAAGCCGACTTTCCAGCGGGCGTAATTGGCCATGTTGCGGGCGAGCGCCGCTTCGCCGTCCGTGGTGGCCGCGGCGTACAACTTGTCGGCCGGGTTCCAGCCGCATTCGATACCGAGCTCGCGGACCTGTCCGGCGAACCGCTCCATGCCCTCAGCGAAGATCTCGAATTGCGGCGGGCGGCTGCCGGCCGACGCGCCGACACTGGCCGGGAAATTATGCGGCACGCTGACGATCAGGCCGGCATTCCGCCCCGAGGCGTTCTCCCCAACCTGGCCGGACTCGAGGATCAGCACCTGCTCGTCCGGACGCAGCTCGGCGAGGCGGCGCGCGGCGGCCAGCCCGGCATAGCCGGCGCCGATAACGATGCTGTCGATACGGCCCGGCGGCGGCGGTGCCGTGCGGGGCGCGCGCGGCGGCAGGATCGCGTTCCAGCCGCAGGCGCTGCGGTAGCGGGGGTAGGGGACGGCCATCCGCTATTCCAGACGGATATTGGCCGTGCGGATGACCTGCTGCCATTTCGCGAACTCGGTGGCCATCAGCTGCTTTATCGCCGCGGGGTCGAGGCCGAGATACGGCTCCACGCCGGTGCGGATCATGCGCTCCGTCATCTCCGGCGTGCCGATGATCGGCGTCATTGCGCGATGGAAGCGTTCTACAATCGGCTCGGGCGTACCCGCGCGAAAGACGAAGCACGTCCAGCTATGGACATCGAAACCCGGATAAGTCGCGGCGATTAGGGGCACCTCCGGCAGCTCGGAATAGGGCTCTGGGCCGGTGCTTGCCAGGGCCCGGATCTGACCGTCGCGGATCAGCGGCAGCAGCGGCGCGGGACTATCGAACATGAAGTCGATACGCCCGGCCACCAGGTCGTTCAGCGCGGGCGAGGAGCCCCGATAGGGCACGTGGGTGAGGTTGGTGCCGCTCGCCATCCGGAAGAGCTCGGTGCCGAGATGCGCCGTCGCGCCGGTGCCGCCGGAGCCGTAATTCAGCGAGCGCGAGCCCTGGCCTGCCGCGACCAGGTCGGCAACGCTGCGGAAGGGCGAGCTTGCGCCCACCACCAGGATCAGCGGCGCCTTGGCGACCATCGTGGAGGGCGCGAAATCGGTCAGCGCGTCGTAGCCAAGGCGTTGGTAGAGGTGCGGTGCGATGGCCAGCGGGCCGGTCGAGGTGAAGAGCACGGTATAGCCGTCGGTCGGGCCGCGCGCGGCCTCGGCGGCGGCGAGCGTGGCCCCGGCGCCGGGGCGGTTCTCGATGACGAAGGGCTGGCCCAGCGTCTTCTCCATCTCAGCGGCGAGCAGCCGGGCGGAGATGTCGCTGGACTGGCCGGGCGGAAAGCCGACGAGGACCCGGACCGGTCGGCTCGGCCAGGCGGGTTGGGCGCGCAGCACGGCGGGTGCGGCGCAAAGCGACGCGCCGAGGGCCCAGATGTTTCTCCGCTGCATGGAAGCTCCTGCAGATGGGTGATGCCGGCGTTCGTCTGGCGCGGGCTGCTTTCAGTCCCATTATGGATACAAGAATGATCTTACCATATCCAGAATGCAAGGCCTCAGGTCGGCGTGACGCCGGAGAGCAAGCGGCGCCAGCGAACCGTCTCGCTCTCGATGATCCGCCGCATCGAGGCGGCCGTGCCGTCGAGGGCGACCACGCCTTGGTCGCCCAGCGCTCGCCGCAGGGCAGGCGATTCCATTGCCTTGCCGAAGGCGGCAGAAAGACGCGCAAGCACGGCAGTTGGTAGGTTGGCTGGCCCAACGATCCCGGAGATGGATCCATGCTCCCAGCCGGGCAGCCCAGCCTCCGCTGCCGTCGGTACCTCCGGCAGCACCGAGAGCCGCTCCGCTGCGGTGACGCACAGCCCCTTGAGCGTTCCGGCCCGGATGTGCTCGCCGACTTGTGGGACGGCTTCGGCTGTCGCGAGCAGCTGACCGGCGAGTACTCCCTGAACCGCTTCCGCGCCGGACCGAAAATGGACTGGCATCAGGCTGATGCCCGCCAGGCTTTCCAAGAGGAGCTCGAGCTGGTGCGGCGACGAGCCGACGCCGGCCGTTCCCCAGCTCAGCTCGCCGGGCTTGGCGCGAGCCCGAGCCAAGTAGGCGGCGAGATCGGGCGGCGCGTCCGCACCGGGTCTCACCACGAGGACGGAGGGCGAGGATGCGGAGAGAGAGACAGGTGTGAAGTCCTTCCCCGGATCATAAGCGAGAGATCGGAACAGAAGGGGGTTCACCGCCAACATGCCCAGGGTGGCCAACATGAGGGTGTCGCCATCTGGTGCGGCGCGGGCCACGAAACCGCCGGCGATACCGCCGCCTGCTCCAGTCCGGTTTTCGATGATGATGGCCCGGCCGAGATGCGGTGCTGCCGCATCTGCAACAGCCCGTGCGGTGAAGTCGGTGATGCCGCCGGCTCCAAACGGCACGATCAGGCGCACTGGCCGGTCAGAATAGCTTTGGGCTAGC
>JAQGHY010000322.1 GCA_028291455.1 Rubritepida sp. | reverse complement strand
TGCTCCGAGGCCAGTCCGGCGCGGGAAATCGCACCGGGCATGCCCCAGACCACCGAGGAGGCTTCGTCCTGCGCCCAAGCCGAGCCGCCGGCCTGCGTCACGGCACGGCAGCCGAGCAATCCGTCCTGACCCATCCCGGTGAGGATCACCGTATGCACGGAGCGGCCGAAGATGGCGACGAGGCTACGCAGCGTCGGATCCACCGACGGGCGGCAGAAATTCTCCGCCGGACCGTCCGAGAGATGCAGCACGACCTGCTCGCCCTCCGCCTTGGCCAGAAGATGACGGTCGCCGGGAGCCAGGAAAATGCGCCCGGCTTCCAGCACGTCGCCCTCCTTGGCTTCGCTCACGCGAGGACCACCCAGCGTATCGAGATGCTGGGCCAGCATCGCCGTGAAGCCGGGCGGCATGTGCTGGACGATGACGACAGGCACGGCGATCTGGCGCGGCAGCCGACGTACCAACGCGGCGAGGGCCTGCGGCCCACCCGTGGAACTGCCGATGCACACGACCTTCGGCGCACCGCCGCGCATCGCGATGCGGGGGGCGACGTTCAGCGGCCGAGCCGGCGCGGCCGACGGGCTTTGCCGCAGCCTTGCCCAGCCCTTCACCTTGGCCAGGAGCTCGGCGCGGAAATTGGGGTCGGCCAGACCGCCGCCGGCCGCGGCCGGCTTTGGGATGTAATCCGAAGCCCCTGCCCGCAGCGCCGCCATGGTGGCACTTGCACCGCGCTGCGTCAGCGCGCTCGCGACGATAACGATGGGCCGGGGCTCGCGTCTCAGGATGAGCGGAAGCGCCGTCATGCCGTCCATCACGGGCATTTCCAGATCGAGCAGCACGACCTGCGCGCGGTCCATCGGCGCGGCGCCGTCCAGCGCGGCCAGGGCCTGCGAGCCATTGCCCACGCGAGCCACGATGCTGATGCCGGGGTCGGTCTCCAGCACGCGCGCAAGCGCCGAGCGCACGGTGCTGCTGTCGTCGCACAACATCACCCGCAATCTGGTGGCCGGGACCATGTTCATGCGGGCAGCAATCCGGCCTGGATCAGCTTGCCGCAGAGGATCTCCTCGTCGAAGGGCTTCATGACGTATTCCTGCGCGCCCGCTTCGAGCCCTTCCATAATCCGGTCGATTCCCGACTCGGTCGTGCACATCACCACCACCGGCTCGTCCGGCCCGAATTCAGCACGAAGGGCTCGGAGGAAGCCGATGCCGTCCAGCACCGGCATATTGCGGTCGAGCAGGACGGCGCGCGGCATTTCCTCCCGGCAGGCATCGAGCGCCTTCTGGCCGTCCTCGGCCTCGCGCACGGTGAAGCCATGGCGTTCCAGGATGCGCCGCGCGACCTTGCGGACCACGCCGCTGTCATCCACCACGAGGCAGGTGCCGTTGGACATCTGTTCGGCCATGATCAGGCGCCCAGCGCCAGCAGCCGGTCGACATCGAGGAGGACGAGAAGCTTGTCGCCCTGCCGATGCACGCCGAGCGAGAATTCACGCCAGGAGGGGTCCAGCGTGGGCGGGTTGGCCGAGCGCTCTTCGGCATTGAGCGAGAGCACCTCGCCCACCTGGTCCGCCAGCAGGCTGTAGAGTTCGCCGCCCACATCGACCACGACGCTCATCGCGCCCTTCGCAACCTCGCGCGGCGGCAGTCCGAGGCGGCTGCGCAGG
The DNA here is from genome assembly GCA_028291455.1 of Rubritepida sp. GTDB lineage: Bacteria > Pseudomonadota > Alphaproteobacteria > Acetobacterales > Acetobacteraceae > Roseococcus. The sequence goes on along the minus strand of JAQGHY010000322.1, from coordinate 8,396 downwards.
TCCACCGCGGTCACGATCCGGCCGCGCAGGTTCAGGCTTCCCGCGACCTCACGCGGCGCGAGGGGAATACGCGTGATCGTCTGCACGCCCAGCACGTCCCGCACGGAGAGGACCGGCACGGCACAGAGCTGCCCCGCGACGGTCAAGGTCAGCATCATCCCGGCGGCATCGGTGAGCGGGGATGCGGTCGAGCGCGTCTCGTTCTTGGAGGATTCGGCGCCTTGCATCTTCTGTTTCCTTGATCAGCGCGGGAGCGTTGGCTGCAGGCACTGCTGCAGGCTCGCCAGCAGGGCCTCACGGTCGAACTTGGCGATGTAGTCGCTGAAGCCCGCCGCCCGGCCGCGCTCCACATCCCGCGGCTCGGACTGGCTGGTGAGCGCGATCATCGGCAATTCGGCCCAGGCGCCGCCTTCCCGCACGGCTCGGGCGAGGCCGATGCCGTCCAGCTCGGGCATGTTGATGTCGGAGACGATGACGTCGAAGATCTCGCCGGCATCGCGCAGCCGCAGCGCCTCACGGCCATGCACGACGGTGGTGACGTCATAGCCCGCAGCCATGACGGAAGGGACGATGAGGTTGCGGAAGAAGTCGCTATCCTCGACCACCAGCAGGCGCGGCCGCCCGCTCTCGGAGGCGAGCGGCTCGAACCAATCCGCCTGGCCCTGCTTGAGCCAGAAGGCCGTGTCCAGGATCTCCGTCACCTTGCCGGCGACGACGCAGCTGCCCAGGAAGCCCGGCCTCACACCGGCGGGATCCATGTCCAGCGAGGCGTCCACGACGTCCAGGATCTCGTCCACCATCAGGCCCATGGCGCGATGGCCGTCGCCGAAGACCAGCACCGCCTGGTTGCCTGCTTCCCGCTGGGCCACGAAGCCGTGCAGCGGCACCAGCGGCATCAGGCTGCCGCGATACTGGACCACGAGGCTGTCCCCTGCCCGTTCGATCCGCGCGGCCTCCAGATTCTCCAACCGTGCGACGAGCGAGAGCGGCACCGCCTTGGGCGCGCCCTCCCCGGCCCGGAACAGCAACAGCGCCGTGTTGCGATCCCTGCTGCGTGCGGCCTGATTCTGGCTTTGCATCGCGTTGCTGTCCGCAGCCGGTTCGGTGCCGAGACCGGTTGCCCGTGCGATCCCGCTGGGGTCGAGGATCATGATCACGCTGCCGTCGCCGAGGATCGTGTTGCCCGAGAACATGGTGATGTGCCGCAGGATGGGCGCGACCGGCTTCACCACGATCTCCTCGATGTCGAAGACCCGATCGACCACGATGCCGAAGAGCTGCGAGCCCACCTGCGTCACCACCACGAAGCCCTCGGCATCCGCGCCGGCCTCCACGTCCCCGGTCTCTAGGTCAAGGCGCAGCAGCCGCTTCAGCGAGATCAGCGGCAGGAGTTGGTCGCGCAGGCGCATCACCGGCGCATCCTTGATCAGCTCGACCTTGGGGCCGTCGCCCAGGCCCACGCGCACCAGCTCCAGCACACCGGCCTGCGGGATGGCGAAGCGCTCGCCGCCGGCTTCGACGATCAGCGCCGCCGCGATGGCCAGCGTCAGCGGGATCTTGATGGTGAAGGTGGTCCCGCGGTGCTCCTTCGAGCGGAGGTCCACGACGCCGCCGATGCGCTCAATATTCGTCTTCACCACATCCATCCCGACGCCGCGGCCGGAGACGGAGGTCACCTGCGCCGCCGTCGAGAATCCCGGGCGGAAAATGAAGCGGTGAATCTCGCGCTCGCTCATGGTGGCGAGCTCGGCCTCGGTGGCCAGACCCTGCGACACCACCTTGGACTTGATCCGCTCGGTGTTGAGCCCGCGTCCGTCGTCGCCGATCTCGAGCACGATATGGCCGCCCTCGTGGAAGGCGTTGAGCAGGATGCGCCCCATGTCGCTCTTGCCGGCGGCGCGGCGCTGTTCCGGCGTCTCAAGCCCATGATCCGCGCTGTTGCGGACCATATGCGTCAGCGGATCCTTGATGAGTTCGAGTACCTGGCGGTCCAGCTCGGTCTCCGCGCCGCGCATGTCGAGTTCGATGCGCTTGCCCAGATCCTTGGACAGGTCCCGCACCAGCCGCGGCAGCTTGGCCCAGGCATTGCCGATCGGCTGCATGCGCGTCTTCATCACGCCGTCCTGCAGGTCCGAGGTGATCTGCGAGAGCCGCTGCAGGGGCACCGCGAAGCTCGCATTCTCCTCCGCACGGGCAAGCTGCAGGAGCTGGTTGCGGGTCAGCACCAGCTCGCTGACCAGGACCATCAGATCCTCCAGCACATCGACGGCGACACGGATGGTCTGCGGCGCGTTGCCTCCGCCGGCGGCGACCTCGGGCGCATTCTCCGGCGGAGCAGCCATGATCGGCAGCGGTGCCTCCGCCACCGGCAAGGGCGCGGGCGCCGCGGCGGCGGCAGGCTTGGCAACGACCTGCACAGCCACGGGAGGCGCCTCGCCGGAGGCCGCCGCGTCCAGGGCGATCTTCAGCGGCACGTCGTCGCCCACCGGCTCGCTGCCCGTCGCCTCGAGCCCGGCGATGATCTGCTTGATGCAATCCGCCGCCGATAGGATCAGGGAGATGCCGCTTTGGCTGACGGCCAGCGAGCCGTCCCGCCACAAGCCCAGCACGTTCTCCGCCGCATGGGCGACGCCTTCGAGGCGAGGCAGGCCGAGGAACCCGCAGGTGCCCTTGATGGTATGGATGGTCCGGAAGACTTCCGACAGGACCGCGGTGTTCGAGGGGTTCCGCTCCAGCTGGAGCAGCGCCGTGTCCAGGCTGGCGAGACCCTCATTCGTCTCGGTCAGGAAGTCGGCGAGCAGGTCGTCCATCGGCGGTCCCTTCGTTCCACGCCCGATCCGGGGCGCTTGCAGGAAGGATGGGCCACGGGTTCCGAAGAAAGGGTAAAGGCCGCCGCATAAATCGCGCTGCATTTTGCAACGCAACATGCAAATTGCGTCAGTTCACGGGCGTCATGAGCAGCGGCGGCATCGCGGCCCCGCCGGATAGCGCGAGGCTCAGCTCCATGCCTTCGGCCGCCGCCTGGGATACCACCCAAGGCGCGAGCATGCGGCGCGGCCCTTCGGCCATGGCCAATTCCATGCTGCCGCCCGAGAGAAGCCGGACCAGCGTGGGCGACCAGACGGCGTCGCGCCCCTCCGGCAACAGGACGAAGCTTCCGCCGGAATCGGAAATCCACACGACCCCGCCGCGCGGCAGGGCTTCGGCGGCCAGGAGAGCCGCGGAAAGGACCAAGCGCACTTTGCCGGCTGGCAGCTGACCGCCGGCCGCCGCCACTTCGAACCGCACGCGATGGGCCATGGGGGCGCCGAGAAGCAGCGGAGCCAGCTCGGCCCAGGCGAGTTCGTCGCCGGAACCGAAGGCCGCGGAGAAGAGCTTCAAGCGCGCGCGCAGCTCTTCCGCCGTCTCCAGCAAGATATCGTGCGCCGCGGGGTTGCTCGCCTGAGGCAGCAGCGCTGTGATGCTGGCCACGGGCGAACCCAGGTCATGGCAAATCCGCGCTGCGAGCAGTTCGGCCAGGCGCGGGTGGGTCGTCATGCACTTCTCTCTCTTCATCTTCGGCGGGCCCTCGTCCTGAAAACCAGCTTTGCGCGGAGGAGCAGCGCAAGATGCGGGCCAGTGCCGCAAGCAACGTCTTGCTAACGGGCCATGGTTGCCGAAATCTTTAGACCACGCCCCAGAGCTTATGCCTCGGGGGCTTATGCCTCGGGGGCTTATGCCTCGGGGCTTATGCCTCGGCGGCGCCCGGAAGGCATCTTCCCTCCAACGCCCGATTGCAGTTCAAGGAAGGCCGCTCAAGAGGCGGGGAAACAACCGAAGTGAACGAGATCGAGCCGGGGATGCGCGTCCGTCAACCCGACCGTCCCGATTGGGGCGTGGGCCAGGTGCAGTCCGTGATCGGCGACCGCGTGACGGTGAATTTCGAGAATGCGGGCAAGCTGCTGGTGAATGTGGCCGTCGTGACGCTCGAGCAGGTGGAGGAGTGAACGATCTCCTCGCCGCCAGCGCGCAACTCCTTGGAGACTGGCACATCTGGGCCGCCATGCTGGCCACCGCGGTCGCAGGGCTCATGCGCGGCTATGCCGGTTTCGGCACGGCCATCATCCTGGCGCCGATCTATTCCGTGCTCTGGGGCCCGCGCGCCGGGGTGCCGGTGATGCTGCTGATGGAGCTCATCATCTCGCTGCAACTGCTGCCGCGCGCCCTCAAGGACGCCGACCGCCGCGTGATCCTGCCGATCGGCGGCGCGGCCTGCCTCGCCACACCGCTCGGCACCTTCGTCCTGCTCTCCGCCGACCCCGATTCACTGCGACGTTTCATCGGCGGCTTCGTGCTGGTGTTCGGGCTGCTGCTGATGTCGGGCTGGCGCTACCACGGCACCCGCCCGCTCTCGATGAACCTCGCCGTGGGTACCGTGTCGGGATTGCTCAAGGGCGCCACGGGCATGAGCGGGCCGCCGGTCATCCTCTATCTGCTATCCGGCCCCGAGGCGGCGATCCGGCACCGGGCGAACCTGATCCTGTTCTTCGCGCTGATCGCGATCGTCTCGATCGCCGGGCCGCTCTGGGGTGGGCTGATGACGCTGGCGGTGATGGCGAAGCTGCTGGTCGTGCTGCCGGTGCTGATGCTCTGCGTACCCATCGGCGCCCGCTCCTTCCACGTCGTGCCCGCGCGCTTCTACAAGCCCTTCGCCTTCGGCGTGCTGCTGATCTCGGGGAGCATCGCCCTTCTTGCCTGACGCCTTGTCCGCGCTATTGCCGGGTGACTATAACGGGCAGCGCTTCGCCGGGGGACAATCCGCCTGATGCATCTCAGCCCCGAGGAGTGGCAGGCCGTTCGCCTCAGCCTCGATGTCGCGGCGCGTTCGGTCCTCGTCTCCCTGCTGCCCGCTATCGGGATCGCCTGGCTGCTGACGCGGCGGCGCTTCCCCGGGCGCTTTCTACTAGACGCCTTGGTGCACCTGCCGCTGGTCGTGCCGCCCGTGGTGGTCGGTTGGGGGCTGCTGATGCTGTTCGGCGTGCGCGGTCCGATCGGCGCGCCCTTGCTGGAGTGGTTCGGCATCCGCCTCGTCTTCACGACCGGGGGTGCCGCCCTCGCCACGGCCGTCATGTCCTTCCCGCTCATCGTGCGCGCGGTGCGGCTGGGTCTGGAGCAGGTCGATCCTGGCCTGGAGGCCGCGGCGGGAACGCTCGGGGCCGGGCCGATCGACCGGTTCCTCACCGTCACGTTGCCGCTGATGTCGCCTGGCATCCTGGCCGGCGCGGTCACCGCCTTCGCCGCGGGCCTGGGTGAATTCGGCGCCGTCATCACCTTCGCCTCCAACATCCCCGGCGAGACGCAGACCCTGCCGCTCGCGATCTATGCCGCCACACAGACGCCGGGCGGCGAGGCCACTGCGGCCCGCCTCGCGCTGGTCTCCTTCGGCCTGGCGATGAGCGGGCTGCTGCTCGCCGAATGGATCGCGCGGCGGATGCATCTGCTGCTGGGCCGCTTCTAATGCTGGAAGTCGCGCTGCGGCATCGCTTCGAGGGCTTCGAGCTCGACGCCAATTTTACCGCCGCGCCGGAAGGCGTCACGGCGCTGTTCGGCCCCTCCGGCTGCGGCAAGAGCACGATCCTCAAGGCGATCGCGGGGCTGCTGCAACCGCGCGAGGGGCGCGTGGTGCTGGATGGCGAGGTGCTGCTGGACACCGCGCGCGGCATCGCGCTCCCGCCCGAGAGGCGGCGCTGCGGCATCGTCTTCCAGGAGGCGCGGCTGTTTCCGCATCTGAGCGTGGAGAGCAACCTGCGCTACGGCCTGCGCCGTGCCCCGCGAGGCGCAACCGGTCCTGGCTTCGACGAGGTGCTGGCGCTGCTCGGCATCGAGGAGCTGCTACCCCGCCGCCCGGCCCGGCTGTCCGGTGGCGAGCGCCAGCGCGTGGCGCTCGGCCGCGCTTTGCTCATGCGGCCCCGGCTGCTGCTGATGGACGAGCCGCTCGCCGCGCTCGACGGACCGCGGCGCGCGGAGATCCTTCCCTTCCTCGCCCGCCTGCGGGAGGCGGCCCGGCTGCCCATCCTCTACGTCACCCATGCGCTGGACGAGGTGGATGCGCTGGCCGACCACCTCGTGCTGATCGAGGCCGGCCGCGTCCGCGCAAGCGGCAGCGTCGAAGCACTGACCGCCCGCACCGATCTGCCACTCGCCGCGCGCCGCGATGCCGGCGTGCTGATCGCGTGCTGCATCGCTGACCATGACTTCGCACGCGGGCTGACTCGATTCGACTTCGCCGGCGGCAGCCTGCTGGCACCCTTGCATGCCGAGCCCGTTGGAACCCGGCTGCGCCTGCGGCTGCGCGCGCGCGACGTGTCGGTGGCGCTGACGCCGCCCGAGGGCATCTCGATGCAGAACGTGCTTCCGGTCACGTTGACTTCCATCGCACCGACGGCATCGCCGCATGAGGTGTTCCTGCACCTGGACATGGCCGGGACGGCGCTGCTCGCGCGCATCACGCGAGATGCGCAGTCGCGGCTGGGCCTCACGCCCGGCATGGCGCTCTGGGCGATGGTCAAATCCGTGACCTTCGACCACGCGCGGGCTGGGTTCTAAGCGAGAAGGTCCATCAGCCGCACGACATCCGGCGCTTCGTCCAGTGCCCAGGTGGCGGCGATGGCGGCATCCGCGCGCGCGCCGAATCCGCCGATCTCCGAGTTGTCGCGGAACTTCGCTTCGAGCTCGGCATCGCTCATCGGCTTCTCCAGGCTGCCGCGCGGCGTCGTCACGGTCTTGCGGAACTCGCGGCCATCGGCCAGCCGAACCGTCACGGAGGCGGCGCCCCTAGGCATGGATTCGTCCAGCTTGGCCGTCACCTTCGCGCGGAAGGCGACCAGCGCCGGATCCGTCACGGCCGGCATCTCGAAATCCGCCACTCCGGCACGGGCGCGCACAAAGCCGAGCGCGGCCGAGTGGTGGATGCTGACCCGCGCGTCGCGCTCGTTGTTCACCACGCGATCGCCGCGCGCGAGCAGCAGCGCGTCGCCGGCGACGGTCACGCTAGCGATGGCCTCGGGCGGTACGCCGATTTCCGCGCGCAGTTCCAGGCAGGCGTCGATCACCGCGTGAAAGACGATGCCGGCCGGGTAGGGCTTGTAGGTGTTGCGCGCGATTTCCCAATGCGTGCCGAGATCGCGCGTGATGTCCTCAATCTTTGGGGCATCGCCCGTCGCCAACGCGAAGCCGAGCGGGCCCTCGATCGCGGCGGGCGCGGCCTTGTAGCCCTGCTCCGCCAGCAGCGCCGCGAGCATGCCGTTGCGCGCCGCATTGCCGACGCCGACATTCTTCGCCGCCGTCGGCAGGTTCTCCACGAGGCCCGCGGCCTGGCTCGCCGCGATGCCGATAGCATGCCAGGTCTGCTCCGCTGAAAGCCCCAGCAGCCGCGCGCATCCGGCGGCCGAGCCGAAGGTTCCGCAGGTGGAGGTGATGTGCCAGCCCCGCGCGTAATGACCGGGCGAGACGGCATTGCCGATGCGGCACTCCACCTCGCCGCCCAGCAGGAAGGCGTGCAGCACCGCCGCGCCGGAGAACCCGCGCTGCTCCGCGAGCGCGAAGAGCGCGGGTGCGACGGGCGCCGTTGGATGGATCACGGTAGCCAGATGCGTGTCGTCGTAATCCAGCAGGTTGGAGGCAATGGCGTTCACGAAAGACGCGCTCATGGGGTCGAGCCGCACGCCCTGGCCGATCACGGTGGCGACGGGCGCTCCGGCAAAGGCCTGCATGACCTTCAGCGCCGTCGTGACCGCCGGATCCTGGGCGACACCGAGCGCACAACCGAGGTGATTGAGGATGGAGCGTTTCGCCTCGTGCCGCAGCGCGGGCGCGATGTCGCGCCAGTCGGACTCGGCTACGAAGTGGCCGAGGGTTTCGCCGGCAAAGCGCGTGGTCATGATGATTTCCGCTAGCTGTTCAAATCGAGTGTGGCCTATTGCGCGCGAACGATCAGCCCCTCGCGCGAGGCGCGGGCCCAGCGGGTGTCCTCCTCGCGCAGGAAGGCCGCGAATTCGGCCGGGCCGGAGGCGTTCAGGTCGGCTCCGATGCGCAGCAGTCGCTCGTGGATGGACGGCTCGCGCAGCACCTCGACGATGGCCGCGCTCATCCGGGCCGCGATGGGCGCAGGCAGCCCGGCCGGCGCCACCATGCCGTACCAGCCGGCGAATTCGTATCCGGCCACGCCGGCCTGGGCCAGGGTGGGCACGTCGGGCAGCAGCGGCGTGCGCTGCGCGGTGGTCACGCCGAGCGCGCGGATACGGCCCCCTTGGAGATGCGGCAGCGCAGCCACGGTGCTGTTCCAGCTCGTCGGCAGATGGCCAGCGATCAGGTCGTTCAGCATCGGTCCGGCGCCACGATAGGAGACCTCGACCATC
>JAQGHY010000290.1 GCA_028291455.1 Rubritepida sp. | reverse complement strand
GCATTGCCCCGGCATGCAGCAGCGAGAAACCGGCAAGCAGTCCGGCCCAGCAGCCGGTCAGGGCGCGCGTATAGCCCTCGCAATCCTGCGGCAGCCCCTGCTCGTCGCAGCGCGCATATTTCGTGATGAGCGGAACTCGCCCGGGCCGAAGGGTGGCCGCGAATCGTAGGGCGGCCAGCACGTTCAGCAGCACCGCCACCAGCGCCGGACCATGCCGCCCCGCGAACCAGACGGACACGCCGCCGGCCATGGCCTCGAGCGCGATCGCCGCGGCCCATAGGGCGGGCCAGCCCCAACTCCGCCAGCTCAGGCTCCGCCAGCCCGAGCTGGCATAGCCCTGCGGCCCAGGCATGGCGTCAGGTCGCCCGGTGCTTCGCAATGTGGCCCGCGAGGCTGCGAAGGGAGGAAAAGATGCGATGGTTCCGCTCGTCGTCGGATCGAAGCTGGACGCCATAGGCTTTGGAGATGACGAGGGACATCTCCAGCGCATCGATGGAATCCAGGCCGAGCCCGTCCCCGAAAAGCGGCGTTTCGGGAAGGATCTCTTCCGGCAATACTTCAAGCGAAAGCGCGCGGACAATGAGTTGCGCGACTTCGAGCTCGAACGGATCGGCGACTTGAACTGGCAAGGCCTTGGCTTCTTGGGTGGTCATGGTCCCCCCAACGGTGATGGCTCTAAAGCGCGGCACCAGGACTAGTGTTTAATGTGGATCGTGGTCTTCATTAGCAGATCGGTCGCGGCGACCGCAACTCACCCTCCGTTTCGATCCTGCGGGCTCGAGTACATCAAATCAGGGCGCGTTCGGCGATCAGCATGACGTTGGGTAGTGGCGTCCACCCCCAGCAGGGGGCGACCTGGGTGCAAAAACCTTCGGCTTCCAGGGACGCCGCGATCTCCCGTAGCGGCAGTGGGTGGAGGACTGAACCATCGCGCCGGATACGCCGGGCGATCTGCTCCATGGCGGTGCCGAGCTGAGCGCGCCATCCGCAATCCGGATCGAACGCGCGGATGATGATGCGCCGCCGTGCCGCTGCCGCCATGCGCGCCAGGAGGCTGCGCTGAGCCGGCTCGTGCATTTGCAGCAGCACGTCGAAGATCAGGACCGTATCGCAATCCGGGATGGGGGCGGTTCCGAGATCTGCCGCCGCGTAGCTCGCTGGAAGCCCGGCAGCGGCGCGAGTGGCGTCGCGGATCTTGTCCGCGTCGAGGTCCAGGCCGGCGACGCTGTCGGCGAGGCCGGCCAGCAGCAAGGCCAGCCCGACCTGGCCGCGCCCGCAGCCGAGATCGGCCACGGCTCCGAAACCTCCGCTGGCCGCGGCAAGCCGCAGGATCGCGGGCGTCGCCGGGTCGGTCAGCAGCTTGCCGCGGACGAAGCCGCGCGAGAACCGCGAGGCGCCGCCATAGAGCCGCGCGACCCGGTCCGTCAGTACGGCCAGATCAGGCGGCGGCGCCCTCACGCGCGTTGGGCTGAGTAGGCTCGGAAGATGCGGACAGACGTCTCGCAGCCGACCTGTTCCAGGCCGGATTCGCGCAGATGGCGCATGATTTCGGCGGGCGGCACACAGGCTTCGATCGTGTCCCAGTAGTATCGCATCATCATTCCGGAATCAGCCCCTCCGAGACGGCTGAGGCCGGGAACGATGACGCCGACATATGCTTTGGCCAGCGCATAGGCCAAGCGGCTCTCCGGCTTGGCGATCTCCAGCACGAGCACCCGCCCGCCGGGGCGGAGCACGCGGCCGAACTCCGCGAAGAGCACGGCGAGGTCGGTTACATGGCGCAGGGCGTAGCCCATGCTGATGAAATCCACGCTGGCATCGGCCAGGGGCAGCGCCTCGGCCCGGGCCTGGATGAGGGGGATCGGCAGCGAGCGCCGGGCCACGCCCAGCATGCCGGCGCTGAGGTCGAGGCCAATGACGTCCTCCGTGCGGCTGAGGATTCGCACGGCCTCGCGCGCCACCAGCCCCGTTCCAACCGCCACATCGAGCATCCGCATCCCCGGCCGCAGCCCGGCTTGCAGCAGGGCATGGCGGCGATACCAGGCGCCGGTTCCCAGCGAGAGCACCGCGTTGATGCGGTCATAGGAGCCGGCCGCGCGATCGAAGACGTCGCGCACGAAGCCGGCCCGCGCCTCAGGCGCTGCGTAATAGGATAGAAGCGGGGCATGCGGCGCCGCTGGGCTGCTGGAGTCCTGCCGATTCGTCACATTGGGCCCCGCGTCAAACCTTCGTAACTTTACTCTGTTACCTGCGACTCGTTACCATAAAGTACTGAGAAATATAATGGACCAAATCCGATGGACCAGGGCCACACCCGGGCCGAGGGCCGTAGCGCCAAGCCCGCTCAAGGCTGGCTCATGGCACTCTATTTCCGCATAGCCTTCTACTTCTGCCTTGCCGTCTTCGGCCTCAGCTGCCTGGCCTGGAGCCTGCCGGCTTCCTTGCTCTACCCGCTGGTCCCGCGAGGGAGAGGCGAACGGCTGGGCCAGTTCATCATCATGGCGGGCTTCCGCTGGGCCCTTTGGGTCATGAAGGCGACGGGTGTCCTGCGCGCCGATCTGCGCGCCCTCGACGCCCTGCGCAGCGATGCAGGCATCGTCATCGCCGCCAACCACCCGACCATGCTGGACGCGGTGCTGCTGATCTCCCGGCTGCCCCGTGTGGTCTGCATCACCAAAGCCGCGCTCTGGGACAGCCTCTTCCTCGGCGGCGGCATCCGGTTTGCCGCCTATGTCCGCAACGACGCGCCTTTGTCGATGATCCGCGGAGCGGCACAGACCCTCCGCGCCGGAAGCCAACTGCTGATTTTCCCCGAGGGATCGCGGACATCGCACCCGCCGGTCGACTCGTTCCACCGCAGCTTCGCCGTCATGGCGAAGGCGGCCGGCGCGCCGGTTCAAACCGTGCTGATCGAGGCCGACAACCCCTATCTGAGCAAGACCTGGCCGCTTCTACGCCCGCCGGTGCTGCCGCTTGTCTTCCGGGTTAGGCTCGGCGAGCGCTTCGACGTGGGCAGCGATCCGCAAGTTTTCGTCGAGCGGCTCGAGAACTATTTCCGGGCGCAGTTTCCGGTGGGAGCCCCCGGCTGATGAAGGCACTCGTCCTCATCCCCAGCTATAACAGTGGCGCCAAACTCATTGAAACGGTTCGGGAAGCAAGGGCCGCCTGGGCTCCCATATGGGTTGTGGTGGACGGCAGCACGGACGGAAGCGAGGCCGCCGTGCAGGCGGCGGCCGCGGAGGATCCCGAACTGCGCGTCCTCGTCCTGGGGAAAAACGGCGGCAAAGGCGGCGCCGTTCTGCATGGGTTGCGGGCCGCGCAGGCCGAAGGGTTCACTCACGCCCTCGTGATGGATGCGGATGGCCAGCACTCGGCCGGCGAAATCCCCGTCTTCATGGCCGCCGCCCGCGCAGCGCCGGAGGCGATGATCCTGGGCAAACCCGTCTTTGGCGGGGATGCGCCGCTTCTGCGCGTGCGCGGGCGGCGCATCTCCAACTGGTGGGCCAACTTCGAGACGCTTGGTCTGGGCATCGGCGATTCGCTGTTCGGCTTCCGCGTCTATCCGGTCGAGCCACTGCTTCGCATCATGGAGCGGAGCCGCTGGATGCGCCGGTTCGACTTCGACCCCGAAGCCGCGGTGCGGCTATGCTGGGCCGGCATCCGTCCGATCAATCTGCCGGCGCCCGTCCGCTATCTCCGCCCCGACGAGGGCGGCGTCTCGCACTTCCACTACGGCCGCGACAACGTCCTGCTGACATCCATGCATGTGCGGCTGGTGCTGGGGATGCTGGCGCGCCTGCCGCGCCTTATCAGGCTTCGGAAAGCGATGCGGCCCTGAGTCCGAGCGCCGAGATCCGGTCGAGCAGGCGCGGCAGCACGGCAAGCACGACCGGACTGCCATCCGCGTCGAGCGCGGAGGAACCGTCATGCAGCAACAGGATGTCCCCGGGCGCGAGGCCGCGCGTAAGCCTGCTCAGGATCGGCTCGGGCCGGCGGCGCATCGTGTCGTAGCCACGGCGCGTCCAGGAGACGAGGGACAGCCCCTCCGTCGCAAGCACCGGGTCGAGCATGGGATTCCGCAGGCCCATGGGGGCGCGGAAGAAGCGCGGTACCTCACCGCAAGCATCGCCGATCGCCCGCTGCGCCTCAGTGACCTCACGCCACAGGGCCCAGGGGCCCCGGCATGCGAAGGCGAGGGAGTGGCGCTGGCTGTGGTTCTCGACCGCATGCCCCCGCCGCACCAGCTCACGGACGAGGGCAGGGTGCCGGGCAACCTTTCGGCCGATGAGGAAGAAGCTGGCCTTGGCGCCATGCGCGTCCAGGATGTCCAGGATCCGGGGCGTGACCTCGGGGTCGGGGCCGTCGTCGAAGGTGAGCGCGACCGTAGGACGCCCGGTGTCGGGGAGCCGCGTCATGTTCGGGCCGAGCCAGGCGCTGCGCGGATGCATGCTGCAGCTGAGGATGGCGTGGTTGCAGGCGAGGGCGCCGAGCACCTGCGGCCAGAGCTGCGGCTGCATCGCCACCGCGACGGCTCCAACGCCGTGGACGAGGAGAGAGGCACCTGCCAAAGGCACCGGCGTCCAGGCGCCCAGCCGACGCCAACGACCAGGAACCGCCGAGATTGCGTGAGCGTCGATTTGGTCTGCTCTTTCTCAAGCTCGTGGCGGACAGGGTGGGATTCGAACCCACGGTGGAGTTACCCCCACGCCGGTTTTCAAGACCGGAGCCTTAAACCGCTCGGCCACCTGTCCTTGGTACCGCGAGCATGTCCCGCAGCCGGGCGATCAACGCAAGTGCTACTCGCCGGCCATCCGCAGTTCCATCCGAGGCGCGCCGAGGCGCATCATCGCGTTCACATCCGCCGCGCCGGCCAGGCCGACCACCGCATCGGCGAGTTGCGCGGCCGGGCCAGCACCCAGCACCGCGTCCGCCAGGCCGTGGAACTTGGCGCGCAACTCGGCTTCGGTGAGGAAATTGGCGGGCTCGCCCTTCGGCACCACCACCATCTTCGTGAAGACCTGCCCGCGCGCGCGGACCGTGAGCTTGCCGGACATATAGGCCGGGAATTCCGCCTGGACGTCCGGATCTTCGACGCAATCGATCTTCGGCATCAGCGCGCGTAGCTCCGGTGCGTCCATCTTCGGGTAGCTGTCCCAGCCGAAATGCCCATGCGCCAGCGCGCAGGCGACGACGAAGGGTCCGCTGAACTGGCCGTCCACGACGTTCTTCGGGTGCTGCTTATAAGCGAGCGGCGCGCCGACCAGCAGCATGCCCTTGTTGGGCAGCCCCATGGTGACGCTCTCGATCTCCTCCGCCTTCAACCCGTGCTCAGCCCGCAGCGCCAGCGCCGCATCGACATTGGCATGGCCGTAGCGGCAGGAGGGGTAGGGCTTCACCGCCGTTTCCATCAGCTCGTATTCGGTGCCGAGGCCCCTGACCGCGCGCTCGGGAACCGGATTGGGAGCATAGGCGCGCAGGAAGCCCGCCTTGCCCTCCAACGCCTCGGCCGCGCCGCGGAAGCCCTCGCGCGCCAGCAGCGCGGCGGAAAGCCCGGCCATCGAAGCCCAGCCGACCTGGAAGCGCTTGGTCCAGGCACCGTTGGCGAGGAATTGCAGGCTGCCGGCGGACTGGCTGAGCGCGATGCCGAAAGCATCCTCGATCTGCGCCGCGCTGAGCCTCAACACCCGCCCCGCAGCGGCCGCCGCTCCGAAGACGCCGCAGGTCGCGCTCGGGTGATAGCCGCGGTCGTAATGGTCGCCGCCGGGCAGGGCCACGGCGAGGCGGTTCGTCACTTCGTAGCCGGCGACGATCGCGGCGATCACATCCTTGCCGGAGGCGCCGACGAGTTCGGCTGCGGCCAGCGCAGCCGGAATGACGGGGGCGCCCGGATGCAGGGTGCCGGCCGCATGGGTGTCGTCGAAATCCAGGCTATGGGCGAAGGCGCCGTTGAGCAGCGCCGCACCGGCCGGCGACCAGCGGCTGGATTCGCCAAAGACGGCATGGTTCCCGGTCGCGAGACCCATGACCCGGGCGGCCGCCATCAACGGCGCGCTGCTCTCGGCGTCATGCCGGCCACGCACGATATTGCCGAGCAGGTCCAGGATCAGGAAGCGCGTCCGCGTCTCGACATCGGCCGGCAGGTCCTGGTGGCGGATCGCGGCGGCATATCTGGCGAACTGGGCGGTGACATCGGTCATGACATGCTCCTCCAATATTTGCCTGATAGTAAACCAGAGCCGCCGTCGCCGCACCAGGGATCGGCCCACATAGCCACGCCTTGTGCATATGCGTTGCAGTGGAGCCGGGGAAATGCCACTTAAGGTCGCATGTTCACGCGTCGCTTCCTGCCTGCCGCGACCGCCGGCTTGGCGGTAATCCCAGCGTTTGCCCGCGAGGCCAGCGCGCAGGGGAGTTTCTCCGCCTTCCTGGATGGCGTCCGCACCGAGGCTCGCCGCGGCGGCGTGAGCGCGGCCACGCTCACGCGCGCTCTCTCCGGATTGCAGGCAAATGACCGGGTCCTCGAGCTGGACCGGCGGCAGGCCGAATTCACGCAGACCTGGCCGCAATATCGTGATGCCCGCCTGTCCCAGACCCGTATCGATGCCGGCCGCCGCGCCTTCGCCGAAAACCGCACGCTGCTCGACGCGATTCAGGCGCGCTTCCGCGTCAGCTCCCGCGTGGTGGTCGCGATCTGGGGCCTGGAGACGAATTTTGGCGGCTTCACCGGCAATTTCAACGTCGTGGAGGCGCTCGCCACGCTCGCCTGGGAGGGCCGCCGTGCCGCCTTCTTCCGTGCGGAGCTGATGGCGGCGCTGCGCATCCTCGATGCCGGCAATGTGAGCGTGGAGCGCATGCGCGGCAGCTATGCCGGCGCCATGGGCCATCCCCAGTTCATGCCGACCAGCTTCGAGCGGCTGGCCGTGGATTTCGACGGGGACGGCCGCCGCGACATCTGGGACAGCCGGGCCGACGCCCTGGCCTCTATTTCCAACTATCTGGCACGCTCCGGCTCGGGCTGGCGCGACGGCGAAATCTGGGGTTTCGAGGTGCTGCTGCCCCAAGGTTTCGACACATCCATCGCCGACCACCGCCAGATGCGGGCGATGGCGGAGTGGGCCCGCATGAATGTCACGAGAGCCAGCGGGGGCGGGCTGCCGAGCAGTCCCGGAGACTGGGCCATCGTCATCCCAGGGCTTTCGCGAGGCGATACCCAGGCCTTCATGGTCGGGCAGAACTTCATGCAGATCCGGCGCTACAATCCCTCGAACTTCTACGCCACTGCCGTAGGGTTGCTCTCGGACCGGGTGGCGTGAGGCGGGCCCTCCTCGCGGCCCTACTGCTGGCGAGTTGTTCACAGACGCCGGCGCCCACGCCCCAGCCGCGCTACTATCTGGGTGAACCGTACCGTGCCGGGGGGCTGTGGTCCTATCCGCGTGAGGAGTTCGGCCTGGACGAATCCGGCATAGCCGCAATTCTTCCGCCGCGGGCCGGCCTCACCGCCAATGGCGAGGCGGCCGACCCGCAGGGCATGCTCGCCGCCCACCGGACGCTGCAGCTGCCCGCCATCGTCACCGTCACCAACCTGGACAATGGCCGCTCGCTGCGGCTGCGTGTGCATGATCGCGGGCCAGATATGGCCGGGCGGATCATCGGCGTTTCCCGCCGGGCGGCAACGCTGCTGGGAGCCTCGGGGCCTTTCCGGGCCCGCATCGTACTGGACGGCCAGGCCTCGCGCGGTGCGATCGACGGCCTCGCGGGCCAGTCCGTGCTGCCCATCCAGACCGCACCGGTGGGCCGGGTGGATCGCGAGAGCCTGGCACCGCCGCCAGGCGCACGGGGCGGCACCGGCCCGGCCGCCACGCCATCCCGCGCCGCGGCCGAGTCGGCCAGGGTTGCGCGCGAACCCGAGCGCCTGCCCGAGCAGGTAATGCAGGGCTACGCCAATCCGGGACGGATCTGGCTCGAAGCCGGTCAGTTTTTCCGCCGCGACCTCGCGCAGGCCCAGGCGGCGCGAATCGGCGGCCAGGCGGAACCCTTCGGCCCCGGAGGCAGGCAGCAGCAATGGCGGGTCCGGGCCGGCCCCTATGGCAGCATTGCCGAGGCCGATGCGGCACTCGCCCGGGCACTGGCAGGAGGCCAGCCCGATCTCCGGCTTGCGGTGGAGTAGGGCGGAGGCGTATTGGCCAGACCGCACCCGCCGAGGGATTCTCACATGCTACGCCGCACCCTGATCGGGGCTTCCGCCACACTCAGCCTGGCCGGCACTGCCGCGCAGGCTCAGCCGCGCACCGGCGCCCCATCCCGTTCCCAGCCTAGAACGCCTGCTCCGCCGCTCGCGACCTCCCCGGCCGCGTCGCCGATCGGGCAGGTGGATACGATCGCCCGCTTCGTCATGCTGATGGATGCCGAGACCGGGGCCATCTTGCTGAACAAGCAGGCGGATGAGCGGATGCCGCCGGCCTCGATGTCCAAGCTGATGACCATGTATGTGGTCTTCGAGTGGATCAAGAACGGCCGGCTGCGTCTGGACCAGATGCTGCCGGTCAGCGACGCCGCTTGGCGCATGGGCGGTTCGCGCATGTTCCTGGAGCTCAACTCCACCGTGTCGGTGGAGGATCTGATCCGGGGCGTCATCATCCAGTCCGGCAACGATGCCTGCATCGTGTTGGCCGAGGCGATCGCCGGATCGGAGCGCGCCTTCGCCGAGCTCATGAACACCACAGCCCGCGAGCTCGGCCTCACCGGCAGCACCTTTCGCAATGCCACCGGCTGGCCGGACCCCGATCACCGCATGACGGCCCGGGACCTCGCCGTCTTGTCACAGCGGGCCATCCGGGATCATCCCGACTCCTACCGCTTCTACGGCGAGCGGAGCTTTCGGTGGAACAACATCACGCAGGAGAACCGCAATCCCATCCTGGGCCGGGTCAACGGCGCGGACGGCCTCAAGACCGGACACACGGAAGAGGCCGGCTATTGCCTCGTCGGCAGCGTCAAGCGGGGCGAGCGGCGGCTGATCCTGGTGGTCGGCGGCCTTCCGTCCATGCGGACGCGGTTGGAGGAGTCGGAGCGGTTGTTGGAATGGGGCTTTCGCGAATTCGACAACGTCGTGCTCTTTCGCGCCGCGGATACGATCGAGGAGGTGCCCGTGTATCTGGGCGACCGCCGGACGGTGCCGCTGGTGGGCGGGCGCGAGGTCGTCGCCACCGTCCCGCGCGGCTGGCGCGATTCGCTCCAGGCCAAGGTCCGCTTCGACGCGCCGGTGCCCGCGCCGGTGGTGAAGGGGCAGGAGCTGGGTCGTCTGGAAGTAACCGGTCGCGGAGTGCCGCCGATGACGCTGCCGCTCTACGCGGGCGCGGATGTGGATCGGCTGGGTGTCTTCGCGCGAATTCCGGCGGTGGTCGGGCGCATGATAGGCAATATGAATTGAGTCCTCGGTTCGTTACATTCGAAGGCGGCGAGGGTGCGGGAAAATCTACCCAGGTTAAAATTCTTAGCCGATATCTCGCCTTAGCGGGGCATTCGGTCCTAAGAACACGCGAGCCCGGCGGATCCGGTGGTGCAGAGGCCATTCGTGCCCTGCTTCTTCAGCGCGGATGGGATCCGCTGGCCGAGATGGCGCTGCATTTCGCCGCCCGGCGGGAGCACTGGGTCCGGACCATTCAGCCCTCGCTGGCAGCCGGAAGCTGGGTCGTTTGCGACCGGTTCTTCGACAGCACCTTGGCCTATCAGGTCGG
Organism: Rubritepida sp.; assembly: GCA_028291455.1. Classification (GTDB taxonomy): domain Bacteria; phylum Pseudomonadota; class Alphaproteobacteria; order Acetobacterales; family Acetobacteraceae; genus Roseococcus. The sequence goes on along the minus strand of JAQGHY010000290.1, from coordinate 12,975 downwards.
TGGGCAAGGCGCGTCTCGCGCGGTCTGGGCGCAGTTGCGGGCCTCATTGCTGGGCGACGTGACGCCCGACCTCACGCTTTTGCTTGATATGCCCGTCGAAGCGGGGCTGGCGCGCGCCGGCGCACGCGGCGACGCCAACCGCTATGAGATGCTTGGACCTGAGTTCCATGGGCGGGTCAGGCAAACATTCCTCGATCAAGCCGCCGCCGAGCCTGGCCGCTTCGCGGTAATAGACGCGACAGCGCCGATCGAGGCGGTGAGCGCCGCCATTCTTGTAGTCTGCCGCGAGCGGTTGGGGCTTTCATGATTCCGCCGCCCCCCCGCGCAAATCCCTCGCTGTTCGGCCACGAGGAGGCCGCAGCCGGTCTGGCCGCCGCGGCGCGTTCGGGGCGGTTACACCACGCATGGCTCTTCTGCGGACAGCCGGGGATCGGCAAGGCAACGCTCGCCTATCGCTTCGCGCGGTGGTTGCTGGCCGGCGAACCGAGAGATGTGGAAGGCGCGCCGCCGCTACATCTGCCGGAGGATCATCCTATCCTGCGCCGTGTTGCCGCGGGCAGCCATGCCGATCTGATGGTGCTGGAACCGCAATCCGAGCCAGGCAAGCGCCACATCATCAAGGTCGAAGAGGCCCGGGCCGCCCGGAATTTCCTCAACTTCACGGCGGCCGAGGGCGGCTGGCGCGTCGTCGTCATGGACGAGGTAGAGACGATGGAGGCGGCCTCAGCCAATACCATCCTGAAAACACTGGAAGAGCCGCCGCCCCGCACTGTCCTGCTGCTCGTCACGGCCTCGCCCGGCCGGCTGCTTCCCACCATCCGCAGCCGCTGCCGCCGGCTGGAAATGGCCGGGCTCGAGCCCGAGACCATGCAGACCCTGCTCGCCGACTGGCTCCCTGAGAAGACACGTTCAGACCGGGAGGCGCTGGCCGTCCTGGCCGAAGGCTCGCCGGGGCGCGCGCTCGAGCTGGCCGCGGGCGAGGGGGTTGGGCTGGCACGGCTGGCCGAGGCCACGCTCACCGCCCTTCCCAACAGCGAAGGCGCCTATGCCTTGGCCGACCGCATCGGCGGCCGCGAGGCAGCGATGGCCTTTCCCGCCTTCTTCACGCTTCTGCTTCGCCATCTTTCCCAGGCTGTGCGCGATGCCGCGCGGGGCGGTCCGGCGCCCGCCTGGCTCGCCGCGCGGCCGCTCGCCGCCTGGGTCGAAGCCTCTGAGGCGGTCCGCAGGCTGGTCCAGGACACCGAACGGCTCTCGCTCGATCGACGTCAGGCGGTCCTCGTCGCAATGGAGACCTTGCGGGGGCGGTAGCGCCGCTTCATAGGTCTGGCATGCCGATCTATCTCACCACCCCCATCTATTATGTGAACGACAAGCCGCATATCGGCCACGCCTATACGAGCCTGGCGACCGATGTGCTGGCCCGCTGGCACCGGCTGGCCGGCCGCGAGGTCTATTTCCTCACCGGCACGGACGAGCACGGCCAAAAGGTCGAGAAAGCCGCGATGGACGCCGGCGAGGAGCCGCAGGCCTTCACCGACCGCGTGAGCCAGGCTTTCCGCGATCTCACCGGCACCATGGGCCTTTCCAACGACGGCTTCATCCGCACGACGGAGCCACGTCACCGCGCCGCCTGCCAGGCGCTTTGGCTTCGGCTGCAGGAACGCGGACACATTTACCTCGGCGCCTATGAGGGCTGGTACGCCGTCCGCGACGAGGCCTTCTACGGCCCGGACGAGTTGACCGAGAAGGATGGCGTGAAATACGCACCCTCGGGCGCTCCGGTGGAGTGGGTGAGGGAGCCTTCCTACTTCTTCAAGCTCTCCGAATGGGGCGACAAGCTTCTGGAATTCTACGAAACCCACCCGGACTTCATCGCGCCGGCGAGTCGCCGGAACGAGGTGATCAGCTTCGTCAAATCCGGCCTGTCGGATCTCTCCATCTCGCGCACCTCGTTCAAATGGGGCGTGCCGGTACCGGGCGACGACGCGCATGTGATGTATGTTTGGCTCGACGCGCTGACGAACTACATCACGGCGCTCGGCTATCCCGATGAAAAGGCCGACCTCTGGCGCTTCTGGCCGGCGGATCTGCATTTCGTGGGCAAGGACATCCTGCGCTTCCACGCCATCTACTGGCCGGCCTTCCTGATGGCCGCGGAACTGCCGCCGCCCGAGCGCGTCTTCGCGCATGGCTGGTGGACGATCGAGGGCCAGAAGATGAGCAAGTCGCTGGGCAATGCCATCGATCCCGTGAAGCTCGTCGAGGAGTTCGGCCTGGATCCGGTGCGCTACTTTCTTCTGCGGGAAGTTCCCTTCGGCCAGGATGGCGACTTCGCCCGCGCCGCCTTGGTGAACCGGCTAAACGGTGAGCTCGCGGATGTGCTGGGCAATCTGGCCAACCGCACGCTTTCGCTCATCCAGCGGAACTGCGAGGGCCTGCTGCCGGCGCTGGCGCCCGCCGCAGACATCGACACGACCTTGCTGCAGCCGCTCGATACCCTCGTGGCATCGGTCGGCAAGCTGCTGGAAGCGCAGGAATATCACCTCGCTCTCGAAGAGGTGTTCCGCCAGGTGCGTGGGGCCAACGGCTACATCACGGTTCAGGCGCCCTGGGCGCTAAAGAAGACCGATCCGGCCCGGATGACGGAGGTGCTCCGCCACCTCCACACGGCCCTGCGTACCTATGCGACCGTGCTGCAGCCCTTCATGCCGACGACGATGGGCCAACTTCTCGACCAGCTCGGCGTTCCCGAGGATGCACGCAGCCTGGACTCGCTCGCGACGCCGTTGCCGGACGGCCGGGCGCTGCCGCCGCCGTCGCCTTTGTTCCGCAAGGTCGAGAGCGCCGCCTGATGATCGTCGATAGCCACTGCCACCTCGACTATTTCGACGAAGCCGAGATCGAGGGCATCCTGGCCCGTGCGGCGGAAGCCGGCGTGGAGCGGATGGTCACCATCGGCACGTCCATCCCGCAGGCGGAGGCGGTGCATCGCCTGGTTGAGCGGTTTCCGCAGGTCTGGGGCACGATCGGCGTGCATCCGCATCGTGCGGCGGAAGGCACCATGCCGACGGTGGAGGAGCTTGTGGCCCTGGCCGCGCATCCGCGCGTGATCGGCCTCGGCGAGAGCGGGCTCGACTATTTCTACGACAAGGCGCCGCGCGACGTGCAGCAGGAAGGCTTCCGCCGCCATTGCCGCGCTGCCCGCGAGAGCGGCTTGCCGCTGGCCATCCATGCCCGTGAGGCGGACACCGATATCGCCAAGATCCTGGCCGAAGAGCGGGCAGGGGGCGCCTTCCCGTTCCTGCTGCATTGCTTCAGCTCGTCGCCCTGGCTGGCGGATCAGGCGATCGAGATGGGAGGATATATTTCCTTCTCCGGCATCCTGACCTTCCCAAAATCCACCGAACTGCGTGAGCTCGCGGCGCGGTTGCCGGAGGATCGTCTCCTGCTCGAGACGGATTCGCCTTATCTCGCGCCCGTGCCTTTGCGCGGCAAGCGCTGCGAACCGGCCTTCACCGCCCATACCGCGAAGGTGCTGGCCGGGTGCCGCGGCGTCAGCCTGGAGCAAATCGGCGTGATCACCACCGCCAATTTCCACCGTCTGTTCACCAAGGCCGCATGACGCTGCGGGTCACGCTGCTGGGAACAGGGCCGTCCCAGGGCGTCCCGTCCATCGGCGGAGCGGACGGCCGTGGGCAGTGGGGCGAGTGCGATCCGGCCGAGCCGCGCAACCGCCGGACCCGAACGTCGGCACTGATCGAGGCGGCGGACGGGACGCGGCTGATGGTCGATACCGGTCCGGACTTCCGGGCGCAGATGCTGGCTGCGGGCATTGCGCGCTTCGATGCGTTGCTCATTACCCATGCCCATGCGGATCACGTCGCTGGCCTGGACGAGTTGCGCGCCATCAACCGCGCCATGGATCAGGTGGTCACGCTCTTCGGATCAGAGGCGACCCTTGTCGAGTTGAAGCGCCGTTTCGGCTACGCCTTCCTGCCACGCGCCGGCTTCTTCTTCCGCCCGGCTATTGAGGGCAAAGTTGTTGTACCTGGCCAGACGCTTGAGCTCGGCCCGATGGCGGTCGAGCTGATCGATCTCGACCATGGCGTGATGCCGAGCATCGGCCTGCGGATCGGCACCTTCGCCTATACCACCGATGTGATCCGTATTCCGCCCGAAAGCTTGGCGCGGCTGCATGGCCTCGACACGTGGGTCATCAGCTGCATGCAGCCCGGATTGAACCCGGTGCACGCCGGCCTGGACCAGGTTCTGGAATGGTGGGCGATGCTGAAACCGCGCCGGACGATCCTGACGCATCTCGGCGACCGGATGGACCACGCGACGATCACGGCGCGGCTTCCGAAAGGCGTCGAACTCGGGGTCGACGGCCAAGCCATTGAGATCCCATGACGAGGCGCGATCCACGCACAGCCTTATCCACAGGTCGTTTCTTTCCATAATAAATCTTATGCGGCAAGTTTACCTGTGCACAACCGGAGCCGGCCATGACTGATCCCGCCCCCTCGATCCAGGCCTTGCTCGCCGTCATGGCCCGGCTGCGCGATCCCGCGACCGGTTGCCCGTGGGATGTCGCGCAGGATTTTGCGTCGATCGCGCCCTATACGGTCGAGGAAGCCTATGAGGTCGCGGATGTGATCCGGCGTGGCCCGGAGCCGGCAGCGCTGCTCGACGAGTTGGGAGACCTGCTGCTGCAGGTCGTCTATCACGCACGTATGGCCGAGGAGCGCGGCTGGTTCGGCTTCGAGGATGTGGCGGCCGCGATCACAGCCAAGATGATCCGCCGGCATCCGCATGTCTTCGGCACGGCAACCGTCGCCGATGCGGCCGCCCAGACCGAGGTTTGGGAGACCCAGAAATCCGCCGAGCGTGCGGCCAGGTCCGAGACCGGCGTTCTCGCCGGTGTAGCCCCTGGCCTGCCCGGCCTGACCCGCGCCGCCAAGCTCACCAAGCGCGCCGCCCGGGTCGGCTTCGACTGGCCGAATGCCGGCGCGGTCCTCGACAAGCTGGACGAGGAAGTCGCCGAGCTTCGGGCCGAACTGCCAGGCGCCGATCCGGTGCGGCTGGCCGATGAGGTGGGCGACCTGCTCTTCGTGCTGGCCAATCTGGCGCGGAAACTGGATCTGGACCCAGAGGCCTGTATCACCCAGGCCAATGCCAAGTTCGAGCGCCGCTTCGGTGGGATAGAATCGGCGCTGGCCACCGAGGGCCGCTCGCCGGCCGACGCCTCCCTGGAGGAGATGGAAGCGGAGTGGACCCTCGCGAAACGACGCGGCCTTTAGGCTAGCATATCATACCTACTGGTAAGTTATTCCTACAACCGCGGCAAGGGGATAAATTCCTTATCGTCGCCCGGCACGGTGGCAAATCGTCCCGCCTCCCAATCTGCCTTAGCCTGATCAATCCGGTCCCGCCGCGACGAGACGAAGTTCCAGAAGATGTGCCGCGGCCCGTCCATCACCGCGCCCCCAAGCAGCAGGAGCCGCGCCCCCTGCCCGCCTTCGGCCCGCCCGACTGCACTGATCGACAGCGCATCGCCAGCGCGGAAAACCAGCATGCGCCCGGCCTCGAAGCGCTGCCCCGCGACCTCGACGGCGCCTTGGACCACATAGGCCCCGCGTTCCTCATGCGTATCCGGCAGCGGCCAGGCGGCGCCCGGCTCCAGCGCCAGATCGGCGTAGAAGAGCGGCCAATGCGTTTCCACCGGCGTGCGGACGCCCCAGGCCTCGCCAGCGATCAGCTTCAACCGAGCCCCGCGATCCTCCAGGATCGGCAGCGCCTCGGCCGGATAGTGGGTGAAGGCCGGCGCGCGCTCCTCCTGATCCATCGGCAGCGCCGCCCAGGATTGGATGCCGTAGAGCTTGTTGGAATGCGCCCGCAGCACGGGGTCCGTCCGCTCGGAGTGGGCGATCCCCTGCCCGGCCGTCATCCAGTTCAGCGCGCCGGGCCGGATGGCCTGCTCACTGCCCAGGCTGTCGCGGTGAAGGATTTCGCCGTCGAAGAGATAGGTGACGGTGGAGAGGCCGATATGCGGATGCGGCCGCACGTCCAGGCCGCGCCCGGTCAGAAATTCGCCAGGGCCCATCTGATCGAAGAAGATGAAGGGACCGATCATCTGCCGCTCCTTAGCGGGCAAGGCGCGCCTCACCTCGAAGCCGCCCACATCGTGGGCGCGGGGCAGGATCACCGTTTCAAGGCCGGGCGGGAGAGTTTCGTTTTCCATGCCCCGAACATGGGCAGGGCGGCCCTGAAAGGCTAGCCCGCCTGTCCGGGCCAGGGTCCACCCATCGCCGGCCGATCCTTAGCAGGGAAGATCGAGGCCCCGTAGCCGGCCGCCTCGGGGATGCGCAGCAGCGTGCCGCCGTTGCCGTCGGAGATCGGCTCCGGCATTACGGTCACGACCGGCGCCGCCCGCGCCGCCTCCAACGCCTCGGTTACATTCCCGTGTCGCGCCAGGCGCAGCAGGTTCAGCCGTGTCGGGAAGACCAGCGTTCGCCGCCCGGCTTCCGCTTCGGCAAGGGCGTCCTCGGGGCGGATCCACAGCGCCTCCACGGCCTCGTGCCCGTCGTGCACGGGCTCCTGGCCCTCCGGCGCGGCGGCCACGAAGAAGTGCGTGTCGAAGCGCTTGGGACTGCGTTCGGGCGTGATCCAGTGGGCGAAATGTGTCAGCGCCGCATGGTCCGGCCGCAGGCCGCTTGCGTGCAGGCGGGCGAGGAACTCACCCTCCCCGGTGAGATCCGGTCCCGGCGGATGTGCAAGCAGCAGGCCCGATTCTTCCCAGGCCTCGCGGATCGCCGCGATCCTGAAGCCGCCCAGCGGATCTTCCGGGAGGGCCAGGAGCGCGTCGGTCGTCTCGACCCGGCCGCCCGGAAAGACCAGCGCACCGGAGGCGAAGGCCACTTCCAGCGCACGGCAGATCATCAGGACTTCGATGCCCCCCGCGCCGTCGCGGAGCATGAGGATCGTCGCAGCGGGCCGGGGGACTACAGGTGTGCTCATGTGTTCCAGTGAAGCCCAGCCGCGCCGCTTCGGCTACTCCGAGCGGATATTCCCCTCCCGGATGATCGGCGCCCAGGTCTCATTGTCGTTGCGGATGAAGGTGGCGAAGTCCTCAGGCGTCCCGCCCACCACTCGGCCGGCCTGCTGGCGGAACACCGCCTCAGCCACTTCGGGCAGGGCCGCGATCTTGCCAAAGACCTCGTTGATGCGCAGCACCGTGCCGCGCTCCATTCCCGCCGGTCCCACGATCCCGTGCCAGACGGAGGTGTTGAAACCCGGCAGGTCCGCTGCCAGCCCAGGAATGCCCGGCAGCAGCGGCGTTCCTTGCGGCCAGCTGACGGCAACCGCCCGGGCCCGCCCATCCCGGACCATGTTCAAAGCCGAGGAGACGGTCGGAAATCCGAACTGCGCGTCGCCCCGCACCAGCGCGGTCACCATTTCGGCGCCCGAGCGATAGGGCACGTGCAGCATCCGGATACCGGCCCGTTTCAGGAATAGCTCCATGAAAAGGTGGCTGCCATTGCCATTCCCCGCCGAGGAAAACACGAAGCCGCCCGGCTGGGCGCGCGCCGCGGCGATGATCTCCGCCACGCTTCGTTGCGCCACGTCCGGATGTGCGATCAGCGCGCCGGGAAGGCTGACCAAATGGATGATCGGCGTGAAGGCCGTCAACGGATCGTAGCCCAGATTGGGGTTCATCTCCTTGGCGATGGAGTTGGCGCCGACGTCGGCCATCAGGAGAGTCAGGCCATCGGGACGTTGCTGCGCGACGAAAGCGCCCGCGATCGCTCCGCCCGCACCTGGCCGATTCTCCACCACGAGGCTCTGGCCGTTGGCATGCTCGGCGAAGCGCGCGGCGACGATGCGGCTGAGCGTGTCCACGGCCCCACCCGCGCCGAAGGGCACGATCAGCCGGATCGGGCGATCGGGCCAATTGCCCTGCGCCAGCGCCGGTGCTGACAATGTCATTGCCGAGGCGACAAGAGCTGAGCGGCGCGTCATTAGAACCATGGAAGGTCTCCCTGACGCTGCCTTGATCGATCGCGCGCCTTGACGTCGGCTTTGCCCTGCCCATTGTCCCGTTGCAAGTTCCAGGTGCGCCACCCTACCTTGAGCGCACTCCGAGAGGTTTTTTCTTGACCTGGTCCCTGCTCGCCCATGAACCGGAAACCGGCACGTTTGCAGTCGCCGTGACCACCTGCGCGCTGGCTGTCGGTGCCTCCTGCCCGTTCCTGCGCAGCGGCGTGGGCGTTGTTTCCACACAATCCATTACCAACCGCTACCTCGGCCCCGCCGTGCTGGACGGGATGGCGCGCGGCCTCTCGCCCGCCGCTGCCATCGAGGGTGCGTTGGCCGGCGACGACGGCAAGCACCTGCGCCAGATCCACGCTCTCGACAGCCACGGCCGCAGCGCCGCCTGGACCGGCGACAACTGCGTCGAATGGTGCGGCTCGCGCTCCGGCACCGGGTGGTCCGTTGCCGGCAATATGCTGTCGGGCGACGAGGTCATCGGCGATACCGTGGCGAGCTACATCGCCCGTCAGGATCTCGCGCTACCCGAGCGCATGCTCTCGGCCCTGCAGGCTGGCGAAGGTGCGGGCGGCGACAAGCGCGGCCGGCAATCGGCGGCCCTCAAGCTTACCACCACCGAGGACTTCCCCGATATCGATCTGCGCGTCGACGACCACGCGTCGCCGCTGGACGAGCTCGAGCGACTGCTGCGTTTGTGGCGCACCAGTCGCGCTCCCGGGCTGCGCCTCGCGCCCCGGCGCGCCAGTCCCTCGGGCAGCACGGACCTCGACAACATGGAGGCCCTGTGGCGCAAGCAGGGGCTGGACCTGCGGTTCCGGCGCTGAGCACTTCCCTGGCCGACGCAAACCTTCCCTAAGCGGCACGGCGCTTGCTGACTCCCCGGCAATCTCTTCTCCATCCGGGATTCCAGCATGCATCGGCGTTCAATCCTGCCACTTCTCGCGGCATCTGCCCTGCCCTTCGGCGCCCAGGCGCAGGGCTGGGTTCCGGACCGTCCCATCCGCCTCATCGCGCCCTTCGCCGCGGGTGGCGCGGCCGATGTCGTTGCGCGTTTCGCGGCCGAGGGGCTGGCGCAGGTCATCGGCCAGCAGATCATCGTCGAGAACCGGACCGGCGCGGGGGGCGCCGTCGGCACCGAGTTCGTCGTCCGCGCCCGGCCCGACGGCTATACCCTCGTCACCGCCAGCCAGGCGACGCATGGGATCACTCCCGTCCTCACCCGGCTGAACTTCGATCCGGGCACGGACACGGTGCCGATCGCCAATATCGCGGGCGTGCCGGCGGTGCTGATCGTGAACAATGACCTTCCGATCCACAGCGTCGCCGACTTCATCGCCTATGTCCGCGCCCGCCCCGGCCAGATGGCCTACGGTTCGGCCGGCATCGGCTCCTCCACGCATATGGCGATGGCGCTGCTGGCGCAGAAAGCGGGGCTGGAGCTGAACCACGCGCCCTATCGCGGCACGGCGGTGGCGATGCCGGACCTGATGGCCGGCCGCCTCGGCGCCATCACGGACAACATCCCCGGCGCGCTTGCCTTCATCCGCGACGGGCGGGTCCGCGCGCTCGGCGTTTCGACGACGGCGCGGCTGGGCGTGCTGCCCGACGTGCCGACCATCGCCGAAACCGTGCCGGGCTACGAGGTGATGAACTGGTACGGCATCTCCGGCCCGGCCGGCCTGCCGCCCGCCATCGTGACGACGTTGCACGCCGCGGCGCAGACCCTGCTCGCCCGCCTCGCCTTCCGCGAGAGGCTGGCGAACCAGGGCATGGAGGCGCTGCCGATGAGCGTCGCCGAATACGATGCCTATATCACGCGCGACCGTGCCCAATGGGCCGAGCTGGCGCGCGCCACCGGGCTGCGCGCCGACTGAGGGTCAGTAGAAGAAGCGCTCTTCCACCACCTTCTCGTCCTGCACGGTGTAGAGCGCGACCTCTTGCATGGTCATGCGGTGGCCGGTGGCCTTGATCGTGACGTCGATGCGCATGGTCAGGGCGAACTGGTCCTCGTTCACATAGGGGCCCGCGACCTCGAAGCCGTGCACCTCGTGCGCGGCCATCCAGGCTTCGCTCTTGGCCAGGACGGCGGCCTTGCCGTAGACCGCAGCGGGGTCACCCATCGCCTCGATGCTGGAAACGTCGTCATGCCAGAAGGCGTGGGCACCGGCGAAATCACCCTGCTTGAGCGCGGCGGTAAAGGCCTCTGCGGTGGGGCGGATGTTCATCATGTTTCTCTCCGTTCGCAAGGCAGGAGCATAGCGCCAGTGCGCTCGCGGAGGGTGTGAACCTTCGATCACGCGCAGGTTTACAGCAGCCCGCCGAGCACCTGGCCGCCCAGCATTGGCCTCGGCACGCCCGTAGTGCCGGGGAAGCTGATTGGTAAACCCCGGGCCGTGCGGGCGGCGAGTACGGCGAAGCACTGCGCCTCCAGCGCATCGCCGTTCCAACCCGTGACCTCGACCGGCCGCACCGGCTCGCTGAGCGTTGCCGAGAGCGCGCGCATCATCGCGGGATTGCGCCGCCCGCCGCCGGCCACGAGCCATTGCAGCGGAGGCTCCGGGAAGTGCCGTGCCGCCGCCGCGACGCAGACCGCGGCGAAGGCGACCAGCGTCGCCGCGCCATCCTGCGGCGAGAGCATCTGAGCCCCCGCCTCGCGCAGGGCGCGGTCGAAATCCAGCCGATCCAGCGATTTCGGCGGTTTCTGCGCCAGATAGGGATGCGCCATCAGGCGCCCGAGCACCGCCCCATCCGCATGTCCCGCCAGGGCCAGATTGCCGTCCTTGTCGTAGTCCCGGCCAAGCGAGCGCTTTGCCCAGTCGTCCAGCGGGCCATTGGCGGGGCCGGTGTCGAAGGCCAGGAGCTCCCCGTCCGCGCCGAGATAGGTCACGTTCCCCACCCCGCCGAGGTTCAGCACCGCCAGCGGCTTCGGCAGCCCCGCGGCGAGTGCCGCATGCGCGATCGGCACCAGCGGCGCCCCCTGCCCGCCGGCCGCGACGTCGGCCGAGCGGAAATCATAGGCGACGGAGAGCCCCGTGGTCCGCGCCAGGAACCGCGCGTCGCCGATCTGCCAGGTAAAGCCGCGCGCGTTAAGCCCATCCCCCGGACGGTTCGGCCGATGGAGGATGGTCTGGCCGTGGAAGCCGATCAACTCGGCCTCGGGCAGCCCGGCGCGGGCGGCCTCCAGCGCGATACGCGCGACGGCGGCGGCATGCCGGTCCGTCAGTCGCGCCGTGCAGTCGAGCAGGAAAGGGTCGTCGTGGGAAAGGTTCGGCGCCCTCTCCAGCAGGCTGCGCAAGTCTCGGCGCAGCGCGGGCTCGTAGGGCATCGTCAGCGTTGGGCCGAGCTGGCCCACGCGTTCCCCATCGGTCTCAACCCAGGCCGCATCCACGCCGTCCAGCGACGTGCCGCTCATCAGCCCTACGATTCTCAACATTTCGGGATTGTGCTACGCCGCACGGCCAAACGCCAATCGGGTCCCCAGTTCATGACTGCGCAAAGCTTCCTCGAAATCATCCGCGAACGCGGCTTCGTCCATCAGGTGACGGACGAGGCAGCCCTGGCCGCCGCCTTAGAAGCCGGGCCGGTGGCGGGCTATATCGGATTCGACGCGACGGCCGATAGCCTCCATGTCGGCCATCTCGTGCAGATCATGCTGCTGCGCTGGCTGGCGAAAACGGGCAACCGGCCCGTGGTGCTGATGGGCGGCGGCACCACCAAGATCGGCGACCCCTCCGGGCGCGACGAGACGCGGTTGATCCTGACCGAGGAGCGCATCGAGGAAAACAAAGCCGGCATCCGCAGCGCCTTCACGAACTTCCTCACCTTCGGCGACACTCCGGGCACCGCCATCATGCTCGACAATGCCGAGTGGCTGGACCCTCTGCGCTACATCCCTTTCCTGCGCGAAGTGGGCCGCCATTTTAGCGTGAACCGCATGCTGAGCATGGACAGCGTGAAGATGCGGCTGGACCGGGACCAGCCGCTCACCTTCATCGAGTTCAACTACATGCTGCTGCAGAGCTACGACTTCGTGGAACTGCGCCGCCGCCATGGCGTGACGCTCCAGATGGGCGGTAGCGACCAGTGGGGCAATATTGTCATGGGTGCCGACCTCGTGCGCCGGATGGACCAGAAAGACGCCTTTGGCATCACGGCGCCGCTCATCACCACCGCCTCGGGTGCGAAGATGGGCAAGAGCGCGGCGGGTGCCGTCTGGCTGAACGCCGACCGCGTCTCGCCCTACGACTACTGGCAGTTCTGGCGCAACGCTGAGGATGCCGATGTCGGCAAGTTCCTGGCGCTCTTCACGGACATGCCGATGGACGAGGTGCGCCGCCTGGGTGCGCTACAAGGCGCCGAGGTGAACGAGGCGAAGAAGATCCTCGCGACCGAAGCCACGGCGCTTCTGCATGGCCGCGCCGCCGCCGCGGAGGCGGCCGAAACCGCGCGCCAGGCCTTCGAGCAGGGCACGGCCGCGGAGACCCTGCCCAGCATCACCGCCACCCTGCCCGCCATCCTCGCGGACCTGCTGGTCAGCGCGGGCCTCGCCTCCAGCAAGGGCGAGGCACGGCGGCTGGTGGCGCAGAACGGCATCCGGCTGAACGACGTCGCCGTGAGCGATGCCGCCATGGCGGTCACTGCCGACGACCTGCGCGACGGGGCGGCCAAGCTCTCGGCAGGGAAGAAGAAGCACGTGCTGGTGCGGCAGGCCTGACGCCTCAGCGCGAACAGGGATTCCGCCGGGCGTAGGCCATCAGCCCCGGCGGCAGTGGCGCGGCCGTAACAGCCTCCGCCAGCCGCGCCCGCCCCTGAGGGGACCAGCTCGCAGGGCGGATCGTCGGGTTCGAAAAACTGCCGCTCACCCGAATGGGAATATCCAGCGCGAGGAAGTCGGTCGTCGATCGCTGGCTTCCGATGACGAGGTCC
>JAQGHY010000280.1 GCA_028291455.1 Rubritepida sp. | reverse complement strand
CGGCCCAGGCCGTCCCCGTGCCCGTCCCGGCCGCAACGGCCCCCGCCGGCACCGCGCCCGCCGCTGCGGCCCCCGTCCCTGCGGCCCCCGTCCCCGCGGCCAACGTGCCCGAGATGGGCGTCCTGCTCGACATCCTGCGCGACGACACGCGCCGTGCCGCCCTGATCCGCGCCTTGGAGGCCACTCCCTCCGGCGTCGCCACCGATGCGGCCGATGCAGCGACCGCCGCCACCGCAGCCGCCGACCCCGCCTCTGTCCCGGCCGAGATCGTCGTCGGCATCGCCCAGCGCATCGGGCTTTTCGTCACCCAGACCTATGACACCCTCACCCACGCCATCGAGCTGAACGCGATCAGCGACTGGTTCAGCGGCGTCTATTCCGACAGGCGCCTGCAGATGCAGGTCCTCAACCTCGGCTGGAAGCTGGCCCTGGTCATCGCCGGCGGCTTCCTGGTGGAGCGGATCCTGCACCTGCTGCTGCGCCGCCCGCACGCCATGCTGGAGGCCCGCAGCGCCGCCGTCCAAGGCCCGCTGCCCAAGCGGCGGAGGGTGCCGTTTCTGCTCGGCCACCTGCTGGGACACCTGCTGCTCGACCTGGTGCCGATCCTGGGCTTCGGGGTCTTCGCCGTGCTGGTCATCGACACCTACGCCATGTGGCCCTCCAATCGGGTGATCATGGAGGCCGTGACCTTCGTCTACATGGCGGCGCGCGCCGTGGTGGCGGTGGGCCGGCTGCTCTTCGCGCCCGGCTATACCGGGCTGCGCGTCGTGCGCTGCGACGACGAGACCGCCGCCTACGCCATGCTGTGGATCCGCCGCCTCGCCTTCACCGGCGTGCTGTTCTTCACCTTGGCCGAGACCGCCATGCTCTTCGGCCTGCCGCAGGGCGCCTATGAGGCGATCTGGCGCATCGGCCTGCTCATCATGTCGATCCTCGCCGCCATCGTCGTGCTGCAGAACAAGGCCCTGATCGCGGGGAGCCTCGATGCGCCGCCGCTGGCCGAGGGCGACCAGCCCAGCGCGAGCCGCCGCTGGATGCGTGCGGCGCGCACCAAGCTCGCCCAGGCGTGGCACGTCCTGGTCATTCTCTGGCTGCTGGCGGCCTGGGCCGTCTGGGCGCTGGAGATCGATCGCGGCATGGAGCGGCTGGCCGAGGCGTCGCTGGCCACCCTCGCCATCGTGACCGGAGGCAAGCTGATCGACGAGGGCATGCGCCGCCTGCTCGACCGGGTGTTCCGCATCAGCACCGAGCTCTCCGGCCGCTATCCGGGGCTGGAGACGCGGGCAAACCGCTACATGCCGGCGCTGCGAAGCCTCATCTCCATGGTCATCACCGGCGCCGTGCTGATCCTGCTGATGGAAGCCTGGGGCCTCAATTCGCTCGCCTGGTTCCAGCATGGCCGCTGGGGCGGCAGGCTGGTTTCGGCCGTGGCGACGATCGGCATCACCCTCGGCGTCTCGCTGGTGGTTTGGGAGGCGGCGAACACCGCCATCCAGCGCCACCTGAAGAACCTGCCGAAGGACGGCTCGGCCGCCCGCAGCGCCCGCGTGCGCACCTTGCTGCCCATGCTGCGCACGGCGATCGGCGTGCTGCTGGCGGTGATCGTGGGCCTGACGGTGCTGACCGAGATCGGCATCAACGTGGCGCCGCTGCTGGCCGGTGCCGGTGTCGTCGGCCTCGCCGTCGGCTTCGGCAGCCAGACGCTGGTGCGCGACGTCATCACCGGCATCTTCCTGCTCTTCGAGGATGCGGTGGCCGTGGGCGATACCATCACCGTGGGCGGGCTTTCCGGCACGGTGGAGCAGCTTTCCATCCGCTCCATCCGGCTGCGCGCGCTCGACGGCTCCGTGCATATCGTGCCCTTCAGCGCGGTGACCACGGTGACCAACCAGACGCGCGACTTCGGTTATGCGGTGGTGGATGTGGCGCTGGACTATTCGGTCGACACCGACGAGGCGGTGATGCTGCTGCGCCACGTCGGCGAGAGCATGCGCGAGGACGAGGCCTGGGCGCCGCAGCTCCTGGCGCCGCTCGAGGTCATGGGCATCGACAAGATGACGGATATGGGCGTGTTCCTGCGCGCCCGCATCATGACCCCGCCGGCGCGCCGCCTGGCCGTGGGGCGCGAGCTCAACCGCCGCATCAAGCAGCATTGCGACGCCAACGGCATAAAGCTGTTTTCCGCCAAGGCGCCGCCCGCCCCGCCGCCCCCGCCCGCGGCCGATCCCGCTCCGGCCTCGGCACCGGCCCCGGCCCGGTAGCCGTCGAACCGCTTAAGACGCGCAGCGGTTAGGCATGGTGCCCCGGCCCATGACCGGGGCGGCCGTTCCCCGATCCCGATGAGGTGCAGGTTCCTGCACAGACGGCGGCGTTCGCCTTATTTTTGTCCGCCAGAATGGACCGGCGCTGGCGGCCTGCGCGGTTCCTCGGCGGTCGTGATGACGTGGGTCCCTAACAGCCCCGCGAAGATCAGCATTGGAACGGCCCAGTACTGGAGGGGCAGGCCGAAGAACGAGTGCCGCGCGGGCTCCCCTGGCGTCCGGGTACGGTTCCAGCGAAGGCCGAGGCAAAAGATCACGACGGCGACCAGTCCGACCGACAGGCCCACACCCACGTCCACTTCAGGTCCGTCAATCTGACGAAGGACGATCATCGGCGCGAACATGCCCAACGCCAGTAGACAAGGCGCTACCCAGCCGCGCCCCATCCAAAAGAAGAAGATCATGTTTCTCTCACCATGGTGGCTGAGCCGCTATGAAATGGCGCGGGTAGCATGTCCTTGCGGGCGGATCCTCGCAAGGAACCGCTGCTTCACGGCGCGGCCCGCGCGGCCTCTACGATCTCACGAAACAGCCGGGCCGGAAGGGTGCCGCCGCCCACCTCGTCCATGCTTACATTGTTGTCGTTGCCGAGCCAGACCCCGATGACCATCGGCCCGGATGCGAGCTGTACGAAGCCCATGAACCAGGCGTCCCGGTAGTCCTGCGTCGTGCCCGTCTTGCCGCCGGTCACGAGGCCCGGCACCGCCGCCGCGCGGCCGGTGCCGCTGCGCACGACC
>JAQGHY010000275.1 GCA_028291455.1 Rubritepida sp. | reverse complement strand
TCATTGCCGAAGGGGTCGAAGACTCCGATCAACTGGAGCTCGTGACGGATTGCGCGTGCGATGCCGTGCAGGGTTATTACTTCTCCAGGCCGTTGCACCCGCATTCCCTAGACGCTTGGCTCAGTGGTAAACTGCCTGCGGCCGCGTAAGGTCAGCTTGTCTTGCAGTCGCTGTCGTGCTCGGCCCTCTACTCGTCCTCTCGCGACGCCAGCACGGCCGCCACCGCCTCATTGATCATGGTCGCGGGCAGCGCGCCGAGTGATGCCCCGGGCGATCTCCTAGGCGTCTCATGCCGTCCCGACCTCTGGCACGGGCACTACGCCCGGGCGCGTGCATAGGGGCCACGGTGCTGGCATCCAATGACGCTGCGTAAGCCCCGTCAGCTTTAGCGACGGCAGGTCCTCCGACTTCCCGAAAAATCTGAATATCCTGGGATCCCGGCATTCCAGATGTATTGGATGCGCCGACTGTTCGGCCCATCCACTCGGGCGTCGATCACGATCACGCGGTCATCACGAAACGTGAAGCTAACATGCGGCTTGGTCGGTCAATGTACGCTCAGTGCAGGATCGAGCATCCATGGTGTGAAGCGTTTCAGCGCCGCGCCGAGGCGACCGACCTAGAAAGGAGATGTCGCAGGGCACCGCCCAGCAACCATTCAGGAGAGCCCGAGATGCACGTCATCATGAAGACCTTGGCCACCGTCGCCCTGCTAGCCATCGGCACCAACGCGGCCGGCGCCCAGGGCGTGAACTGCGTGGGCCGGGCCGACTTCGATGCCTGCGTTATGGCGCCGGTACAACGGGCTCAGCAGCAGAACGCCGCCTCGCAGCAGCAGCTGATGCAGAGCTACGTGGCCCGAAACACGCCCCGCATCCAGCAGGAATACGCGCAGTACCGGAATCAGGGCAGCCCTCTCTCCTTCGAGCAGTTCGTCTCCTGGCGCATCATGACCCGCAACGGCGCGGACCCCGCGAACCTGCAGCGCGCGCAGCGGGACCAGTTCAACGGCATTCAGGGGGCGAACCGGACGATGCAGGAGGGCTATGCGATCCAGCGGCAGTACATGGGGGACAACAGCCGGCGATCGACCGACGCGGTCGAGAACTGGACGAACGGCGCGATCCGGGGCGTGGCGCCCTATGTCGGGCCGAATGGCGGCCAGGTGATGCTGTCTTATGCCCAGCCGGCCAATCAGCCGTTCAATTCCGGCGGCCAGGTCTATGTCCGGGATGGGCAGGGCAATTTCTTCGTCCGGTACGGCAATGGCTGGGCACCGATGGCGGCGGGCCGCTGAGCCGGTGACCTGCCCGTGGCGGCTAGTTGCGACCGTTCGATACGCGGTCGTCTGTCGCCTTCCCCCAAACAGCACATAGAGACGAGGAGGATGCAGATGCGACTCGTGGAGCTAATTATGGCAGCGTCATTTTTCGCGATGCCGGCGATGGCCGCGGCGCCCAGAACAAATACACTCGAGCACCGCTTCGGCCAATGGACGGTCAGAGGACCCGAGCAGGGCTATTGCCATGCGGACGCTCTGTCTATCTCGGGGTACGAGGAGATTTCGTTTTACATCGCCATCGCCGCCGATGGGCCGCGATTCATTTTGGCCCGACAAATGCTCTCGCAGCAGCAGTTCTTCGGGGCGTCTCTGCAACAGAATCTTCGGATCCAGACGGGTGCTGGGACGGCGCTGCTTCGTGTGACATTCTCGCGCCCGGAGTCATTTGCGGCAGTATTCGAGACCGTCTTCGACCCCAGCTTGTTCGCTCGTCCGGGCGCCATCGAA
Organism: Rubritepida sp.; assembly: GCA_028291455.1. Taxonomy (GTDB): domain Bacteria; phylum Pseudomonadota; class Alphaproteobacteria; order Acetobacterales; family Acetobacteraceae; genus Roseococcus. Next base: position 5,983 of record JAQGHY010000275.1, on the reverse strand, counting down.
ATTCGGACTTCAAATAACGACCTTGTCTCAAGTCTCAGCGGCAGCGGTGCCGCCGCCGCCGCCAGGGCCATGGCGGCGTGCCTAGCCGGAAGCCCGCTGCCTTAACGCGCCGATTCCGTCGCCGGTTAACGCCGCACAGTTCGCGAAACGCTGGTTGGCGATGTCGTTCGCCGCGTGCTGCTCATCCGCCTGTGCATGCTGCTGCTGGAATTATTTCTGTTGTTGCTGCATGCGCTGCTGATGATCGAGCCTAATCTGACCCGTCGAATAAACCTGTCTCGATCCACCCGGGCTCTGCTTCATTCCGCCCATCGATGGCGCCGGCATCTGCTGCAGAGCCATTTGCTGATAGGCTGCTAAGACCTGTTGCGAACCGGCGTTCATGGCTGTGATCAATGCGGCGACTGATGCGCCGTGGATCTGCTTGGTGTTCATTGGACCGGCTCAACGGACCAGGACATTATCGTCGACAATTTTTCAGCAAAAAGGCCAGACGAATTGCTGCGGCCGACAACGTTGTCTAAGACTAGGCGGGCAAGATAGAAGCTCCGCATTACGCGTAGCCCGGCGCCTAGCAGTGCCTCAATCCTAAACGATGCACCCGCCGATCAATGACGGCGATGCCCACCTCTGGACCTGCAGCAGCATCATTTCGACGACGCCCGCGGACGGTCGCCTGCCCGTCTGCGTGGGGGAACTCAGCTGTCCTCACTCTGAGGGATGGCTAACCCAGCGATATCCTGCGCCAAGAATCGAACAATACCGGCGGACCAGCCATTGATCCGCGTGACCTGCCCACCCCATGCGACGCCACGCTGCGTCGAGGCCACGTTGATCACAAAGGTGGGTATGTCGGGGAACTTCACCTGGTCCCGCGCCTGCTCATCCGTGACAACAATCAGCCGGTCGAGGTTCACTTGGCTTATGACCGCATGGACTGCCGCACCGAGCTTCGTGTCCGAATGCGGCATGGAATCCACGATGGCCTTCGCCAAGGCGGCGCCGCGCGGCGTCGGGTTGTCCAGTAAGACGGTGTCCATGGAAAACGGCGCAATCCACGACACGTCGCACGCCTCCCGAAGAACCGCGGCCAAACCGGCGGCAGCATCCAGACGCTTCATCGTCCCCCGATCGGACATGGTGACATTCATGGACCCGGATACATCCACCAGGATGCCGGTCACTCCGCCGATGCGAGGCATTCCAGCCGCCGCCCGCAGCATCAGAGCGTCGAGCTCAAGCGTATAGGCCGGCGCCTCGCGAACTGCCGCCAGCGCCTGCCAGGGCCACACGTCGCTGGACTTCACGGCCGCCATGGCTTCGCGGACAAGGGCCGGTTCGACCCCGACCTGCTCCATGTTTCGGAGGTTGCGGACTAACGCGAGCGCGCCGAGCTTCTTCTCGCGGAGCAGGGCCTCCCAGACCGCGCGCTTGTCGGCGCCCGGTGCAGACAACAAGGTCTCCCACGTGCCGGGGGCGCGTAACTCGTCATTGGCAAGCGCTGTGAAGGTGGCTACGCGCTCCGGTGCTGGCTTCGGATGGGATAGGAAGGCGACGTCTCTCAGTCGCACGGCGACGTTTTTCAGCGTCGCATACTTCGCGACCTGATAGTCTGACCAGCGTGCGAACCCATCCCGGAAAGCCGCCTTTAGACAGCCCGGCAGCGGGATTTTGCCCCCTTTCCAATAGAGGGCGAGCAGATCCATGGCATCGCGGGGCGTGCGGAGGATGCGAGCCGCAGCGTCACGCACATGCGAGCGCCCTTCGGGGCGAGCCGCTAGGCAGACCAGCAGCAGCAAAGGCGCGTGGCGCAGGCCGTGGTTCAGGCGCGCCTCGACGGCGATGGTTGCGACCTTCTCCGGCTCCACAGCCGCGGCCAACGTGCGGATGCGCTCCTCGATATCCAGTGCGTTGACGTAGAACTGCCGCTCGCCGAGCAGGGCGCAAGTCACCATCCGTTCGAGCTCCGTCGAGGGCGCGAATATCTGGAGAGCGCCGGGCTCGTGAATGGGGATGACGGGTGCACCCGCGGGCGGAATGTTCAAACGAGACATACCGCTCTCCTTCGGGAAAACCACGACCGACTTCGGAACGCCCCGGGCGGAACAGAACGACGACGGCTGGTCATTTGGAGATGTAGCCGTCACCTACACCAGCCCGGGGCGAGGTCATTTCTAAGGTGGACCAAATCGCCACGCAAGCACTGCGAAGCTGCGAGTGGCCGCTGCATGTGCTTCGCCTCCTCCCACGGCGCGGTCATCCAGAATTCCAGCTGCTCGGCCGTCGTGAGGATCACCGGCATGGCCTTGGGGTGGATCGCGCCCACCTCGGCGTTGGGCTCCGACGTCAGGAAGGCGAAGAGATCCGCCGTGATCTGCCCTTCCTTCACCTTCCGGATCGAGGTCCAGCCGCCAACCCAGATGCCTGCGAAGAACGCCAAGGGCTGATCCTCGCCGAAGGCAAACCACCACGGCTCCATCTTGCCCATGGCGGCAGGTCCAGGCTCGGAGAAGCTGCTGAACGGCACCAGGCATCGGTGCTCGACGCCCAGCCAGCGGCGCCAGTGCGGGCCGGTCGTGGTGCGGACGTTGGTGACGCCAGGATCTCGACCACTGGCCGGCAGGAGGTTGCGCGGCGACGGCATGCCCCAGCGAGCCAACGCCGTCTCACGAACGCCATCGGCGCCGGTGCGGACGATTGGCGCGGATTAGTCGGGTAAATGCCTGGCTGGGGGAACAGGTTGCCTAGGCCGTCTCGCATGGCGCGGACGGCAGAACGGAGCCCCGCCTGGCTGCTCATGTGGGAATAGAGGTTGCACATGGACTAGGACCCTGCCGCAGCATGAGAGCAGATGCAAAGCAACCCTCCTTGCCATGGCGGTGAGGCCAGCTGACAAAGGCGTCAGGGAGCTGCCCATCAACGGCACGCTGCCCCACGCTAAGCGCGCCGCGGCTCGGGGCTTCGGCATCGGATAGAGGTCCGAATCTTCAGCGCGTCGGCGCGGCGCCCCTCTGCTGGGAGGCCGTGCCTCAGTCTCCGTGAGCAACCTCAGGTAGTAGCTTCGATCCAACGCAAGGAAGGAAGCCGACGCTCTCCGCTATCGTAAAAGACTCGCCGCGTGAGATGTAGCCCCGGAATCGGCGGACGAAGCCAAGGTCCCTGCACTCGGCACAGCATTCTTGACACGCAGCACTCACGTCTCACGGAGCGTCGCGGGTGACCGTTCTATCGGCGGGGCCGTTCTCCGCAATTGTCCTGGCAAAGGAGATAAGAGTGCTGCGCTTCCGCGGGTCCGCCATTGCGGAAAAGAGCTGCACCAACTCGACCAGATCATTGGTGGCCTCGCCGGCAACCGACAGTGGAGCGGGCGGCGCAGTGGGCGCGCTGACTTCGCCAATCAATACCTCGGCACGAACTCCAAGGGCTGTAGCGATGTCCATCAGCCTGCTGGCAGCGACGCGTGTGGCGCCGGTCTCGTAACGGTGGAACTGGGCGCCGGTGACGCCCACAAGATCCGCCACATGCTTCTGGGTATGCCCAGCGGCCCGGCGTAACCTCTTGATCTTCTGGCCAACAGCCACATCGGCGGATGTCGCAGATCGTGTATTAAGATGTTGTTCAACAGACCCCAAAGTCTTCTTTTGGTGAGTAAAAATCGCCTGTTGGCCACGCAAACTGTATTTCGTTTCGCTCAACATTATTGTAGCTCCTACAGGAAGAAGCATCGTTAGACAGAGTAGATCAACAAGATCTCCCTCCGCGTCCGACTTGATGGCGTGCTGCCAATGTCAAAACTCATAATATGACAGGGCATCGTTAGTCCATGGCATTTGTAGGGTATAACCGACATTTAATATTATTTTGGCTCAAACAGCACAAAAATAAGACGAGATCGAGTGGCGTCGCCTCCCAAGCGCACGCTTAAGTTGTACCGCGTGATGATTTCTGCCCCCGATCCGAGGCTTCGGAGGCGTGGTGAGGAGGCGCCTGTGCGCAATGGCCGCGGGTGACCCCGGCCGGAGAAACCCCGCTAGAACGGTGAAACTCGGAAGCTACCGAGCATCCACCGGCAGCCACTGGGTGGCGACGTCGGCGACTGACGCCTTTGGAGTAGCGCCACGCATTCGGCCACCTTGGAAACCGATGATGCAAAAGGCATTTCCAATCGGTGTATTCTTAGCCAGAGGCCGGAGATGGTTACCGCGTGCCCGCTATGAACGCACTATGTGCATCGTAGCTCCGACTGCCCGGCGCGGGCTTCTTGCCACCGGCCTCTCGAGCATCGCTCTCGCCGTCCTAGGCGGCGGAGCAGCGCCGCAAACTCCGGCCGGTGCCGCATGTGCATAGGAAGTCCTCTACGTCAGTGTCTGTCAGGCGACCGCCAGAACTTTGATTCGGCTGGTGTCGAACAAACGCTCGTTCTGACGTCGTATCCCGGACGTACTGCCAACGGTCACCGTTCGAGCTGCGACGGTAAAGGTCTTCTGCTATGAGGCCATGGGGTCGTTCCTGCTCGCAGTTAAGCTTGTAGCCGCCCGAATCAATGGAGGCGTGCGCCGTTTGACCCCAAACAAGGGAGCGTTGTCCCGCATGCGCGGCGCTATGCCGCCCGGGACGTTCGGGCAAGCGTGAAGGCGCGCCTTTGACTGATCCAGGCACGACGTCCGGTTACTTAAGCCTGGCGAAATCTACCACTACGATCCAAAGCATCGTGAACCATACGGATCCCACAAGAAATCGGATATTTGCTTTGCCACGAAATCGCCAATCATCGGCCATTAAGTGCGAGGTTCTAGAGTGCCGTCGTACGCCAATCTGCATGTCTGATACTTAGTTAAGGATTACTGTCTGATATAAAATGGCGAAACTATTTCGCGCTAACCTTCATCTATATAAATATAACTACAATGCCCAGCAGGAAGCCCGTAGATCTGGGAGTTCCAATGGTGACCGGCGTCACGGCTCCGATGGGAAATACGATACGCGACAGGACGTGAGCGGCGCATGCTTCGGCTCGAAAGCTCCAAGGCCGCACGTCGGCGCGCCTCCCCAATCTCCCGAGCGTCTCACGGTCCCGAAGCCGGTATTCCAGCCTGCCGGCTAGTTGCCGGCCAAAGCGTTTCCTTCGCCTCTTCCATCTTCGGTGTGCGCGAGAGTTCGCGCGAAGCAGAGCAGAGCTTTTCGCCGGCGAGTGTCGCGGATTGCGGCGTAGATCTCGACGAGCTCCACCAGGCCATCGGCGCCGCCGCTATCAAGCCGCTCCGCAGTGGGTGGCTGGGGAGAGGAACTACCTACCAGCATTTCAGGCGGCACATCTAATGCGGCTGCGATCGCGATCAGACGGCTTTCGGCGATGCGCGTAGTCCCGCGCTCATAACGATGAAGCTGCGCTCCCGTGACCCCGATTGTTCCTGCGACCTGCTTTTGGGTATAACCCGACGAACGCCGCAGTTCCCTGATTCTGCCGCCTAAGGCAGCATCAGTCGCAGCCACTCGATATGTATCTGGTGAACGTATCCAACGTCGCGCTATTCTGGCTGGTGGAGTTCGAGCCGCTATTACATCATCAGATATGTTGGTACGCTTTGCGTCATTCGGCACTAAGTGTTCTCCTGCCACATGGTCTAATGCAGTTGCTGTGATCCTGATCATGCCCCGTGCTGGCAGGGCCGGGCCTACCTCCAACGACAGAGGCGGTCCTCAGAGTTACCTTCGCCGGGGTTTCGGCCGTTGCCCCTTGGCTAGAATCTACATGGCGCCGATCGGCTGGCCTGAGTAGCCGGCGCCGATGCCAGAGGGTGTGTAGGTGCCCTGGCCTTCATTGAAGGTGATGTAGCCGTTGTTGCTGACATAGGCGGTCGAATAGGTTGTGCCGTAGAAGTTCGCCGAGAAGCCGAGACCAATTGCACCGTCGCCATCGTCGTTAGCAGAACGTCGAGCCGGCGAAGCCGGGCGCAGCGGGCCCCGCTAGAGCGGTCCCTGC
>JAQGHY010000265.1 GCA_028291455.1 Rubritepida sp. | reverse complement strand
CGCTATACGCGCGCCGTCGGAAATTTCCCCTCCTATGCGGCCTTGGTGAAGCATTGGGTCGTGCTGACACCTCACTGGCCGAGCCTCGCTTGGTGGCGCATGGGCCGCCCACGCGCATCGCCGATCCCGGTCTGGCAGCGGCCCTGCCGCTGACCTGGGATCGCTGACCTCAAGCCGAGTTGATAGCTTTGGCGCAGCAGCACGGTTGTATGCGACTCATGAAGATCTCGCGAAATCCTAATCTAATCTCTTAGGTTCATCCTAAAAATAAGATAATATCTAAAAAAACAACAAAATAGACTTTGAGTACAATTCTAGGTTTTATTTATAAAGATAAGCTGTATAAAGAACCCAGGCGCAACCGCTGCATGTAAGGAATTTGAGAATGTCGCAACGTTCTGAGACTCAGGCTGGCGAAGTCGTTCTTGTGGCCCTTCGCTTCACGCTGATCGCCGCCTGTGCCGCCCTCGTTGGCGTCCTCGGCCATATCGCCTGGAAAATCATCTCCGCCTGATACGGAGAACGACCGGCTCAACCGCTTCCAAAAACGCTGGCCGTTCTTCGGGTCCGAATCCCCTCTAAGCACGGCGCATGCTCACCAGACGCATCGCCCTTCTCGTCTTCGGTGCCCTGCTCTGGTGCACCCTGAACTTGGCCATGGGCCGTGCTCTCGCCGCCGATGGACTTTCCCTGACGGACGTCGCCTTCTGGGCGGCGCTCGCCCTGCTTTGCCCCTGGATCGCGCTCGCTTCGGCCAATGCGCTGATCGGGTTGGCCATCCTGCTCTTCACGCTTGATCCGCCGGCCCATGTGGTGCCGGCCCTGCGCGGATTGCGGCCCGGCATCCCCCAAGGCCGCACCGCAATCGCCGTCTGCCTGCGCGATGAGCCTATGGCGCCTGTGCTGCAGGCGCTGGCGCCGCTAATCGACGGCCTGCCCGCCGGATATTTCGCCCTCTGGTTCCTCTCCGACACGCGCAAGGAAGACCTCCGCACCGCCGAGGATGCAGCTGTCGCGACGTTCCGCGCGGCGCGGCCCTCTGCGCCGATCCATTTGCGCCGCCGTGAGCGCAACACCGGCTTCAAGGCCGGCAATGTCATGGAGTTCCTGGAGGCGGAGGGCGCGGCTTTCGACTACCTCCTCTGCCTCGACGCGGATTCCGAGATGACGCCGGCGGCGGTGCTGAAACTCGCCGCCGTGCTCGATGCCGCTCCGCGCACCGCCATCCTGCAACAGCTGATCGTGGGGCGGCCGGTCGCGGCACCGTTTCCGCGGCTGTTCCAATTCGGCATGCGCGCGGGCATGCGAACCTGGGCCACGGGGCAGGGCTGGTGGCAGGGCGAGAAGGGCCCGTATTGGGGACATAACGCCCTGATCCGCATCGCGCCGTTTCGCGAGCATGGAAAAATCGAAACCCTCCCCGACGGCTCCACCATCCTCAGCCATGACCAGGTCGAGGCCATCCGCCTGCACGGCGCCGGCTGGGGCGTCTGGTGCCTGCCGGAGGAGGAGGGGAGCCTGGAGGGCAATCCGCCCGCGCTGCCGGAATTCATGGCGCGGGACCTGCGCTGGGCCGCGGGAAACATGCAGTACCTGGCCCTGTTGCGGCTGCCGGGGCTGGATGCGATGTCGCGTTTCCAACTGCTCCAGGCGATGCTGCTGTTCCTCTGCGCGCCGCTCTGGGTGCTGGCCTTCGTGCTGGCCGTGTTGCTGGCGGCAACCGGCGGCCTCGATGGCGTCCCGATCGCCGGGCTCATGCTGCTTTTCTGGGTGACGCAGCATGCGCCGAAGCTCGCCGGTTATGCGCAGGTGCTGCTGCAATCGGCGCAGGCCGCGCGCTATGGCGGGCGTGGTGTCTTCCTGCGCGGGGCGATGCTGGAGATCCTGTTCACCACGATCCTTTCGCCCATCAGCAACTTCAACAAGGCGCGGTTTCTCGCCGCTCTGCCCTTCGGCGCGAAGATGGGATGGAGCCCGCAGAACCGTGCCGACCGCGGCGTCTCCTGGGGCGATGCCGCGCGGCTGCTTTGGCCACATACACTCGCGGGTGTGGTTGCCTTCGGCGTGCTGGCGGCTGCGGCACCCTGGGCGATCGGCTATGCGCTGATCTGGGCGGGCGGGCTGCTGGTCGCCATTCCGTTCTGCGTCGCCACGGCCTCGCCCCGCTTCGCGCGATGGCTGGTCGGAACGGGCGTCGCGGCGACGCCCGAGGAGCTTCAGGCGGTCAGCCGTCCCGGTTCCAGCGCGGCATAGACGTCGCCGCTATTCGCTTCTACGGGCAGCGCGCGCAGCCAATCCGCGATGACGTCCACCGTCACAGCCGAGGGAAAGGCCCAGGCCATGCTCTCACCCAGGCAGGCGTTGAAAGCCTCGTAGCCAAGGGCGGTGAGGCGATCGAGGCAGTCCAGCGCCACCCCCCGCTGGATCGTGGTGAACTCGAAGGACAAGGCGCGCGGCGCGGCCGAGAGTCCGGCGAGGACCTCCGCCTCCCAGCCCTCCACGTCGATCTTGACGAAATCGGGACGGCCGTAACGGGCGATCAGCGCGTCCAGCGTGGTGCGGGGCAGGGGGATTTCGGCGTCCCACACCTGGCCTTCCCAACCCGGCGCATCGGCAGCGGCGGCGATGAAGGCCTCGCTGGCAGTGGCCACGGTCGGGTTGGCGCTGTTGAGGCGCAGCACCGCCTCGCCCTCGCTCGCGCCGATCAGTGCCGGGACCAGCGTGAAGCGGGGCTCGCGGCTGAACATCAGCCGCAACGCGCGGGCGAGCCGAGGCTGCGGCTCCACCGCCACGACGACAGCGCCGAGCCGCAAGAAGCTCGCCGCCCGATCGCCTACATGGCAGCCGATGTCGAAGGCGAGCTCGCCGGGGCCGAGGAAGCGGCGGTGGAACTCGTCCAGCGCGGGGCGGCGTTCCGGCGCGTGGTAAAGCCGCAGGCTCCGCCCAATGGCGGCGCTACTCACGCGTGAAAAACCAGCGCAGCCCCGCCGCCGAGATCGGGGGGCACCATCAGCGCGCCATCCGCCAGCGCCACCAGCGGCAGATGGCCGAGCAGGCGCCGCACCGCCGCATTGCCGTCCGAGGTCTTCACAAACATCGCGGCCATGAAGGGCAGGTCCGGAATGGCGACGCCCGGCAGCGTCGCGGGCAGGTCCTCGGCCGCGAGGATGGAGATGCGCGTCTCCATCACCGGCGCCTGCGGCCCAGCGACGCGCGCGCCGCCGGGGAAGCGGAGGACAAAGCCGCCCGCCATGCGCGGCTCCAGCACCAGGCCCGTGAGCTTGGACAGCCGCGCGGCGCTCACCGCGGGTTCGGCGCTGACCAGCAGGACTTCCGTGAGGGCTTCGGCCTGGTTGGCATGATCCATCCAGCGCTCCTGCCAGACCAGCTCGGGCGTCAGGTGCTGGATGAGCTGCAGGCGGCCCTCCGGAGCGTCCGGGTAGGGCAGGCGCGTGAATTTCGCGATCGGCCCGCCTGCCTCCACCGGACGCTGGAGATGCGCGACGCCGGGGATGGGAATGCCCGCGCGCCGCATACGCGCCAGGTTTCCCTCGGCGTCGTCCATGCCCATGGCGAGGATGTGCATCCCCGTATAGCGCTTGGTGAAGTCGCTGACATTGTTGTCGAAAAGCCCCGGCTGCAGGATCGCCAGCAGCTCGATATAGCCGTGCTTCAGGAAGGCGCAGCGATTGCCGCTGCCGTATTGCTCGACAGGCCCGTCCGGCGTGCGGCGGCCGGACTGCAAAGCAATGGGCGAGAGCGAGAAGCCCAGCGCCTCATAAGCGTCCGTCATGGGCAAGAGCTCACGGGCGCAGATGCCGACATGGTCGAGGGCGAGTGCGGTTTCAGCCATGGATCGTCGTCCTTATGCCGGGTTTTCGTATTTTGGAAGCAGCCATTCGGCGGGCTCGGCCGTGGCGTCGCGGTACCACTGGGCCACGAGCGGCTGCGCGCGCACGCTGTCGACGTAAGCACGGCTCCTCGCCGAGAGGTCCGGCTGCCAGGTGAGGAAGCGGGCGCAGATGGGCGCGTACATCACGTCGGCCAAGCTGAAGTCCGTGCCGAAGAGGCAGGGGCCGCCATGGGCGTCCAAGCATTCGGCCCAGAGCGCCTCGATCCGTGCGATATCGGCCAGCGCGCCTTCGGTGCGGCCGCGCCCGGGGAATTCGCGGCCAATGTTCATCGGCATGGCGATGCGCAGCTCGCGAAAGCCCGCATGCATCTCGGAGGCCACGCTGCGGGCATGGGCGCGGATCACCCGGTCCGCCGGCCACAGCTTTGGCGTGATCTCCGCGCAGTATTCGGCGATGGCTAGGCTTTCCCAGATGCGCGCGCCCTGATGCTCGAGATAGGGCACGGTGCCGGACGGCGTGACCGCCTTCACCGCCGGGCTGCTGCCGCCCGCGAGCGGCAGGGCGACCACCTCCACATCCAGCCCGGCCAGCATGACGGCGAGCCAGCCGCGCAGCGACCAGGAGGAGTAGCGGCGGGTGCCGATATAAAGGCGGCCGTCGGCCATGGCGGGCATTCCCTGAAACCGGGCGAGTTTGTCGCATGACGGCGCGGATCGGCAAAACAGACTGGCGGCACGCCCCGCCCTGCGATTACCTCGTCGGGTGATCCGAGCCCTTGCCCTGCTGCTGGTCCTGGCCGGCCCCGCTTCGGCCCAGGACGCGGCTTCGGCCC
>JAQGHY010000264.1 GCA_028291455.1 Rubritepida sp. | reverse complement strand
CATCCTGGCGCGAGGATTTGGCAGGAGGGTTTTGGCTTCGGCCCGAACGCTGAAGGAGGCTTCGAGACGGCGCCGCAACTCGGACTGGTGGAACTAGGAAATGGCGTTCAGATTGGCGCCAACAGCTGTGTCGATCGCGGCGGCTTGGGCAACACTGTCCTTGGAAACGGAACCCGAATCGATAACCTGGTCCAGGTGGGGCATAACGTCCGTACAGGGCGCGGCTGCATCATGGCGGCGCAGGTTGGAATCTCGGGTTCGACGGTGTTTGGCGACTACGTCAGCGCCGGAGGGCAGGCGGGATTTTCCGGCCATCTATCGATCGGCAAGAGGGCTCGAATCGGAGCTCAGTCAGGCGTTATCAACGACCTGCCGTCCGAGGTAGTGGTGTTCGGAACGCCCGCGCGTCCGACTCGAGAGGTATTTCGGGGTCTGGAAGTGTTGAAGAGGCTGACGGCCGAGTCTCGGCTGGTCAAAAAACGAGAAGCGGAGTGAAAGCCATGGACCAGGCTGCCCCAGCCCCAGCAGTCATCGAAGCCTATGGTATTGCCCAAATCATGGCCGCAATTCCGCACCGCTACCCCTTTCTGCTCATCGATCGCGTCGTGGACCTCATCGTCGATCACTCGGCAACGGGTGTAAAGAACGTCACGATCAACGAGAATTTCTTTCAGGGTCATTTCCCGATGGAACCCGTTATGCCGGGAGTGCTGATCGTCGAGAGCATGGCGCAGACCGCCGCCGTCCTCGTCGTTGCCACGCTAGGGGCGGACGCGAAGGGTAAGCTCGTCTATTTCATGTCGGTAGAGGCCGCGAAATTCCGTCGGCCGGTCGTGCCCGGCGACCAGATCCGCGTCCACGTCACGAAGGTGCAGCGAAGAATGAATGTCTGGAAGTTCTCTGCCCTCGCAAAGGTTGACGGACAGGTGGTCGCGGAGGCGATCTACTCCGCCATGATCCGGGATCGGTGAGGAACGTGGACAGTATCGCTGGCACTGCAGCCATCCACCCATCCGCTATTATCGAGCCTGGGGCCCGGATCGGGTCAGGATGCCGCGTGGGACCTTTTTGCGTCGTTGGCCCATCCGTCGTGCTTGAGGAGGGCGTCGAGCTCGTCTCACATGTCGTGATCGAAGGCGAGACAAGGATCGGAGCCGAGTGCCACGTTTCGCCTTACGCCTCGGTCGGGCTGCCGCCGCAGGATCTGAAATATCGTGGTGAGCCCACGGGCTGCGTGATCGGCCCGCGGAGCCAGCTGCGCGAGCACGTCACAATCCATAGAGGCAGTGTCGGCGGCGATGGTGTAACCCGCGTCGGTGCTGATTGCCTGCTAATGGCCTGCAGCCATGTCGGCCACGACAGCCGTCTGGGCGATCGCGTAATTCTCGCGAACAACGTCATGCTGGGTGGGCACGTCCAGGTGGGGGAGCAATGCTTCCTCGGTGGCGGTGCCGCGATCCATCAGCTGGTCCGGATCGGCCGGCACGCGATGGTTGGCGGGCTGGCGGGCGTTACGAATGACGTTCCGCCCTTCGGCAACGTGTTCGGCCTCCCGGCCAGGCTTGTCGGACTCAATGTGGTCGGGTTGCGGCGCCGCGGATTTTCGCGCGAGAATCTTCATGCGCTGCGTGCGGCGTTTCGGCTGTTGTTTCGCGATCCCGGAACCTTTGCCGAACGCATGCTGGTTGCGGAGGAGCGTTTCGCCGGTGATGTGCTCGTCACCGAAGTCCTCGCCTTTCTGCGTTCGTCTGAGCGCAAGCGGGAGCTCATCCGCCCAGGCCGGATGGCGGCGGAGCTGGGCGGCGAAGACGAGGAGTCGTGAAGCTTGGTCTGATCGCGGGCGGTGGCCCCTTTCCGGGGCGGATCGCCGACGCCGCAACCAAGGCTGGCCATGACGTTTTTATTGTGTGCGTCCGCGATTTCTGTGATCCGGCGGACTACGTGCGCTTTCCGCATATGGTGGAACGCATGGGCGCCGGCGGCGCGATCGTCCAGCGGCTGAAGGCCGAGGGCGTCACGCATATCGTCCTGAGCGGCAAGGGCAAGCGCCCCTCGATGCTCTCGCTCGTGCCCGATGCCTGGATGGCGCGGGCCATCGCCAGGGTCGGCGTCGCGATATTTAAGGGTGACGACGCCTTGTTCCGTGCATTCGTGAAAATCTTTGGGGAGGAGGGGTTCGAGGTCATCTCGCCTCAATCCCTACTTTCGGACAGCACCGCCGAGGCAGGGCTGCTCGTTGGACAGGAACCAGATCCGATTGCGCGGGCTGATATCGCGCGGGGCATTCAGACACTTCGCTGCCTAGCAGAGATGGATATTGGCCAGGCCGTTGTCGTGCAGCAGGGTCTCGTTCTCGGCATAGAGGCTGTTGAGGGAACAGATAGCCTGCTGGCGCGGGCGGGCGAGTTGCGCCGTGATGGGCCGGGCGGCGTCCTGATCAAACTGGCCAAAATTGGCCAAGAGATGCGCGTTGACGCACCCGTGGTCGGCGCCATGACCGTCTCGGCAGCCTTGGCTGCGGGGCTGCGCGGCATTGCCATCGAGGCGGGCCGAACGATAATCGCCGATAGGGCTGCTATGCTCGATGCCGCGGCGGCCAACGGATTATTCATCCTGGCCGTCGATCCCGAGCGTTTCGCCGCCTGAGGACCACGTCACAGAAGGAGCTTGAAGATGAGCGGAAATTTCAGGTACTTGCACACCATGCTGCGCGTTGGCGATCTCGACCGCAGCATCGCCTTCTATACGGACCATCTGGGCATGAGGGAGATTCGCCGTAACGACGTGCCTGACGGCAAGTACACGCTCGTCTTCCTGGGCTACGGCGATGAGAGCAGTGAGACAGTGCTGGAACTGACCTATAATTACGGTGTCAGCCAGTATGAGATGGGCAGCGCCTTCGGCCATCTCGCCGTGGGCTTGCCCGATATCTACGGCACCTGCGAGGCGATGCGGGCCGCCGGCGTGAAGATCAGCCGCGAGCCGGGCCCAGTGAAGTTCGGGACGACGCTGATCGCCTTCATCGAAGATCCGGATGGCTACAAGATTGAGCTGATCCAGCGGAAGTAAGAGGAAAGGGGGCTTCCCTCTCACCGCTTCAGCCATCTAGCCGAACACTGGCCGCTCGCGCGACCTCGCGCCATTTCGTGATTTCGGAGCGGATGAAGGTCGCGAAGTCGTCCGGCGTCGTGGGGTCCGGAACGGCCCCCATTGCAAAAATGCGGTCCTGCATGGCTCCCTCGCGCAGGATCACGCCGAGGTCGGCGGAGACGCGGCGGATGATGTTGGCAGGTACGGCGGCGGGGGCGACCAGCCCGGTCCAACCCGCCGCCTCATAACCTGGCGATAGGGTCTCCGCGATTGTCGGTACGTCAGGCAACTGCGGCAGACGCCGGGCCTGCGCGACGGCGATTGCCCGCACCCGTCCTCCTTGGATCTGCGGCAGGGCGCTGGCCACGCTGTCCATCATCAACGGAACGTTGCCGGCGACGAGATCGGACATGCCAGGGCCGGAACCTCGGTAGTGGGCGATGTTGAATCGCAGATCTGTGCGGAGCTGAAGCAGCTCGATCGCCAAGTGTTGACTTGAGGCGGGTCCCGCGGAGGCGATGTTGATCTCGCCCGGCTTGGCCCGAACAGCGGCGGCCATCTCTTGCGCGGTCCGGGCATGGAAGCTCGGATGAGCCACGATCAGCAGGGGCACCATGACGATGTTGCTAATTGCCGCGAAGTCGCGCTCGGCGTCATAAGGCAGGCGCTGCAGCACGGAGGGGTTTACGCTGAGCGTCCCCGAAGTTCCGGCGATCAGCGTGTAGCCGTCCGGCGCAGCTCTCGCGCCGGCCTCGAGCGCGGGTGCGCCCGCGCCGCCGCCGCGGTTCTCCACCACCACGCGTTGCGGCCAGCGCTGCGAGAGCTGGTCTGCCACCAACCGGGTGAAGATGTCGGCCGCCTGACCCGGCGGGAATGGCACGATGATCCGGACGGGCCGTTCCGGCCAAGCCGACTGAGCTGTGGCGGCCAGCGGGATGAGCGCGGGGGCCGCCAGCAGGCTGCGGCGGGTGATCTTCATGATTTCCTCCGGTCGGCGGCTTTTGCCGCTTCGTTCCATGGGGCTAGCTTGGCGTCATGGGTATGAGGAACGCAAGGCAATGAACACCATAGACATCGCGGTTCTGGCCGGAGACGGTATCGGTCCGGAAGTGATGGAAGCGGCTTTGGCCGTCCTTCGCCGCGTCGATGCGCGGCATGCGCTAGGGCTGGGCTTCACCGAGCTGCGCGCCGGCGCTTTCGCATATCGGGATACCGGGACAGACCTCTCGGAGGAAGTCTTCGAGCGCGCCCGATCGGCCGATGCGATCCTGCTGGGGGCGATGGGCTGGCCTGGCATCCGGCACGCCGATGGGACCGAGCTTGCGCCGCAGATCACGCTGCGGCAGCGGCTGGATCTGTTCGGCGGCGTGCGGCCTATTCGGGCCATTCCCGGCGTGCCGTTGCCACTCGTGGATCCACGCGCGGCGAAGATCGACTTCGTAATTCTGCGGGAAAGTACGGAGGGGCTCTTCTTCTCCAAGGATCGCGGGGTGGTCAGCGAGGACCAAGCGGAGGAAACGCTTCGCCTGACCCGTGGCACCTCTCTGCGCCTGGCGCACATGTCCTTCGAGATCGCACGTCAGCGAAGCGCGCGGCTGGGGCGGCCAGGACGAGTTACACTGGTGGACAAGGCCAATGTCTTCCGGGCCTTTGCCTGGTTGCGGCAAATCTTCCTGGAAGTTTCGGGAGAGTATCCCGACGTCCGACATGATGCCGCCTATGTCGATGCCATGGCGCTCGACCTGATCCGGAAGCCCTGGGATTTCGACCTTCTGCCCACGGAGAATATGTTCGGCGATATCTTGTCGGATCTTGCCGCCGGGTTGATCGGCGGCATGGGTTTCGCGCCTTCTGCCGATCTCGGCGAGGCGCATGGGGTGTTCCAGCCCAGCCACGGTACGGCGCCCGACATCGCGGGGCAGGGCCGGGCGAATCCGACGGCAACGATCCTCTCCGCCGCCATGATGCTCGACTGGCTTGCGATGCGTGGGGCGGGTCAGCGTCTGGCGGATGCCGCGGAGGAGATTCGGCTGGCCGTGGATCAAGCCTTCTTGGGCGGCTTGCGGACGGCCGATATCGGCGGGACAGCGGGGACGGCAGACGCCGCCCGAGCCGTGATCGATGCGCTTCAATGACGTGCCGGATGGTAGAGGAATTGGTTGTTGCCTTGTCAAAGGCTGCGTGGGATGCCGGTCGCCGACAGGCGCATTGATGCCACGCTCTTCGCGTGGGACCAATCGACGGGTAGTCTGCACCGTAGCGACTAGGGTAATGCTGCCCGCGCCGTTTGCTGACAGCATTTATCGACGTGTGACGGGGATATCTTTCATGAGCACCTTGAAGCCGCAGGCTCGCATCCATCGCCCCCCCCGCTCCGCGATGCAGGCGGGTAGAGCGAATACTCTGGAATGGGTTTTGGAATTTGCACCCGCCGAGCGACAGCGCCTGGACCCGCTGACGGGTTGGCCTGGTTCAGGAGATACGCGGAATCAGGTTTTCCTGCGCTTTCCCACGCGCGAGGCTGCCGTCGCGTATGCGCTGGTTCGGGGCATCTCCTTCGACGTTGAGGAGCCGCCGCGGGCCAAGCCCATCAAGCCAAAGGTTTATGCGGACAATTTCCGTACGAACCGTGCGGATAACTGGACCCACTAATCCAGATTTGCGCCCTTAGCTCAGTTGGATAGAGCAGAAGCCTTCTAAGCTTCAGGTCGGTGGTTCGATTCCACCAGGGCGCGCCATTTGGTTTCTACGCAAAACACCAGCCACCATCTTTGACAGCAAAAAGTTGTGAGTAGGTAGCCTTGACTGTGGCAATGGCCATCTGCCTCCCGCATCGGGGTCCAAGGTAGGTCGACTCGGGCGGTGTATGGGTGCGTTGTCGCGCTCTCCCTGCGGAATCTGGACCGTCGATAGGGGAATCCGCCCAGCCAAATAGGGGAAGCGCCCAGTTGCGGTATGCGATGTGGTAGCGTGAAGTTGGCAAGGGCCACTGCGCGCCCCGTTCTTTCCCGGCGCGGCGGCTGCTAGGCGAAGATGCGCTCACTACAATCGCTACGTGTGCCCACTGGATCAAATCAGGGACGTCTGTCCTCCCGCGGCCTACCCACCGCCGACCTAACGCAGTTGGATCCACGACGCCGACACTTGGTCTGCGCGGAACCCCCTGGTCGGCGCTGGTGCCCACGCTTGATCCATCCGGCATCGCGTGTCTCCCTTATTGTTGTTGTCGCAAGGCTCGCACATTGGATGAGGGCAGCGAGGGCTAGGGATGAAGCGCCATGAGACTAGGTCAAGCTCAAATCGGTCGACCGGGGGAGCGGCTGCGTGCCCTCCTGGATGCCCATAAGCCCCTGATTATGCCGGGCTGCTACAATGCCCTCTCGGCGCGGCTGCTGGAGGATGCCGGGTTTGAATCCGTCTACATGTCCGGCTACGGCACCTCGCTCGGCATGCTCGGCCTTCCGGATGCCGGCTTGGCGACTCTTACTGAGATGGTGCTGAACGCCAAGAACATCGCCTCTGCTGTTCGCGTTCCAGTGATTGCAGATGCTGATACGGGACACGGCAACGCGATCAACACGGTCCGTTGCGTCGAGGAGTTCATCCGCTCCGGCGTGGCCGGCATCCACATTGAGGATCAGGTTGCGCCTAAGCGCTGCGGTCATGTCGCGGGACGGGAGGTCATTGGGCGCGCCGAGGCCGTGGCGAAGATCCGTGCCGCAAGCGATACGCGGTCAGCACTCGATCCCAGCTTCGTGATCGTCGCGCGCACGGACAGCCGCGGCGCGCATGGCGGCTCAATGGAAGAGGCGATCTGGCGGGCGAATGCCTTCCTCGATGCAGGTGCCGACCTCGCTTTCGTCGAAGGGCCGGCGAGCGAGGAGGAACTCGCGCGCATCACCCGTGAGGTGCGAGGGCGCATCTTTTACAATATGACGGGGATCTCCCCCCGGCTTTCCGCCGAGCAGATGGCGGAACTAGGCATTTCGCTTTGTATTCTGCCCGGCGCGTTGCTTCGGCACTCCATCATGGCGATGGCCGATCTGGCCGCGCAGCTACGTTCTGAAGGTCCGCTTGCGGAGTCCGGGATCGATGCACGGTTCAGGCAGCACCGTCTGGGCAACCTGCATGCCTTCGCCGGTTTCAACGAAATCCGTGCGCTGGAAGCCGCCTATCTGCCCGAAGAGGCCCAGGAAAAATATAAGTCCGGCCTTGGTCACATGCCGAACGCTGCTGAGTGACACAGCCGGGCTATCGTGGCCTACTGATCTTCGCTGATGGATGATCAAGCCACTCACTGCCCTGCCTTCAATCTGGCGCGCCCCGAGCGCCAGACGAGCCCGCTCGTCTTCGCATCGCCGCATTCAGGCCGCGATTATCCTGAAGATTTTCTGGCTTCGACCCGATTGGACGCCGTCGGTATCCGTCGCAGCGAAGACGCCTTCGTCGAGGAACTCTTCGCCGCCGCGCCCTCGCTCGGAGCACCGCTTCTGGCTGCGCGGTTTCCCCGGGCCTGGTGCGATGCGAACCGCGAGCCTTGGGAACTCGACCCCGGCATGTTCGACACACCGCTTCCGAGTTGGGTGAACAGTGCCAGTCCACGTGTGGGGGCAGGGCTCGGCACAATCGCTCGGGTCGTAGCAACGGGAGAGGCCATTTACCGGCACCGGCTCTCCTTCTGGGAAGCGGAGCGGCGTGTGCGCTCCTGTTGGGAGCCTTATCACGCAGCCCTTGCAGCGCTGATCACCGAGACTCGAGAGCGTTTCGGAACCTGCCTGCTCGTGGATTGTCACTCGATGCCCGCCCATCCTGCCCAGGCGTTGGACCCACCGGACATCGTGCTCGGGGACGTGCATGGGACCGCATGCGCGCCGCGGGTAACGCGGGCTATGGAGAGCAACCTTCAGGCACTTGGTTATCGGGTGCGCCGTAACGATCCCTATGCGGGGGGCTATATCACCCGTCATTATGGGCGCCCGCGCGAAGGCATTCACGTCATCCAGATGGAGATCGCCCGCCCGCTCTACATGGATGAGTTGAACATCCAGCGCAGCAGCAACTTCAGCAAGGTTCAGGGTGATCTTTCCCGGCTGATTGGAAATTTGGCAGCCGAGGACTGGAAGAGCCTGACGTCCAAGTAAGACGCCAGGCGTCCGCTCAGTAGTTCCTGATCAAGCCGATCAACTTCCCCTGCACTTGGACCCGATCTGGACCGAATATTCTGATCTCGTGATTGCGGTTGGCGGGTTCCAACGCAATGGAATTGCCCCGACGCCGCAGGCGCTTCAGCGTCACCTCATTCTCGTCGACCAGCGCCACGACGATATCGCCATTCTCGGCGGCGTCGCCACGGCGGATGAGGACGGTGTCCCCGTCGAGAATTCCGGCCTCGATCATGGAATCCCCGGCGACCTCCAGAGCATAGTGCTCGCCGGCGCTGAGCATGCTCATGGGAACGTCGATGCCTTGACCCTGGTCGCGCAGAGCCTCGATGGGACTACCAGCTGCAATCCGTCCGAAGAGCGGCAGTGTGATGGCGTTGGGTTTGTCCTGCCGCGGGGATCTGCCGAAGTTGCCCTGCACCACATTTTGCGCTGAGCTCTCAGGAGCTTCCATGCGTGGCGGCACGGCACTGCCAGGCAGGCGCATAATCTCCAGGGCACGGGCGCGATGGGCCCGCCGCCGCAGGAAGCCGCGCTCTTCCAAGGCGGTTATGAGGCGGTGTATTCCTGACTTGGACTTGAGGTCGAGGGCAGCCTTCATTTCATCAAAGGAAGGCGAGAAGCCTGTTTCCTCAAGATGTTGGTTAATAAACATCAACAACTCGTGCTGCTTGCGGGTGAGCATCGAATCTAACCTCTCCAAAGTGGGAAACTTTCGGCTTCCCTGTATCCAGCGTGAACAAACCGGAAACTCAGAATTTGTTCTAGGAAGGTTCTCCCGAATCGGTCAACCGAAATTATGCCATGCCTGCGTTTTTCTTCAGAGGCTTAGCCCCACCTCAGTTCTCGAACACGATTGAGAGCCTGAAGGGTCGTTGTGCTGCTGGCGCATCGGCAATAGCGACCCACATTGAGCCTATGATGGAGAACAAGACGCTACTGGTGGTCGGCCTTGGCTATAGTGGCTCGGCGATCGCAGCACTCTCGGCAATGGCCGGTGCAAGGGTCATTGGAACCACGCGAAACCTGAAAGGCAGCCCAAAACCCACCGGAATGGAGTTGGTCAGCTTCGATGATGTCGCACCATATGCTCTGGCTACGCACCTCCTCGTAACTGCTCCGCCCGACGCGAAGGGCGATCCCGTCTGGGCCGCACATGCTCAGGCCCTAAAATCCGCATCCCTGCACTGGGTCGGCTACCTCTCGACCACAGGTGTCTATGGTGACCGCGGTGGCGCCTGGGTGGAGGAGCGTACCGCTCCGGCGCCGGGCCAGGAGCGGAGCCGCCGGCGCCTGGAAGCCGAACAGCAATGGTCGGCATTTGGTGGAACCACGGCTGTCGACCTCTTCCGCACCGCTGGGATCTACGGCCTGGGCCGTAGCGCCATGGATGACGTGCGGGCCGGCACCGCGCGGCAGGTGCGCAAGCCCGGTCACGCCTTCGGCCGCATCCACCGTGATGATATCGCCCGCGCCGTCCTGGCTGCCATGGCGAAGTCGACTCCTGGGATTCGCGTGCTCCATCTGGTCGACGACGAGCCTGCCGAATCGGCGGATGTAGCCTGCGAGGCGGCCCGCCTCATGGGTACAGCGCCTCCACCCGAGGCACCCTTTGCCGAGGCCTGGGAGCAAATGAGCGAGATGGGCCGCAGCTTCTGGTCAGAGAACCGCCGCATCGCGAATACGCGGACTAAGACGGCGCTCGGCATCGATTGGGCCTATCCCAGCTATCGGGAAGGGTTACGTGCCATCCTCGCCGAGGAGCGTGCCCAGCGTACGACCGAGTAGCGCTAGATTCTCGGGCGTCGACAGGCGATGGTCGCCACCCTTCACTAACGTCACTACGACATCCTGCCCGGTGAGGCATTCGGCGATGCGAAGGCTATGCTGCCAGGGGACATCCGCGTCCGCCTGCCCGTGCAACAGCCGCACAGGAGCATCGAGGGCGATGGGCGTGCGAAGCACGAGATGACGGCGGCCATCCTCGATGAGGGCGAGCGTGATCGGATAGGCCTCGCCATAGGCGCTGGGCCGGCGCCAGATCCCATCGCGCTGGATCTCCTCGCGGACGGTCTCTGGAAATCGCGCCCACATGAGGTCTTCCGTGAAATCCGGCGCGGCCGCGATGCCGATCAGGCCAGCGATGCGACCCGGATGCCGCAATGCTAGCAGGAGTGAGATCCATCCGCCCATGGACGAGCCGATGAGAATCTGGGGGCCTTCCGTCAATGTTGTCAGCGCCGCCTCGGCATCGGCTGCCCATTGGCCGATGGTGCCATCCTCGAACCGGCCGCCGGAACTCCCGTGGCCGCTATAGTCGAAGCGGAGATAGGCGCGGCCACGGGCGGCACACCAATCGGCCAGATAGGCCGCCTTGCTGCCGGCCATATCGCTATGAAATCCGCCCAGGAAGACAACGCCCGGCCCGCGGCCGTCCAACATGCGGTAAGCGAGCGGGGTATTGCCGAGGGTGCCGAGCCGTTCCTGCATGCCATTCGCATGGCATGCATGGTTGCCGTCGTCCATGGCCCGGACTAGCAACAGCCCACATGTCGCGTTCCCTTGCCATCCTGCAGGTCTTGCCAGCGCTGGATTCCGGTGGGGTCGAACGCGGGACGCTGGAGATCGCCGAGGCGATCCAGGCGGCGGGCTATCGGGCGATTGTCGCCTCCGCCGGGGGGCGGCTGGTTGCGGAACTCGAGGCTTTGGGCGCCCGGCACATCACCTTGCCGCTCGCCACCAAGTCGCCTTTTGGCATCTGGCGCAACGCCGCCCATCTCGCCGAGCTTGCCCGCCTGGAGGATGTCGGGCTCATCCACGCACGTTCCCGCGCCCCGGCTTGGTCCGCATTGTTTGCGGCACGACGCCGCGGCATACCCTTCGTCACCACCTATCACGGCACCTACGGCGAGGGTTGGCCCGGCAAGCGCCTGTACAATTCCATCATGGCCCGAGGCGACCGTGTGATCGCGATCAGCCGTCATATTGCCGACCACATCAAGGCGACACATGGCGCGGTCGCTGGCGAGATCCGTGTGATCCTTCGCGGTGTGGATCCGAGGCGCTTCGATCCAGCGTCCGTCGATCCAGATCGCGTGGCTGGCTTCCGCAAAGCATGGTCGCTCCGGGAAGGGGCGCCCACGGTGCTACTGCCCGCGCGGCTGACGCGCTGGAAGGGGCAGGCCGTGCTGATTGAGGCCCTGCGCGACCTTCCGGAGGTCGTCGCCGTGCTAGCCGGCGACATGCGCGGGCGTGAACGCTACGTCCAGGAAATGTGGGCTCTCGCTGCCGCGCACGGCGTCGCCGATCGGCTGCGCTTCGCAGGCCATGTATCTGACATGCCCGCGGCCATGCTGGCTGCCGACCTCGTGATCCATGCCAGTACGGAACCGGAGGCTTTCGGCAGAACCGTGACCGAGGCCCAGGCCATGGCCCGGCCGGTGATTGCCGCCGACCTCGGCGGCCCGCGCGAGACGGTGCAGGACGGGGTAACCGGATGGCTCACCCCTCCCGGCGACGCAGGAATGTTGGCCGCCTTGATCCGCAGAGTATTGGCCATGCCGGCCGAGGATCGTGTGCGGATCGGAGAGGCCGCTCGCGCAAAAGTTCCGACGATGGACGCCATGCAGGCAGCGACATTGGCCGTATACCGGGAACTGCTTTGAAACCGGCTGAGCGCATCCTCGTCGTGAAACTCGCCGCGCTGGGCGATTTCGTTCAGGCGTTCGGTCCTTTCGCTGCCATTCGCGCGCATCACCCGCAGGCCGAAATCACCCTGCTAACGACAGCTCCTTTCGCGGGACTTGCTTCCGCCAGCCCCTGGTTTGATCGCATCTGGACTGACGGCCGCCCGGGCTGGCTGAATGTGCCCGCCGTCGCGCGCCTTGCGATCAAGCTGAGGGGGGCAGGGTTCAGCCGGGTGTACGATCTCCAGACCTCCGCTCGTTCCTCACGATATCGCCTGTTCGTCGGCAGTCGGGCAGAATGGTCCGGCGTTGCCCGCGGCGCCTCCCATCCCGATACGGATCCGAGGCGGGATTTTTTGCACACGGCGGACCGCCAACTGGGCCAGCTTCGAGCCGCGGGCATTGCCGACTTTCCACTTCCGGAACTCGCCTGGCTGGATGCGGATGTGACGGAGTTTGGCTTGCCCTCGCGTTTCGCCTTGTTGCTTCCAGGCGCCTCTGCCTTGCGCCCCGGCAAGCGCTGGCCGGCCGAACGCTTCGGTGCTTTGGCCGCGCGGCTCGACATGCCCTCGGTCATCTGCGGTATCGCGGCGGAGGCCCCCCTGGCAGCCGCCATCCGGGCCATTGCTCCGCAGGCGCTAGACCTGACCGGCCGTACGAATTTGCGCGAGTTGGGGGCCATCGCTCGTCGTGCCTGCCATGCCATCGGCAATGACAGCGGGCCGACGCATCTGGCGGCAGCCACAGGCTGCCCGACGCTTTCCCTCTTTGGTGATGAAAGCGACCCGGTGCTTTGCGCTCCTCGAGGGCCGGCGGCGCGCACCCTACGTCATGCGCCGCTCGCATCACTGACGGTGGAAGAAGTCCTTCAGGCCAGCGGGAGCTGATCGACCCAATCCGGCCGCAAGACATGCCCACCCCCGGGGCCGTCGCGGCGAATGAAACCGCCGGCGGCTTCGAGCATTGCGTCCAGCGATCCGAGCCCGGCGAAGTCGCTGCTGCGTAACGTCTGTCCAGTCCGGTTGCGCAGCATCTGGCCGAGATGCGGCACGTGCACCGGGTCCTGTGCCTCCATCATGATGTCCCGCACGACACCGAGCAGATCCACCGAGCTTTCAGGACCGAAAACCTGCCCCGGCTCCGGGGAGGCCTGCCATCCCAGCCAAGCCGCCATGACGTCGAGCCCGATGACCTCATCGGCGGCCGAACGCACGATGCGGCCTACATCGGGATGGGCTACCAGCCGGGTTCGCCGGTCTGCCGCACGCAGGCGCAGAAGCAGCGGCACGAAATCCGAATCTGTCGAAAGCAACGTGAATTCGTCGTAGTGCGTAGGCGACAGCATCGCTTCCATCGCATCCAGCGCGATGCGAACGTCGGCTGCGTTCTTCAGCCGCGTCAGCTTCGGGCAGTCTATCACCTCAAAGCCAGCGGCCATGAAGGCCCACCGGAACTCCGAAAATCGGAAGCGCGATCCAGCCTCATCATCCAAGGTGCCCGCGGGGTTCATGTAGCAGCGGCGGAGCAGGGCGCGGCGGGGGCGATCGCCCAGTAGGCGCTCGAGCCATACATCGGGCTGCTGCGCGAAACGCAGGGCGACATCGCTGCCCGCGCCATCGCGCAGGCCGGAAAG
>JAQGHY010000201.1 GCA_028291455.1 Rubritepida sp. | reverse complement strand
GCCTTCTTCGCGAAGGGACCGGGCTGCAGGTCGCGGCCGTTGTAGCGGTTCACCGGCTGCACCTTGGCGAAATTGCCGGTGGAGAAGATCTCATCCGCCGTCTCGAGCTCGTCCGGACGCACGGTGCGCTCCTCGACCGTCACGCCGGCCTCGCGCAGCAAGCCCATGATTCGGCGGCGCGTGATGCCGGCGAGGAAGGTGTGGTTCGGCGCCGGCGTCACCACCACGCCGTCCTTGGCGAACCAGATGTTGGAGGTGGCGAATTCAGCGACATTCCCTGCGATGTCGCAAAGCACGGCATTGTCGGACCCATGCGCCCGCGCCCAGGCCGCGGCGCGTTGGCTGTTCGGGTAGAGGCAGGAGGCCTTGGCGTCGGTCGGCGCCATGTCCGGCGCGGGGCGGCGGTAGGGCGCCATCATCGCGGTGAAGCCGTTGAAGCCCGGCAGCGGCGCTTCATAGACCGCGATGAGGAATTCCGTGCTGTCCGGATCGGGCTGGGAGGAGCCGATGGAGTCACGGACGAAGAACATGGGACGGACATAGAGCGTGTTGCCGGGGCCCATGCGGCGGATGCCCTCGCGCGCCAGTGCCTCGATTTCCTCGGCGGTCTTGGTGGGCTTCATCGCCATGACGATGGCGGAGCGCACGGCGCGGGCGCAATGCTGGTCGAGGTCGGGTGCCCAGCCGGCGATGGAGCGCGCACCGTCGAAGATCACCGAACCCTGCCAGAAGGCATTGTCCATCGGTCCGAGCAGCTTCGGCTCCTCGGTGGACCACACGCCATCGTACCAATACACGCCAGCCATCGGTTTCTCTCCCTCGATGGGCCGTATTTAGCCATGGCCCCGGCCTGGCAGGAACCCCTCGCCGGCTGTTGGCCCAGCATGATGTGGTCCACCTTCCGCGCCAGCCCCGCCGCGGGCTACGGCTCCTCGACGGGCGGGCCGGCCTGTGCCGCCGTGAAGGCGCTGCTGATCAACCTACACCCCGGAGTCAGGCCGCGATGTTCGCGCCCGACGGCATCCGCGTGAACGGCGTGGCGCCAAGTTCGATCGAGTTCGCCGGCGTCAGCTGCTCGCCGCTGGCGGCAAGGCGTCACGCTAAGGGGGAATGACGACCGAGCAGGCGCTCCATAAAGGATAGGAGAAGGCCGGTGACGGCCGCAGGCTGCTCCAGGCTTGGCAGGTGGGCGGTGCCGGCCAGTTCGCAGCCTGTCGCATTCGGCATCTCCTTCGCGATATGCCGGCTCCGGTCCTGGATGTGCGGGAAATCGAGGTCGCCCCACACCACGAGCGACGGCACGCCGATCTCAGCCAGGCGGCTGAAGGCGGGCGTGACGTCGAGGCTCGATCCGGCTGGCGGGGACCGGAGGGCGATGCCGTTCATGTCGAGGAACAATTGGCGGGCCTGGCCCGTAACCCGGCCTTCCGGCGCCAGGGGGCCGTCCAGCCAGAGGCGTGCCTTGATGGCGTTCACCTGGTCCAGCTCACCCGCATCTTCGGCGGCCTTCTGCTGGGCCAGCATTTCCTTGATCGCAGGCGAATATACGGGCTTGGGCGCACCACCCACGCTTGGCGCGACGAGAACCAGGCCAACGATGCGCGATGGGTGCAGAAGAGCGGCGTCGATGGCGATCTTCCCGCCCCGGGAGCACCCGACCAGGATTACGGGCTTGCCCGTCGCCATGGCGTCCATCACCGCCATCAGATCGGCAACGGGTGAGAAGTCCTCCTTCTCGAATCGCGTCTCACCGAAGCCTCGGCGGTCATAAGCGATCGCCATATTGCCGATGCCGACAGCCTCCAGCTGGGCCCGCAACATCCGGCTGTCGCAGACATTGGCGTGGAGGAACACGACAGGATGACCCTGGCCGACGACCTGTGTCGCCAGCAGGGCGCGACCGCTGGCCACATGACTTCTACGGTGCATCTCTCGCCTCGCTCTCAGTGGACGCCGGTAAGAACCAACAGGCACGCTGGACCATTTCAATCGCTCACCGGGCCGGAGCGCAGTTTCTTGGTCGCGCCGTGCTTGGTCTTGCTGTCCATGCGGCGGGTCTGCGAGCCCTTGGTGGGCTTGGTCTTGCGCCGCATGGGCGGGGGCGGCTTCGCGGCCTCCTCCACCAGCTCGGTCAGCCGCGCCAGGGCATCCTCGCGGTTGCGCTCGCGGGTGCGGTGCTGCTGCGCCATGATGATGACCACGCCGTCCTTGGTCATGCGCCGGCCGGAGAGGGTCTTGAGCCGGGCAAAGACGCGCTCGGACAGTTCGGCGCGATAGGCGTGGAACCGCAGCTGGACCGCGGTCTCGACCTTGTTGACGTTCTGGCCGCCAGGGCCCGACGCACGGAGGAAGTCTTCCTCCAGGTCGGCCGGGTTGATGGTGATGCGTGCCATCGGCACCCTTTCGCGCGGAACGGCGCCGCGCGAAAGGGCAATCTGAGTCCGCTTACTGGCGCGCGATGCCGAGTTCCTGCAGCAGGGCGCGGTTCGTCACGCTCTCGGCCACGAACCGCTCGCGGAAGGCGGCGCCGGGCTGGAAACTCGGCACCGCGTTCAGCCGCTCGGCGATGACGCGGAAGCCCTCACTGGTCACCGCCGTCTGGCAGGCGCGCTCGATCGTCTCGGCGATGGCGTCCGGCAGGCCGGCGGGGGCGATCAGACCGCCATAGGTGTTGCCCTGCATGGGGTAGCCGAGCTCGGCCGTGCTCGGGACGTTCGGCAGCGCCGCCATGCGCTGCGTGCCCAGCACCGCGAGGATGCCGAGGCCGGTGGCGGCGGGGATCGAGGCCGCCTCGACGAAGACCATGACCTGTCCGGCCATCGCCGCCTGGGACAGCGGGCCGGCTCCGGTGAAGGGCACGTAGAGCCCGGTCACCCCCGCGGCACGGAGCAGCTGCACCGTCAGGATATGCTGCGTGCTGCCCACGCCCGGCGCACCGTAGATCAGTGCCTCCGGCCCGGTGCGGGCCAGCGCGAGCATGCCGGCGAAGTCGTTGAAGGGCGTGTTGCGGCCGAGGATCAGCACCTGCGGATTGTCGTAGACCAGGCAGAGGTAGCGCAGGCTCTCGGCCGTGTAGTTCACGTTCTGCAGGTAAGGCTGCGTCGTCACCGCATTGTTGGGCGAGATGCCGATGGTGTAGCCGTCGGGCCGCGAGCGCGCGATCTCGGCAACGCCGATGGCGCCCGCCGCCCCGCCGCGATTCACCGCGACCACCTGCTGGCCGAGCGCCTTGGAAAGTTCGGCCTGGAGCGCACGGGCCATGAGGTCGGTGTTGCCACCGGGCGGGAAGGGGACGATGAGCTGGACGGCGCGGTTGGGGTAGGCGTCCTGGGCAAAAGCGGGCTGCGACGACAGCAGCACGGCCGACAGCATGGCTATCCAGCGCATTTTCTTGGGATCCTCGGTTTATTTGCCGGGACGCTACCGCGATTGATTAAGGCAGCGCCAGCCCGCCCGAAACCATCTCGTCCTTCAGCGAAACGCCTGTGGCACCGAGGGCTTTTGCTCCGTGCAGCAGCCAGTGGATCTTCGCCGCGGCATCGGCATGGCTGAGGCCGCCGGGGCGGATGTTGCTGATGCAGTTGCGCTCGGCATCGCTGCGGCCGCGGCGCGGCTGCCAGGTGATGTAGGCGCCCAGGCTGTCCTGCGCGGAGAGGCCCGGCCGCTCGCCGATCAGCACCACCACGGCCTGCGCGCCCATCGCCTCGCCGATATCGTCGCCGATCGCCACGCGGGCCTGTTCGACGATGACGACGGGCCATTCCGCGCTCAGCGCGCGGATGAGCGGCGCGGCCTGGGCCTGCACACCGTTGGCGCAGAGCCCGTCGGCGATGACGATCACCGTGCCGCCGGTGCGCGGCAGGCTCGTGCGGTCGGCGGCACGCAGGCGGCGGCCGAGGTCGGGGCGGAGGAGGTAGGTCTTCCGGTCCTCCGCCTCGCTGTGCAGCACCGGGATCTCGCCGAGTTCCGCGCGCAGCGCC
This sequence comes from Rubritepida sp., assembly GCA_028291455.1. Classification (GTDB taxonomy): domain Bacteria; phylum Pseudomonadota; class Alphaproteobacteria; order Acetobacterales; family Acetobacteraceae; genus Roseococcus. The sequence goes on along the minus strand of JAQGHY010000201.1, from coordinate 28,819 downwards.
GCGACATCGAGCGCGGACCAGACGGCATCACGGGCGGCGGCATGCGCCTCCTGGAAATCCAAATGCGCGGAGGTCGGCACGGCATTTCCGGCCCGACCGATGCCGACGCGCGCCTGCGTGAAGCGGCGAAGGTCGCGCCAGATCGTGGGCGCCGTCATTCCAGCCCGATCAGCGCGGGCGACATCGCCGCCGGAATCGCATCGCCCTTGCCGATCCCCATGCGCTCCAGCCACTCCGCGAACTCCGGCGCGGGCGTCTTGCCCAGGGCGGCGCGCGCGTAGAGGCCGTCGTGGAAGGAGGTGGACTGGTAGGCCAGCATCACGTCGTCAGCGCCCGGCACGCCCATGATGTAGGTGACGCCGGCGACCGCGAGGCAGGTCAGCAGCGTGTCCATGTCGTCCTGGTCCGCCTCGGCGTGGTTCGTGTAGCAAATGTCCACCCCCATCGGCAGGCCGAGCAGCTTGCCGCAGAAGTGGTCCTCGAGCCCTGCGCGGAGGATCTGCTTGCCGTCGAAAAGGTATTCCGGCCCGATGAAGCCGACGACGGAATTGACCAGCAGCGGCGCATAGGCGCGCGCCACGCCATAGGCCCGGGCCTCGATGGTCTGCTGGTCCACGCCGTGATGCGCCTCGGCGGAAAGCGCGCTGCCCTGGCCGGTCTCGAAATACATGACGTCCTGGCCGACGGTGCCGCGCTTCAGCGCCAGCGCCGCGTCCTCCGCCTCGCGCAGCATGGCGAGCGTGACGCCGAAACTCTCGTTCACCCCTTGCGTGCCGCCGATGGACTGGAACACCAGGTCGACCGGCGCGCCGCGCTCTATCGCCAGCATCGCGGTGGTGACGTGACAGAGCACGCAGCTCTGTGTGGGGATGGCGAAACGCGTGCGGACATTGTCCAGCATGTCCAGCAGCCGCAGCACCGCCTCGATATTGTCGGTGGCGGGGTTGATGCCGATCACCGCATCGCCGGCTCCGAGCAGCAGCCCGTCCAGCACCGAGGCCGCGACGCCGCGCGCATCGTCGGTCGGGTGGTTGGGCTGGAGGCGGATGGAGAGCGTGCCCGGCAGCCCAATCGTGTTGCGGAAGCGCGTGACCACGCGACACTTGGCCGCGACGGCGATGAGGTCCGAAACGCGCATGATCTTGGAGACGGCGGCCACCATCTCGGGCGTCAGGCCACGGCGGATCGGCACGAGGTCGGCGGGTTCGGCGGCCAGCAGCCAGTCGCGGAAGCCGCCGACCGTCAGGTGCGAGACCGCCGCGAAGGCCGGTAGCTCGTGGCTGTCCAGGATCAGCCGGGTGACGTCGTCGGTCTCGTAGGGGATCACCGCTTCGTTGAGGAAGTGCCGGAGCGGCAGGTCCGCGAGCGCCTTCTGCGCCGCCACGCGCTCGGCCGCGCTGGTCGCCGCCACGCCGGCCAGGGCATCGCCCGAGCGGAAGGGCGTGGCCCGCGCCAACAGGGTGCGCAGGTCCTCGAAGAGGTAGCTCGTGCCGCCGATGACATGCCGAAACGCCATCCCCGCAGGATCGTCCGGCCCGCCGCGCGACGCAATGAAGTTTGCGCGGGTAGTGGGTCAGTTTAAAGCTTGAGCTTGGCTCTTTTCCCATTCTTCCAGAACGACCACCATATCCGACAATCCCCAAAGCTTTGCGCTCACGCCCGCTGCCATCGCTGGCGTGCAGCGGAGGGTCTGATGAATGCGGGCGAAGTTGTAATGCATGAAGTAGATGGCGAGGGCGTGGGGGCAATTCTCGGCCTTCTTGGAGAAAGCGTTGGCCGGACCGGTGAAGCGCCGCGTGCCCATCCGCATTGAGACGTTCGCACGCTCAGCGGAGCTGGTGATAATATGCGTAGGATCAGGTCGGCCTTCCACACGCCGTTGTCCGGCGCCTATGCATTCGCCGGCGCTGTAGCGCCCCTTAGCCCCGCTCTGCTCGCCATAGATCTTCACCAGCATCGCGTAGTCGATATCGGCTTCGAAAGGCTGTTCCACAGCCTGCAAACAGGGCTTGTGGCCGTCGCTGGTTAGCTGCACGCGGTTTGCTAGACGCAGTGCCAAGTCGCCAATGAAATGCTGGGCTGCGGCAATGTCACGGGCGCCGAGGAACCAGCTCGGGATCAACTTCGTATCTGCGTCGATAGCGGTCCACGCCCACACGTCGGCGGCCCCTTTCAGGGCAGCCTTGGTCCCCGCAACGTTCCTTTGTTTCGGATAAACGAAGGACCAGGTTTCATCGACCTGGATATGCTTGCAGGTCAGGCCGCGCATGGTGCGGTCCTGATAATCGCTGAACGCTTCCCCAGCGTCCGCTAGCAGCTTGGCGATGGTATTCTTACTGGCCCCCGTCACTCGCGAGATCGCACCGATCGACATGCCTTCAATCATCATGCCGAGCATCCGGGAACGAGCACCACTGGATAGCTTGTTCATCCCTAAGCCCTACAGTTGCCGTCGGCCAAGTCAAGCATAAAGGTCATTTTGACTGAATCGGTCAATTTTGCCTTGCGGCGCTATTACGGCCGATCTATGTAGGTCTCCGATGAAGATCGTATTTTCGGACGATGAGCTTGCGCTAATAGAAACCGACGAAGCTGGGACCACCCGACTCTCCATCGGTGTGATCAAGTCGGCTCGTCGGAAGTTGACGGTTTTGAGGTCATCGATCGATGACCGCTCCCTGCGGAACTGGAAGAGTCTGCATTATGAAAGATTGCAGGTGGACCGCGCCGGCAAGCGGTCAATTCGGCTGAGTGACCAATACCGGATGGTTTTCGATCTAAACGAAGAAACCGAACCGCAGACTGTTACGATACTGGCGATTGAGGATTATCACTGATGGCAAAGACCACGCCGCCGCCGGTGGATCACCCCGGCACTTTCATTGCCGAGGAGTTGGAGGCGCGTAATTGGGCGCAGGCGGACCTCGCTTACATTCTTGGCATTGATGTTAGCCAACTTAATCGGCTGATCAAAGGCACAAACGACGTTACGCCAGATTCAGCCGTTGCGCTTGGCGAGGCGTTTGATATGTCGCCCGAATTTTTCATGAATCTGCAGAAAATATATGACCTACAGAAAGCCCGCAAGGCAGATCCCGGCGTTAGGACTCGGGCTTCTTGGCTATCTGCGTTCCCTGTCCGTGAGATGATCAAGCGTGGGTGGATAGAAGACGCAGAACCCGGTCTTTTAGACTTACAGATGTTGCGTTTTTTCGAGAAAAATAGTGTGTCTGACATTCCTTTTGTTAGCGATGCGCCGCTCCTGCCGCATGCAGCAAAAAAAACAGCATATGATAAGACGACGCCTATTCAATATACATGGCTTCATCGGGTCCGTAAGATTGCCGAGGGCGCCAGTGCGCCTCCATATTCTGAAAAAATGCTTCGTGACAGTCTCGATACAATTCGGGCGCACATGCTAGACAAAGATGATTTGCACCGCATTCCTTCTATTCTTTTAAAGTGTGGAGTGCGGCTTGTTCTGGTCGAGGCGTTGCCTGGGTCTAAAATCGATGGTGTGTGCGTGTGGATCGACCGACAGCCAGTCATCGGAATGACGCTTCGTTTAGACAGGTACGATAATTTTTGTTTCGTTATCCGCCACGAAATTGAGCACGTCCTTCGGCAGGACGGACTTGAGGAAACATTTTCCCCGATTGATGAGTTCTCGGCCGACTTCGAGGGAAGCGACGGCCTGCCGGAATGCGAAGTCAAGGCCAATCAAGCCGCTGCGGATTTTTGTGTGCCAAGTCAGCTTCTCGAGTCATTTATCGTACGGAAAAGCCCGTTTATTTCAGAACGTGATGTGCTGAATTTTTCCGCGCGTGTTGAGATAAATCCTGCCATTGTCGTGGGGCAAATTCAAAACAAAACAAAAAAATATGGCTGGCTTCGTAAATATCAAACCAGCAGCAAAGATCACCTGCTCGATTGGCAGTTCAAAGATGGATGGGGGCATTTTGCTCCAACCAATCTGTAGAGGATAAAATGGCAGATTATAATGAACAGGTTGTTCTGCTCTGGGAAGAGTGGAGTTCCGAAACCAGGCAGGTCTCTGGCAATCCCGACGATTTTATCGATTGGGCAACGGCTCGACGGCGGCTAGCTCCACGTCCGCAAGATATAAAGCAGCTTCTGCGTAAACAGGTTACCCACGCTCTCAGGCAAGCTAGGCGCCTCGATGAGGTGAGTGGATTCACATACCGCGCCAAACAGAGCGTCACTCTGTTCGAGAACGATATCGCAATAAAACATTATTTCGACACCGACCGGGGCGGTACGCCGAGTTTGCGGCAGAAGTCTGTCAGGCAGCGCCGAGAGGCGATTGCACACCACGTGTATCGGGCGGTCTGCGATGTGGACCGGATGAATAAAGTATTCCCGGAAGATCCCCAGTTGAATTTCTTTAAAGACTTCACCGATGACGTCGCGGAACTCAGGATGGCTGAAATTGCAGGGACCGATGATAATTCCGAGGCGGCCTAGCTCTTCTTCCAGCGCGCGGTAGCCGCAATGCTGGCGATCTCGGATCGCTGTGCTGGGGTCAAAGATTTCGCGCGAGCTGGGCCGCCTTTCTTGCCTGCCATCTTAGCGCGCGCAGTCATCTTGCCATCCGCGATTTCCATAATTTGCCCCGTAGCGATGTCGCCAATGAGCTTCGCCAGGGCGATGGGGTCGCGGGGCCTAGGAATGCGCTTCTCTGCCATGGAGATCAGGTCGCCTTCAGGCGTTGCCCGATGTTGGCAGACGCCGTCCGCCAATTTTCATATGCCGTTAGAGCTTGTTGTTCTAATTCAAAAAAGTGATCGCGCGCCTCGCTATCGCTGGCCGCCCAAGCGGCATCTGCGGCCTTACATGCATCGGCCATGGCTTTGGTCGCACCTTCGACGTGCGCCTCGTAATCACGGCGAAGGTCGTCAGAGGTCGGGAGAGCTTTATTTAGCATACCTATACTGTGGCACTTGGCCGCCCGGAGCGCCAAGAGCATCAATAGAAACGTTCTCAGCTCAATTCAAACTGACCCACTACCAACCCTCCCGGGTTGTCAGAACCGGGCATGGGGCTGAAACTCGCGGCAACGGAGGATGTTCATGAATAGCACTACGATCGAGAGCGCGCCGGATGCGGCCGCGGACTGGCCCGATGGCCTCTACGACCTGCTGAAGCAGTATAATGTGCGGCAGGTGGCCCTGGTGCCCGATGCCGGGCATTCGCGCCTCATCAAGCGCTGCCTCGCGGACAACACGCTGCGCGTCGTGACGCTGACCACCGAGGAGGAGGGCGTGGCCCTCATGCAGGGCGCCTGGCTCGGCGGTGACCGCTCGGTGCTGCTCATGCAATCCTCCGGCGTGGGCAATTGCATCAACATGCTCTCGCTGTCGTCCATCCACCGCACGCCGATGCCGATGATCATCACTATGCGCGGCGATTTCGGCGAGTTCAATCCGGCGCAGATCGCCATGGGCCAGGCGACGCAGAAGGTGCTGGAGGCCATGGGCACCATCGTCCACCGCGCCGACCATGCGGCCGATGTGGTCCCCACCGCCGAGGCCACGCTGAAGCTCGCCTACAACACGTTCCGCCCGACCGCGACGCTGATCGGCCAGCGCGTGCTCGGCGCCAAGACCTTCGGGAAGGACTGACGCCATGGTGAAGCTCGGAGCCTCCGGCAAGCTCGACCGGCGCGACCTGACGCGCGTGCTCTTCGAGGATCGCGGCGGCATGCTCGTCGTCGCCGGCCTCGGCGCGCCCGCCTGGGATATTTCGGCCGTGGACGACGGCCCGCAGAACCTGCCGCTCTGGGGCGGAATGGGCGGGGCGGCGATGATCGGCCTCGGCCTTGCGCTGGCGCAGCCCGACCGCACGGTGCTGGTGCTGACCGGCGACGGTGAGATGCTCATGGGCATCGGCAGCCTCGCCACCATTGCGCACCAGAAGCCGCGCAACCTCTCCATCGTGGTGCAGGACAACGAGCATTACGGCGAGACCGGCATGCAGGAAACAGCGACGCGCCACGGTACGGACCTGGTGAAGATGGCGGAAGGCGCGGGCATCCGCCGCATCATGCTGGTCACCGAGGCGTCGGATGTGCCGGCGCTGAAGGCCGCGGTCTATGCCCAGGAAGGGCCGTTTTTCGCCGTGGTGAAGATCGACGCGGCCTCGCTGCCGCTCGTCCTCCCGCCGCGCGAAGGTGCGATCCTGCAAGCGCGGATGCGCGAGCATCTGCTAGGGCCAAAAGCCCATCTGGCCTAAGGCCCAAGTCATCGGAGATGCAAGAACCTGAGGTTCTTGCCGGGGAGTTTGAGGGGCAGCGCCCCTCATCGTAAATAAAGGAATTAAAATGCCTCACGTCGTCCTGCTGCGCTCCCTCCATCCCGACGCCACCGCCGCGCTGGAGGCCGAGCCCGGCTTCACCGTCGAGACCCTGCATGACACCAGCCGCGAGAACATGGCCCGCGCCATGGCCACGGCCGACGCCATCATCGTGCGCGCCACGCCGATCAATGCCGACTTCCTCAGCTTTTCACCCAAGCTCGCCATCGTGGCGCGGCATGGCGTCGGCTACGATCAGGTGGACGTGCCGGAGCTGACCAAGCGCGGCATTCCCCTTACCGTCACGGCCGATGCCAATGCGCTGAGCGTGGCCGAGCACGCCATGATGCTGATGCTCAACATCGCGCGCGGCACCCAGGCCTATGACGCGAACACGCGCGCCCTGAAGTGGAGCAACACCGACGCGCCCGTGACCTGGGACCTCTCGGGCATGACGCTGCTGGTGGTGGGCTTCGGGCGGATCGGCGGCCGCGTCTCGCGCCTCGCCGCCGCCTTCGGGATGGACGTGCTGGTCTGCGACCCCAACGTCCCGATGAACACGGTGAAGGGCGCCGGTTTCCGCTACGCCAAGACGCTGGCCGAGGGCCTGGCCCAGGCGGATTGGGTCACCATGCATTGCCCCTCCAACGCCGAGAACCGCGGCATGGTGAATGCGGAATTCCTCGCCGGCATGAAGCCCGGCTCGCGTTTCATCAACACCGCGCGCGGTACGCTGGTGCAGGAGGCGCCGCTGGCGGCAGCACTCGGCAACGGCCACATCGGCGCCGCCGGCCTGGACGTCTTCTGGGACGAGCCGATGAGCCAGGACAACCCGCTGCTCAAGGCGCCGAACGTGGTGATGACGCCGCATTCGGCCGCCGCCACGCAGCAGGGCCTGCGCCGCATGGGGCTTTCCTGCGTCGACTCCATCGTCCGGCACTTCAAGGGCGAGATCGACATGGATATGGTGATCAACAAGGAAGTGATCCGGAGCAACCGATGAACCCGCTGCTTGCCCTCGCCGACCACGCGGCCTCCTGGCGACAGGCATCGCTGACGGCCGAGGTCGAGCACCACGCGCGCCGCGCGCTCATCGACTGGTTCGCGTCCCTCCTGCCCGGCTGCCATCTGGCGCCGGCGACGCTGATGGCCCGTGCCCTGGCCGAAGGCCGCGGCCCCGGCCGCGCCGTCTCCTATGTGGAGGGCACGCGCGGCTCGCTACGCCATGCCGCGCTGATCAACGGCACGGCGAGCCATACTGTCGAATTCGACGATATCTGGCGCTGGGGCGTCTACCATCCCGGCTGCCCGACCATCTCCGCCGCGCTGGCCGCCGCGCAGACGAAGCAGACCGATATGGCCGCGCTGCTGCGCGCCATGGCGGCGGGCTACGAGGTGTCGTGCCGCATCGCCCAGGCGGTGCAGCCGAGCCATTATGACTTCTGGCACACCACCGGCACCGTCGGCACCTTCGGCGCGGCCGCCGCCGTCGCGGTGCTGCTCGATTGCGACGAGACGCGGACCGCCCACGCCATCGCCACCGCCGCCACCATGGCGGGCGGCTTGCAGCAGGCCTTCCGGGGCGACGGCATGAGCAAGCCGCTGCATCCGGGGCATGCGGCCGAAGCCGGGGCGCTGGCCGCCATGGCCGCGCGCGAGGGCATGACCGGCGCGCTCGACGTGCTGCACGGCCCGGCCGGTTTCGCCGCCGCGACCAGCGAGGATACCGGCAAGTGGGACAAGGCGATCGCCGCCATCGGCAAGCCGCTCACCATCACGCAGATGACCTTCAAGAACCACGGCTGCTGCGGGCATATCTTCGCCGCACTCGATGCCACGCGCGACCTGCAGCGCGAGCATGGTTTCGCGCCCGATGACGTCGTCTCGCTGCATGTCGGCGGCTATGGGGCGACGAAGAACGTGTGCGACCGGCCGTCGATCGTGACGGAGCAGGAGGCGCGCTTCTCGGTGCAGTTCACCGTAGCCAGCATCATGCTCTACGGCGGCGTCCGCCTCGACGCCTTCGCGCCCGAGCGGCTGGTCGATCCGGCGATCCGCGCCATCATGCCGCGCATCACCGTCAGCGAGGATGCCGAATGCGAGGCGGCCTTCCCAGGCGCGCGCAGCGCCAAGGTGACGATCAAGCTGCGCGACGGGCGCGAGCTGTACCGCCACCAGCCAACCCGGAAGGGCGACCCGGACGCGCCCCTCTCGGACCAGGAGCTGGACGAGAAGTTCCTGGAGCTCGTCGGCCCCGTGATGGGCGCGATCGAGGCGCGGGAGTTCCTGGCGGGGTTGCGCCAGGGCAGCGCGCTGCCGGGCGAGCTGAAGTTGCGCAGGCTGGCGGCGTAGCGAGGGGCAGCGCCCCTCGATGCCTATTCCACCGTGACGTTCGCCGTCCGGATCACATTGCCCCAGCGCTCGACTTCCTCGCGCAGGAATTGACCCGTCGCCACCGGCGTGCGGCCTTCGAGGACGAAGCCGAGGTCCTGCATGCGAGCGGCCATCGCCGGCTCACGCAGGAGCTTTGCGACCTCGGCGGAGATCCGGTCTACGAGGGGCTGCGGCGTGCGTGCCGGGGCCAGCAGCATGCACCAGGAGCTGGCGACGAAGGGGTTGAGCGCCGCGATTCCGCTTTCGCCCACCGTCGGCAGGTTGAGGGCGAATTCGGCGCGCTCGGCCGCGGCGATGCCGAGCGGCTTGATGGTTCCAGCCTCGAACTGCGCCTTGAGCGGCGAATAGGTGTCGAACATCAGGCTGATATTGCCCGACATCAGATCCTGCAGGGCGGGCTGCGTGCCGCGATAGGGGATGTGGGTCATCTGCACGCCGGCGAGGAGCTGAAGCTGCTCCATCGCCAGATGCGCCGTCGCGCCGATGCCGCTCGACCCGTAATTCACCTGACCGGGGCGCGAGCGCGCGTATTCGAGGAACTCGGCCAGCGTGCGCGCGGCCATGCGGGGGCTGCCGGCCATGACCAACGGCGCCTGCACGACGAGCGAGACCGGCGCGAAGCTGGTGATCGCGTCGAAGGGCATCTTGCCGGCCTGGAGCGTGGCGTTCGCGGCATGGGCGGGCAGCACCATCAGCAGCGTATAGCCGTCCGGCGGGCTGATCGCGGCGGCGCCGGCGCCGACGATGCTGTTCGCACCCGGCCGGTTCTCGACCACCACGGGCTGGCCGAGGGCGCGGCCCAGTGGCTCCGCGACGAGGCGTGCGGCGATGTCGGTCGTGCCGCCGGGCGTATAGGGGACGATGATGCGCAGCGGCTTGGACGGGAAATCCTGCGCCCAGGCGGTGCCGCCCATGCCAGCCAGCGCCGGAAGTGCCAGCATCGCGCGGCGCGAAAGACTCGTGACGGATGTTTTCATGATGCGCTTCCCCAAATCCAAGCTTCTGGAAGCGCAGTTTATGGCACGCAGTTCATCCGGCAAGGCGGGCGTGGACATGGGCGAGGCGACGGGAGCGAAGGGCTCAGGCCGCCGCGCGCAGCCTCGTGTGGCGCTGCTCGGTCACGCGTATCACGCCGATCACCTGGCCCAGATTGCCGGCGACGAGATGCACCATCTCGGCCGGCATCTCCGCCATGCCGAGCTCGACGCGCATGGTGTCGCCGACCCGGTTGGCGACGAGGTGATCGGTGGTGAGGTCGCGCTTGGCGAAGGGCTGGAGAAGGCGGGGCAAGAGACCCGGCGAAGCCTCGGCCTCGACCGTGAAAAGCACGGAAACGGTATCGGTCATTTGGGAAGTTCCTGAGATCGCGGTTGGCGGAGCGATACCCGGCGCGGAGGCGCGCCACGGCATCGCGGCGCGGATCAACCGGCCGGGCGCGTAATTCGCAGCGAGGAGCACATCAGGAACATGACCCCTTGTAACCCGTCCCGGCTTACCGAAGCAACACCGGAAGCAAGGCATCGAGCCGGACCCGCCCTTCGGAGGTCGCGACGAGGCGTGGGCCCTGCCATTCCAGGTAGCCTTCATCCAGGCAGGCGGTCAGCATCGCGGGGTCGATGGTATCCAGGAAATTCAGGGAGCTGCGCGCCTCGATCCGCGCGGGATCGACGCCTTCAGCCAGGCGCAATCCCATCAGCAGGGCTTCGCGGCCGCGATCGCGCGGGGACAGGATTTCCTCCTCGACCGTCGCGTGGCCCGAGGTTTCGACCCGCGTAAGCCATTCCTCCGGCGCCCGGTGGCGGCGGGTGGCGAGCATGTCGCCGTTCATCAACAGCCGCTGATGCGCGCCCGGACCGATGCCGAGATAGTCGCCGTAGCGCCAATAGGCGAGGTTGTGCCGGCTCTCGGCACCCGGCTTGGCGTAGTTGCTGATCTCATAGGGCGCCAGGCCGAAGCGCGCGGCTTCCTCGGCCGTGGCCTCGTACATGCGGGCGGCGTCGTCCTCCTCGGGCAGGGCGAAGGCGCCGCGGGCATGCTCGGTGAAGAAGCGCGTGCCGGGCTCGATGGTGAGCTGGTAGAGGCTGAGGTGATCCGCCGCGAGCGCCAGGGCCTGGCGCAGCTCCGCCCGCCAGGATGCCTCGGATTGACCGGGCCGGGCATAGATCAGGTCGAAGGACAGGCGCGGAAAGATGCCCCGCGCGGCCTCCAGCGCGGCGATGGCCTGGCTGGCATCGTGCCTGCGGCCGAGGAAGCGCAGCGCCTCCGCGTCCAGCGACTGCACGCCCAGCGAGGCTCGGTTCACCCCGGCGGCGGCGAATTCGCGCAGCTTGCCGGTCTCGACGCTGGTGGGGTTCGCTTCGAGGGTGATCTCGATGTCGTCGGTCGCGTCGAAGAAGCCACGCGCATCGGCGATGAGGGCGGCGACAGTCTCAGCCTCCATCAGGCTCGGCGTGCCGCCGCCGAAGAAGATACTGGCGAGCGGACGTCGGGAGTTCCTTCCGGGCGTCTCGGAAGCGACGCGCTCGGCCTCATGGGCCAGCTCCCGGCGCAGGGCTTCGCGGTACCGCGCATGGTCCACGCCGCCCTCTCGGACATGCGAGTTGAAGTCGCAGTACGGGCACTTGGAGGCGCAGAAGGGCCAGTGGATGTAGAGGGCGAGGGGTTCGGTCACGCCCCGCATATAGGGCGCCCGAGGCGGCGGCGCTAACGGGCCCCGATCAGCCGCCGCCGCACCTTGCCGGAGAGCCAGTCGATCGCCGCCACCGTCAGCACCATCAGGATGATGATGAAGGCCACCTCGTCCCAGTAGCGGACGCGGATTCGTTCCGCGATCTGCAGCCCGATGCCGCCGGCGCCGACGACACCGAGGATGGTGGCGCTGCGCGTGTTGCTCTCGAAGAAGTAGAGCGCGTGGCCCAGCATGATCGGCGCCACCTGCGGCAGGATGCCGAAGCGCATCACCAGCGTAGGCGAGCCGCCGGCTGCCGCGATGCCCTCGGCCTGCTTGCGCTCGGCATTCTCGATGGCCTCGGCGTAGATCTTCGCCAGGACGGCGATATCCGCCGTCGCGATGGCAAGCACGCCGGCGAGCGGCCCCAGCCCTACGGCGCGCACATAGGCGAGTGCCCAGATGAGCTGGTCCACACCGCGGAAGCCGTCGAAGATACGGCGGAGGGAGAAGCGGAACAGCGTGTTGGTCATCACGTTGCGCGCGCCGAGAAAACCCAGCGGCACCGCGATCAGCGCCGAGATGAAGGTGCCGAGGAAGGCCATCGCCAGGCTTTCGGCAATACCTTGCAGGATCTCGACCCACATCTCGCCGGGCGAGGGGGGGACCATCAGCCGGATGATCACCATCAGGCCGGAGAAGCCGTTCAGCAGCCGCGTGAGGGTGACATCGAACATCCAGAGCGTGCCGATGAGCCAAGTCAGGAAGGCGACCCCGGCCAGCACCCGCAGCACGCGGCCCCGCGGCGTGGGGCCGAAGGCGCGCGGCATGCGCGCACGCCACGAGTCGATCTCTGCGGGGCCCATGTGATGCGTGCTCATGCGACCGCCTCGATAACGCGCCGGCGCAGCCGTTCGGAGGTCATGTCGATCGCCACGACCGCGAGGATCACCAGCAGGATGATGGCGCTGATCTCCTCGTAGTAGTTGAAGGAGATCACCTTGTAGAGTTCCTCGCCGATGCCGCCCGCGCCGACGAAGCCGATGACGCTGGCGGAGCGCAGGTTGATCTCGAAGCGCAGCAGCGCGTAGCTCAGCAGGTCCGGCAGGGCGGCGGGGGCTATGGCGAAGCGGCAGGCCTCGAACCAGGTGGCGCCTGTGGCGCGGATGCCGTCCCAGGGCCGCATCTCGACGTTCTCCATCGCATCCGCGAAGAGCTTGCCGAGGGCGCCGGTCGTGTGCAGCGCGATGGCGAGGATGCCGGCCAGCGCGCCCACGCCGAAGGCCCAGACGAAGATGAGGGCGAAGACGATCTCGGGCACGGTGCGCGTGGCTTCGAGGAAGCGCCGCGCGAGCTGGAAGACCCAGCCAGGCGCGCCCAGGTTCTTCGCGGCCGGAAAGGCGAGCAGCAGCGCCACCGCGGCGCCGCCCAGCGTCGCCAGCGCCGCCATCTGCGCCGTCTCGAGCAGCAGCAGCGCCCAGGCGTCGAGGCGGTAAAGCCAGAAGGCGATGCTGCCCTCGGTGCCGGTGCCGGCGAAGAGCTTGCTCCACTCCAACGAAGGCAGGATTTTTGCGAAGTACTCGCCGATGCGCGGCGCTCCCGCGATCAGCGAGGAGGGGTAAAACTCGCTGACCCGTGCCGCGACCAGCAGGCAGACCAGCAGAACGGCGCCACCGATAAGGGTCGCATTGCGACGCTGCCGCCGAAGCTCCCGGAAAGCGGCTTCCTGGACGTGGATGGCGGGTGAAATCATCGGGTTAGTGCACTCATAGGACTAAGCGGGACGCGCAGAACACCCACGGGCGCTGGTACGCCCGTGGGCAAGAAAAATCAGCTCCTTCGGCGGCGCTCTACCGCTTCCTCGCGGCGCAGATCGACGATGATCTGGAACAGCGAATGTGTCGCCTCGCGATAGCCCAGGCCGCCGCCGCGCTCGATCTGCTCGTAGATCGCGGGATGCGACTTCGGCAGCGCCAGGTGGAAGAGCTTCATGTCTTCCTTGAACGAGGCCGGCAGGTCCGTGCGCGCGGCGAGCGGGCCGTTCGGGATCGGATCGGACATCCAGAGGATGCGGATATCGGCCATGTTCAGCATGCCCTTGTCCACCATCGCGCGGATATTGCCGCGGCTGTAGCCCTGCGAAGCCTCGCCCTGGCCCGACACCCAGGTCACCGCGCCGTCGTACTGGCGCTGCAGCACGGCCACGACCGCCTGCTCATGCCCGCCGCCGAAGCCGGTGCGCGAGAAGTACTGGCCGTTCTCGACGCCGATGCCCTGGCGGCGCAGCGCGAAGCGGGGGATCAGGTAGCCGCTGGTGGAATTCGGATCGGCCCAGGCGAGGCTTTTGCCGCGCATCTGCTCGAGGTTCATGATCCCGCTGTCGCTGCGCACGATCATCACGGACTTGTAGGCGATGGAGCCGTCGTTCTCCTCGGGCACCACCAGCGGCTCGATGCCGCCATTGGTGTCGAGCCAGGCGCCGGCATAGCCGGAAGCGCCGAGCGAGGACATTTCGATCTGCTTGGCCGAAAAGGCCTGCAGCACGCCGGCATAATCGCTGGCGGGGAAGAGGCGCACGGGGACCTGGAAGGTCTCCTGCAACAGGGTCTGGTAGGGGCCGAAGCGGCCCATGCGGTCGGCTTCGTTCTCGCCGCCGAGGAGGCCGATGCGCAGCGTCGGAACCTGCGTGGCCCAGGCCTTGCGGCCGGTGGCGGGCATGGCGACGCTGGCGTCGGGCGTACGGCGCGGTGTCGGCTCGGCTGCCGCCGGAGTGGCCGGCTGGGCGCGGACCAGCTGCGGTGCCAGGCTGGCACCGAGCGTCAGCGCACCGAGGGTGCGGCGGTTCATCATGTGCATCGTCTCCGTGTGGTGTTCAGGCCAGCGCCGACTGGCGTGGCAAGTCGAAATCGGGGGCGGCTTTCACGGCGGCGGCAGCCTCGGCCTGGAACTCGGCCTCGCTGATGCCGTAGATCTGCGTGATCCGCGCCGCATTCAGTTCGGAGGGCGCACCGTCGAACACCACGCGGCCCTGCTGCATGGCGACGACCCGGGTGCAGTATTCCCGCGCGGTATCAAGGTGATGCAGGTTCACCAGCACCGTGATGCCGTCGCGCTTGTTCACCTGGGCCAGCGCATCCATCACCGTGCGGGCGTTGCGCGGATCGAGGCTGGCGATCGGCTCGTCGGCCAGGATGATGCGTGGCTGCTGCATCAGCGCACGGCAGATCGCCACGCGCTGCTGCTGGCCGCCGGAGAGCGTGTCGGAACGCTGCAATGCCGTGCTCAGCAGGTCGAAGCGTTCCAGCGTGGACAGGGCCATCGCCCGTTCCTCGGGGGAGAACTGGCAGAGCAGCGAGCCGAGCTTGGCCAGCACGCCGTGGCGGTGGTTCAGCCGGCCGATGAGCACGTTTGTCAGCACGTCGAGGCGCTGCACCAGGTTGAACTGCTGGAAGATCATGGCGCAGCCGGTGCGCCAGTCGCGCAGGTCCTTGCCGCGCAGCTTGGTGACGTCGCGCCCCTCGAAGAGAATACGCCCTTCGGTGGGTTCGGTCAGGCGGTTGATAAGGCGCAGCAATGTGGACTTGCCGGCGCCGGAACGGCCGATCACGCCCACCATCTGCCCGGCGGGCACGCTGAGGCTCACCCCGTCCACGGCTTTCACCGATCCGAAGCGTCGTGTCAGGCCTTCGATTTCGAGCATCGCTCTCTCCGTCGCATGGGGCGGGGACTTAGGCGCGTCTTGTTGCATGGCGATGACGGTTCAGCGAAGGGATGATGGCAGCCGCCCCATGCGTCCCAGAAGTAATCCGGCGGGCGCCGTACCGATGGTTGCACGCAGGCCCCGCGGCAGCCACCTTCGCAGCCAACAAAGCAATTTCGGAGGACGCCATGACAACCCGCCGCGCCATTCTGGCGACGCCAGCCCTGCTCGCCACGCCGGCTCTCGCCCAGGAGGGCTTCCCGACCCGAGCGATCGTGGCCGCCTCCGGCTATGCGCCCGGTGGCGTGACGGATGTCACCAGCCGCGCCGTAGCCCAGCGCATGGAGCGCGAACTGGGCGTGCCCGTGGTGATCGAAAACCGCGTCGGCGCCGCGACGGCCATCGCCAATACCTATGTCTCGCAGGCGCGGCCCGACGGCTACACGCTGCTGATGGGCACCTCGACGCTGGCCATCAACCCCGGCCTGCAGCCCAACCTCACCCCGCGCGAGCCGATGCGCGAGCTGGTGCCGGTGGGCATGATCTTCCGCTCCGCATTCGCCCTGCACGTCCATCCCGACCTGCCGGTGCGAAACACCGCCGAGCTCATCGCCTATTGCAAGGCCAATCCGGGGAAGCTGAACTTCGGCAGCAGCGGCACCGGTGCGGTGAACCACCTGGCGCTGGCGCTCTTCGCCGCGCGCACCGGGATCGACGTGGTGCATGTTCCCTTCCGCGGCGGCACGCCCGCGCTGATCGAGCTGCGCGCGGGCCGCATCCACGCGATGTTCCAGGCCCTGCTGGAATCGCTGCCGACCATGCGCGAGGGCGCCACGCGCGGCCTCGCCATCTCCTCCACCACGCGCAGCTCCATGGCGCCGGAGCTGCCGCCGGTGGCCGATACCGTGCCGGGGTTCGAGGCCATCTTCTGGCAGGGCCTCTTTGCGCCCGCCGGCACGCCGGAGCCGGTGATCCGCAAGCTGAGCGCCGCCCTGCACGCGGCAACCGAGGATGCCACCCTGCGTTCCCGCATGGCGGAGCAGGGTGTGGACGTCGTCACCGGCGATGCCGGCTACCTGCGCGACCTGCTGGCGCGCGAAACCGGGATGTGGGGCGAGTTGATCCGCGGCTCCAACATCCGAGCGGAGTAGACGATCATGCGATACCTTCCCTTGGCGCTCCTGCTGCTGCTGCCGGCCGCCTGCGCGGGGCTCGATACGCGCCCCGGCGCCTCGGGCGTGCCGGATACGCCGCTCGGCCGCCCGGACCTGCGAACCGGCGAGATCACGACCGGCGGGCAGGTCATCATGGACCGCGACCGGCCGCCGCGTTAGCGCGATGGACTGAATGCGATCTGCCCCGCCATGATGTTCCCAACGAAATAGGGGGAACGTCATGCTCGGACTGATGCAGGAGCATCCGCTCCTCGTCTCATCCATCCTGCGCCATGCGGCCAGGCACCATCGCGGCGCGAAGATCGTCTCTGCCGATGCCGAGGGCGTGGTTAGCCGCAGCACCTGGCCGGACGTCGAGCAGGGCGCCGCCAAGCTCGCCCAGGCGCTGATCCGGCGCGGGGTGAAGCCCGGCGAGCGGATCGCGACCCTCGGCTGGAATTCGCGCGAGCATCTGGAGCTTTATTACGCCGTCTCCGGCATGGGGGCGGTGCTGCACACGGTGAATCCGCGTCTGTTCCCGGACCAGATCGTCCATATCCTGGAGGATGCGGGCGATACGCATCTCTTCGTCGACCCCGCCGTGCTGCCGGCGCTGATGGCCGTGGCGGGCCGGCTGCCGAAGTCGCTTCGCGCGGTGGTGCTGATGCGGCCTGCGCCCCTGCCCGACCTGCCGGTGGAAGTGCTGGAACAGGGCGCCCTCTGCGCCGCCGAGTCCGGGGATTACGGCTGGCCGGAGCTGGACGAACGCTCCGCGTCGTCGCTCTGCTACACCTCGGGCACGACGGGCATGCCGAAGGGGGTGCTCTACTCGCACCGATCCACCGTTCTGCATGCCATGGCGTCGATCCAGCCCGACGTGTTCGCGCTCTCCGCCCTCGACGTGGCGATGCCCGTGGTGCCGATGTTCCATGTGAATGCCTGGGGCATCCCCTATGCCGCGCCGATGGCCGGCGCCTCGCTGGTGCTGCCGGGCCCAAAGCTCGACCCCGCCAGCCTGTTCCGGCTCTTCGAGGAGGAGGGCGTTACCTTCTCCGCCGGCGTGCCGACGATCTGGACGCTGCTGCTGCAATGGCTGGGCGCGGACCCTTCTCGGAAGTTCGCCAAGCCGCCGCGCCTGGTGGTGGGCGGCACGGCGCTGCCGGTGTCCGTCACCGGGGGCTTCCTCGGGGAATACGGCGTGAACATCCTGCACGCCTGGGGCATGACGGAGATCAGCCCGCTCGGCAGCGTGAACTCCCGCAAGGCCGAGAACGCCGACTGGGATGCAGCCCGCTTCCTCGACTACAGCCGCAAGCAGGGCCGCCCGCAGTTCGGCGTTGATTTCCGCGTGCTCGACGGGAGCGGCAAGCCCATCGCGCAGGACGAGGTGGCCTTCGGCGAGCTGGAGGTCCGCGGCCACTGGGTCGCGGCCGGGTACTTCAACCACGAGAGCGATCCGGCCGTGACGGAGGACGGCTGGTTCCGCACAGGAGACGTGGTCACGCTGGATGCTCTGGGCGAGATCGAGATCGTCGATCGCGCCAAGGACGTCATCAAATCCGGCGGCGAATGGATCAGCTCCATCACGCTGGAGAACCTGGCGATGGGCCATCCCGACGTCGCGCTGGCCGCCGCCATCCCGGTGCATCATCCCAAATGGGACGAGCGGCCGCTGCTGCTGGTCGTCCGCCGGGACGGGACGGACCCGACGCCGGAGAGCATCCTGGCGGTGTTGGAGGGCAAGGTGGCGAAGTGGTGGATGCCGGACCGCGTGGAATTCGTGGAGACCTTGCCGCTGACCGCCACGGGCAAGCTGTGGAAGGCGGAACTGAAACGACAGTGGAAGGATTTTTCCCTGCCTGGATGACGGGCGGAAGCTGCGCGGGGATTGGGCAGAGCGGTCGGCGAAGGCCCGCGATGCCTCATTTCCCGGCTTGTGCCGGCATTCCCCGCAGCCTTCCATGCCTCGTCGTCCAGGGAGAGGCCTGCCATGAATTTCCGCCTTCGAACGCTCGGGCTCGGTCTGGCCGCGGCCTTGCTTGCAGCTCCCGTGCCGGCGCAAACGCCCGCGCCGCGGACCTTACGCATCGCCATGACGGCGGCCGACGTGCCGACCACCACGGGCATGCCCAACAACGGCTTCGAGGGAATGCGCTTCCTCGGCTTCCCCATCTTCGAGGGCCTGGCCCTGTGGGACCTCTCTACCGCCGACCGTATGGCGACGCTCCGCCCGGGGCTCGCGGAATCCTGGCGCCAGGACCCGGCCGATCCGCAGACCTGGCTGTTCACCCTGCGCGAGGGCGTGAAGTTCCATGACGGCACGGCCTTCAACGCCGATGCCGTGATCTGGAATCTCGAGCGCTACTTCAACAATGCCAGCCCACAATTCGACAGCGCCGGCGGCGCCATCACCCGCGGCCGCGTGCCGCTGATGGAGAGCTACCGCAAAGTCGACGATCGCACGATCGCGATCCGCACCAACCGGCCGGCCAGCTACTTCCCGTATATGGCGGTCTATATCCTCTTCACCTCGCCGCAGAGCTTCGAGACGGCGGGCCGCGACTGGGCGCGTGTCGCGACCTTGCCGGCCGCCGGCACCGGGCCCTTCCGCATCACGCGCTTCGTGCCCCGCACCTCGGTCGAGCTCAGCAAGAACGCCGATTACTGGGACCGCGCCCGCGTGCCGCGGCTGGACCGCATCCTGCTGCTGCCCATGCCCGAGGCGACGACGCGGCTCGCGGCGCTCCGTTCGGGCCAGGTGGACTGGATCGAGGTGCCGCCGCCCGACGCCATCGCCTCGCTGCGTACGGCCGGCTTCAACATCACCACCGGCTCCTACCCGCATGTCTGGCCCTATCTGATGCAGACCGGCGGCAACAGCCCGCTGGCCGACGTCCGCGTGCGCCAGGCGCTGAACTACTGCGTCGACCGTGCCGGCATGGTGGAGCTGCTCAACGGCACGGCCGAGCCGAGCGTCGGCTGGCTGAAGGCGAGCGATCCGAACTTCGGCACGCCCGAGAACCGCTACACCTTCGACGCCGCGCGCGGCCGGCGCCTGTTGGCCGAAGCCGGCTACAACGCGCAGCGCCCGCTCGCCTTCAAGGTGATGATCTCGACCTCCGGCTCGGGCCAGATGCTGCCGCTGCCGATGAACGAGTTCCTGCAGCAGAACCTGCGCGAGGCCTGCGGCGTGAACCTCACCTTCGAGGTGACGGAGTGGAACACGCTGCTGAACGCCACGCGCACGGCGCCGGGTGCGGCGATCCTGCAGGGCTCGGTGGGCCTCAACGTCTCCTCGCCGTCGAGCGACGCGGCTGTCATGGCGCGCTACTTCCTCCAGGCCTTCGTGCCGCCGAACGGCTTCAATTGGCCGCAGTGGAACGATCCGCAATTCGAGGCCGCGTTCTCGCAGCTCGAACGGGCGACGACGGAGGCGGAGTTCAACGCGGCCTATGCGGCGGCGCATACGCGGCTCGTGGACAATCCGCCCTGGCTCTACATCGTGCACGACCTCAATCCGCGCGCGATGCACCGACGGGTCCGCAACTTCATCAGCCCGCAATCCTGGTTCGTGGACCTGGTGCCGATCGATCTCCAGTAGGTAGACACGATGCGCAAGGCGGCGATGATGGGACATCATTCTCCAGGGGAAAACGTCCGATGATCGTCGATCTGCGCATCTACACCTGCCTGCCGAACAAGATGGCCGGCTTCGTGAAGCTCTATGAGGAGAAGGCCTGGCCGCTTCAGCTCAAGTATCTGGAGAACTGCCTCGGCTGGTACACGACCGTCGAGGGCGCGCTGAACACGGTCGTCCACCTCTGGGAATACAAGGATCAGGGCGACCGCGAGCAGCGCCGCAGCGCCATGGCGGCCGATCCGGCATGGGGCGCCTTCCTGATGGCGGCGGCCGAGGCGGGGCAGCTGGTGAAAATGGAGAATCGGATCATGCGCGAGGCTCCGCACTTCACGGCGCACAAGGCGAAGAAGTAGGGCTTTCGCCGCTGAGTGCTGGGCTGCACTGGCTGCTCGGCTTGCTGGCCGTGCTGCCCGGGTGGGTTTGGCTCCGGCATGGCGCGGGGGCACGGCTGGGGCCGTTCGTGGCGCTCGATGCCGCGCCGCTTTTGGTGTTGTGGCTGGCGGTGACGGCGGCGACGTCGCGGCCCGTGCTTGCGGGCGCGGCGGCGGCTGGGATCTGCGTGTTCCTGGACGTGGCGGATCGGGCCAAGCGCGCGGCGCTCGCGGAGCCGCTGGCCTTCACCGATGGCGGGCTGCTGTGGCAGGTCGTGGCGCATCCAAAGTTCTACCTGCCTGCCGTGGGCAGGAAGATGGTGGCGGGCGGCACCACCGCGGTGACGCTTTCTCTCGTGGCGCTGGTGGCGCTGGAGCGACCGCTGGCGCTTAGTCCGGCTATGCGCGGGCTTTTGGCCGTTGCGGCTATGGCCCTGGCAGCAATCCTCTGGCGTCCCCTCTGGCTGCTACCTGCCGACCTAGCACGAACGCCGGAAGCGGATTCGGCGGCCTATGGGCCGCTCGCCACCTTCGCGCTGCATGCGCGCCTTGCCGCCGTGGAACGGGATGCGCGCCGTGCCGCGTATCCTCCGGCCCCGGCAATCTTCGCGTCCGGCGCCGCGCAGCCTCATCTGCTCCTGTTGCAGCTGGAATCCTTCTGCGACCCGAGGGGGCTCGACCCTGAAGCCCCGGCCGGCCTGCTGCCGCATTGGGACGCGCTAAGCGCCGAAGCCATGGTGCGCGGGTGGCTGACCGTGCCTGGTTTCGGCGCGAATACGATGCGGACGGAATTCGGCGTGCTGAGCGGGCTCGGCGACGCCGCGCTAGGTCTGGATGCGCTGAACCCCTACTTCCGCTTTGCGCGAAAGCCGGTCGCTTCCCTGGCCTGGGCGCTGCGCGGCGCCGGCTACGCGACCTCCTGCCTGCACCCCTACGACCCCCGCTTCTTCGGCCGCGACCGCGTGATGCCCGCCCTTGGCTTCGCCCATTTCGGTGCCGAGGCGGAGTTCCGCGATTCCCCGCGCGAGGAGGGGCTGGTGACCGATGCCGCGCTTGGCCAGCGCCTGGCGTGGGAGCTGCGCGACGCGACGGCCCCGACTTTCCTCTGCGCGATCACAGTCGCCGCCCACGGCCCCTGGCGCGGCGAGGACCCAACCGCCGTCTGGCGCGCGCGGATGGCCAAGACCGACGCCATGTTGGGCCTGGTGGCCGAAGCAGCGCGCAGCTGCGGCCGGCCCGTCGTGCTGGCAGCCTTCGGCGACCACCGCCCCGCGCTGCCCTTCGCGCGCGGCGGGGTGGAGACGGATCACCTGGTCTGGCGCAGCGATGCCCCCGGCACCGGCACGGCGAGCAACCTCGACGCCACCGGGCTGCACCGCGCAATCCGCGCCGCGATGCGGATGGGCTAGACCTTCAACGTCCCCGCGACAGCCGCCGCATGCCGCGCGTTGATGCGATCCCAGTTCAGGACGTTCCACCAGTTGCCGACATATTCGACGCGGCGGTTCTGGTAGCGCAGGTAATAGGCGTGCTCCCACACGTCGTTGCCCATCAGCACGCGCTGGCCGTCCATCAACGGCGTGTCCTGGTTGGGCTTGGTCACGATGGCCAGCGCCCCCGTCGGCGTCACCGTCACGAAGGCCCAGCCGGAGCCGAAGACGCTCATCGCGGCCGCGTTGAAGCGGTTGCGGAACTCGCCCCAGCCGCCGAGGTCGCGGTCGATGGCCGCACGCACAGGGCCGGAGGCCTCGCCACCGGAGCCGCCCATGATCTCCCAGAACATGGAGTGGTTCGCGTGCCCGCCGCCGAAGTTGCGCAGCTGGGTCCGGACGTTCTCCGGCGCGCGGGAGATGTTCATGACCAACTCGTCCAGCGGCATGCTCGCCAGGGCGGCTTGCGAGGCGAGCACGGTGTTGAGTCCGTTCACATAGGCCGCATGGTGGAAGCGCCAGTGCAGCTCCATCGTGCGCGCGTCGATGGCAGCCTCGTTCTTGTCGAAGGCATAGCCGAGTGCCGGCAGCGTAAAGGGACCAGTGGGGGGCGCGGCGGGGGCTGCCGGCGCCTGGGCCCGGGCATGGCCGGTCAGGGACGCGAGGGTCAGGCCGCCTGCGGCCAGAAGCAGGCCGCGGCGATGAATGAAGGCCATGTTCTGTTCCTCCTTGGGGGATAGCTCAGGAAGGGTGATCGTCCGGCCGCCTTTCCGCAAGGCTTCTTGCCAGCCCCCCGCCCCCGCGCTACCGCCGATCAAAGCCACGAGGACATCCCATGACCGAAGCCAGCCTGATCCTGAACCGCGAAGGCCATGCCGGCACCATCCTGATGAACCGGCCGAAGGCGCTGAACGCGCTCGACATCGGCATGATCCGGGATTTCTCCGCCGCCATCGCGCAATGGAAGGACGACGCTTCCGTCAGGCTCGTCATCCTCGAAGGCGCCGGCGGCCGGGCCTTCTGCGCCGGCGGCGATGTCCGCGCCGTGCGCGAGGCGGCCGTAGCTGGCGACCGCGCGCCGGTCGAGGCCTTCTTCACCGAGGAATATGCGGTGAATGCGGGCATCGCGCTTTTCCCCAAGCCCTGGGTCTCCCTGATCGACGGCGTCTGCATGGGCGGCGGCATCGGGCTGTCCATCCACAACGGCCCGCGCGTGGTGAGCGAGCATGCGCTGCTGGCCATGCCGGAGACCGCCATCGCGCTCTTTCCCGACGTCGGCACCAGCTACGTCCTGCCACGGTTGCCGGGCGCCATCGGCACCTGGCTCGCGCTGACGGGCGCGCGGATGACCGGGGCGGATTGCGTCCATGCCGGCCTCGCCACGCATTTCGTGCCGCGCGAGAGTTTCGCCGGATTGCGCACTGCATTGCTGGAAAGCGGCGAGCCCTCGATCGTGGAGAGCTTCGCGGCGGCGCTGCCGGAGGCCAGCTTCGCCCCGCATCGCACCGCCATCGACCGCTGCTTCGCCCAGGATAGCGTGTTGGGGATCATCGCCGCCCTGGAGGCCGAGGGCACCGAATGGGCCGCCGCGCAGGTGAAGATCCTGCGGCGCATGTCGCCCACCAGCCTCAGCGTCTCGCTGGAACTGCTGCGGCGCGGCAAGGACATGGATCTGGCCGGATGCCTCGCCGAGGAGCTGAAGCTGACCGGCAGCGTGGTGCACGACCATCCGGATTTCCGCGAGGGCGTGCGCAGCGTGCTGGTCGACAAGGACGGCGCGCCCAATTGGACGCCCAAGACCCTGGAAGAGGTCGACCCCGCGGCGATCCTGGCGCTGTTTCGCTGAAGCTCTAGTTCAGCCGGTTGCGTAGTTCTTCGACCAGCCCGCGGATCCGCGTCGCGGCCTCGCCGGTCGGCTCGATCTCCAGCGCCTTGTCCAGGCTCTGCAAGGCCGCGCCGATGCGCTCCAGCCTGTGCTCGATCATGCCCGCCTCGCGCCACAGCGCGGCGTGGCGCGGCGAAAGGCGCAGCATGTCCTGCGTGCAGGCCAGCGCGCCCTCGAGGTCGTTCGCCCGCAGCCGGCGCAGCTTGATGTTGTTCTGCAGCCGCAGCAGCACGTCGCGCTTGGTCATCGGCGCCAGCATGCCGGGCCGCAGCTCCGCATGCTCGCCCTCGGTGCGCTTGATGAGGCTGCGCAGTTCCGGCGCCTGAAGCTGCACGCCGCCGCCGAAGACATCGACGATCACCTGGCCGCGCGGATGCTCCAGCGCCAGCAGGAAATGCCCCGGCGCGTTCACGCCATGCGCGCCCCAGCCCGCGGCCTCGGCCGCATGCAGCCAGATCACGCCGATCGCCACCGGCAGCCCACGCCGGCGTTCCAGCACGCGGATCAGGTTGGCATTGGCGAGGTCATCATAGGTCTCGTCGTCGCCGGCCAGGCCCAGCTCCTGGTGAAGCAGCGTGGCGAGAAGCTGGCGGCGGCGCGCGGTATCGCCTGCATCGGCCTTGGGGTCCGACGAGGCTAGCTCGACGGCGCGGCGGGCTATCGCGGTGAGCTGGCGCTCCGCCACCTGCCAATCGGCCTCCGGCGCGTCGATCCGCGCGTACTGGAGCGCGACTGCGCCGATATCCAGCTCGCCATCCGGAAGCTGCCCGGCGGCGTCCAGTGCGGCGCGCGCTTCGTCCTGAGATGTCGATGCCATTTGCCTAGTGTAGACCAGACCTAGCTGACCGACACCATCCGCCCGAGCCGCTTGCCGCCGAAGATGTGCACATGGAAATGTGGCACCTCCTGCCCGCCATCGGCGCCCATATTGGTCAGCAGCCGGTAGCCCGCATCCTCGAGCCCGAGCGACTTCGCGACGTGGCCGACCGCGCGCCAGAAGCCGGCGATCTCGGCGTCACCGGCATCGGCCAGGAAATCCGCGGCGCTGACATGGGGGCCCTTGGGGATCACCAGCACATGCGTCGGCGCTTGCGGGTTGATATCGTGGAAGGCGAGGGCGAACTCGTCCTCATAGACGCGCTTGCACGGGATTTCGCCGCGCAGGATGCGGGCGAAGATGTTCTGGGGGTCGTAGGGCGGAAGGCCTGTCACGGACATGATTTGAAGCTTCCTTTGTCGCAGCCGTCAGCCGGTCAGGGCAGCTTGCGCGTCTGGGCTATCGCCATCAGCCCCTTGGGCCGGGACCGCGACGCCTTCTCGACGATGCCCGAGATCCCCTCGCGGCGGCGCAGTTCGCCCCAGACCTCGCCGGCAGCGATGCCCGCATCCACCAGCAGCACCATCAGGTGGTACAGCACGTCCGCCGCCTCCGCGATCGTGGCGGGGCGGTTGCGCGCGACGGCCTCGATCACCAGCTCGACCGCCTCTTCGCCCAGCTTCTGCGCGACCTTCTGCGTCCCCCGCGCGATCAGCCGCGCGGAATGCGAGGCCACGGCATCACCGACCACGCGCCGCGCCTCGATGGTCGCCCAGAGGCGGTCCAGCACCGCGGCATCGCCTGTCTCCGGCAGTTCGAGGGGGGTCAGATGCGCGGCTTCGGCGCGCTCGACCGCCTTACGCACACGGCTCTTCGCCGCCGGAATGCTCGCCGGCACCGGAACCTTGCGTCGCTTGGGGACCTTGTCCACGGTCTTCTTTTTCGTTGCCTTAGCCATCAAGCCATCTCCCGCGTCCGGCGTACCGGTAATCCAGCCTCGGCCAATGCGTCCTTCGCCTCGCCGATGCGAAAGACGCCGTCGTGAAACACACTCGCCGCGAGCAGGCCGGTGGCGCCAACCTTGGCACCCTCGACGAAATGCTGGAGCGAACCAACCCCGCCCGAGGCGACGACCGGCACGCGAACGGCGCCGACGACGCGCTTCAGCAGTTCGAGGTCAAAGCCCTGCTTCGTGCCGTCGCGGTCCATCGAGGTCAGCAGGATCTCGCCCGGGCCAAGCTCGGCCATGCGGCGGGCCCACTCGACCGCGTCGATTCCTGTTTCGCGCCGCCCGCCATGGGTGAAGACCTCCCAGCGGCCATCGCCCACGCGCTTGGCATCGACGGCGACGACGATGCACTGGCTGCCGAAGGCTTCGGCCGCACGGCTGACGAGCTCGGGCTCGGCCACAGCGGCGCTGTTGATGCTGGCCTTGTCGGCCCCCGCGAGCAGCAGCTTGCGGATATCCTCGACGCTGCGTACGCCGCCGCCGACCGTCAGCGGAATGAACACCTCGGCGGCCGTGCGGGAGACGACGTCGTAGATGGTGTCGCGGTTCTCGTGCGTGGCGCCGATGTCGAGGAAGGTGACCTCGTCGGCGCCCTGCGCATCATAAGCGCGCGCCTGCTCCACGGGATCGCCGGCATCGCGCAGCGCGACGAAGTTCACGCCCTTCACGACGCGACCGTCCTTCACATCGAGGCAGGGAATGATGCGCAAAGCGAGCACCTATGGATGAATTCCCAGATCATCCAGGCGCACCGCCGCACCTGGGGATCGGCGAATGGGGATTTTTCGTTCCGAGGTCAAGGGATCGTTTTGCGGCGTTTCCGCGACGGGCCGTTTCGCGCCGGATTCCCTAGCGAAGCCAGGGCTAGCTGTCGGCGAGCGCCAGGGCCTCGGCGGGGATGATCCGGCCGTCGTAAAGCGCCCGGCCCAGGATGCATCCGGCGATGCCGTCCTCCGCCGCCGCCTTCAACGCGACGAGGTCCGCGAGCGAAGCGACGCCACCCGAAGCGATGACCGGCGTGGTCAGCGCGCGCGCCAATTCGCGCGTGGCCTCGACGTTCACGCCGCTCAACATGCCGTCGCGGTCGATGTCGGTGTAGATGATGGCCGCCGCGCCGGCATCCTCCAGCCGCAGCGCGAGGTCGCGCGCGGGCAGCGTGCTCGTTTCCGCCCAGCCCTCGGTCGCGACCATGCCGCCGCGCGCATCGATGCCGACCACGACGCGGCCGGGGAAATGCCGGCACGCCTCATGCACGAAGGGCGGATTCTTCACGGCGGCGGAGCCGAGGATGACCCGCGTGACGCCGCCTTCGAGCCAGGCCTCCACCGTCGCCATGTTGCGGATGCCGCCGCCGAGCTGCACAGGCATGGCGGCGGCGGCCAGGATGCGCGCCACGGCCTCGGCATTGGCGGGCTGCCCGGCAAAGGCGCCGTCGAGATCGACCACATGCAGCCAGCGGAAACCGGCGGCGGCGAAGTCGCGCGCCTGAGCCGCGGGGTCCTCGGCATAGACTGTGGCCTGCGCCATATCGCCGCGCTGGAGCCGCACGACGCGCCCCTGCTTGAGGTCGATGGCGGGGTAGAGGGTGAAGCCGGCCATCAGTTGCCCTTGATCTGACCTAGCGCGTCGGCGGTGCTGCGCCCATGCGAGAGCTCGATCACGCGGTAATAATAGTAGCCCGTGACGGTCTCGCCGCCGACGCGGGCATAGGCGGGATGCTCGCCCCAGCGCACGTAGCCGAGCCCTTCGAAGAGCGCGATGGCGCTCGTCTGCGCGGCCCGCACGTCGAGGTTCAGCACGCGGATGCCGAGGCCGGCCGCGTGTTCCTCCACGCGGCGCACCAGCAGCCGCGCCAGGCCGAAGCCCCGCGCGTAGGGGGCGATGAAGGCGTGCGTCAGGTTTGCGGAAAAGCCCTGCGCCTCGTTGTTGCGGGGCGGGCGGACGAATTGCGCGCTGCCGACCACCTCGCCATCGAGGCGGGCGATGAAGAGCTCGCGCTCGGGCACCAGCAGTACGCCGCGGAAGTGGCGTTCGAGCGAGGCGCGGCTCTGCGCATCGACCCAGCCGAAGCCGCCGCCTTCCACGATGGCGGCGTTGGTCGCCTCGCAGAGGTCGGCGAGGTCATGCGGGTCGAGCGCGGCGACGCGGTCCACGGCCAGCTGATGCACGACGGCGGGTTCGCTCGTCATGGCGTCCAGCGCAGGAAATTGGCGAGGAGGCGCAGGCCGACATCGGCGCTCTTCTCGACATGGAACTGCGTGCCAACGATGTTGCCGCGGCCGAGGATGGCCGGCACCGGGCCGCCGTAATCCGTCGTGGCGACGATGTCGGAGGGCTCGCCGCCGCGCCAGGCGTAGGAATGCACGAAATAGGCGTGGTCGCCGGGGATCAGGCCCTCCAGCACCGGATGCGCGCCGGGCGTGAAGTCGAGCCCGTTCCAGCCCATCTGCGGCAGGGGCAAGGGGGTGCCGTCGGCGCCGCGCGGATCCATCTCCGCGACTTCGCCGGGCAGCCAGGCGAGGCCGGCGGTGACGCCATGTTCCAGCCCACGCTCGGCCAGCAATTGCAGCCCGACGCAGATGCCGAGGAAGGGCTTTCCGCGCAGCTGCACCTGCTCGTGAAGGGCCTCGACCATGCCATCCAGCGCATCCAGCCCGGCGCGGCAGGCGGCGAAGGCGCCCTGGCCGGGCAGCACAATACGGTCGGCTGCCAGAAGCTCCCCTGGATCACGGACGATATCGACCGTGATCGCCCCATCCGCCGCGCGTTCGAGCGCCCGCCGGACCGAGGCGAGGTTGCCCGAGCCGGGGTCGATCAAGGCGACCCGCATCACCAGCCCACCCTCGCCGCGAAGATCGGCAGCAGCACGGGGTCGACGGTGACGAGGCGCATCAGCGCGCTGTCCTCGTCGCGGCCCAGCACGACATGGCTCACGGGCATGCCGTGCCGCGCCAGCGTCCAGCGCCGCAGATCCTGGCCGTGGAAGCCGAGCAGGATGGTGAAGGCCAGGAACAGGGCCAAGCCGTAGGCGCCCGGCACGAAGCCCAGCGCCAGGGAAACGATCAGCGTGCCGAGGCCAGCCAGCCAGTTGCGGTGCCACAACAGCCAGAAGGGCCCGACCGTCAGCGCGGCGAGGCTGAAGCCCTCCGGCACCAGAACCGCGGCCTGGCGCTGGATGCCGAGCTTGGGAAGATGAACCGTCCAGCTACGCATCAGGCTTCCAGCACGCCCTTGGTGGAGGGGATCACGCCTACCGCGCGCGGGTCGAATTCCACCGCCATGCGCAGGGCGCGCGCGAAGGCCTTGAAGCAGGCCTCGGCGATGTGGTGGGCGTTGGTGCCGGCCTTGAGCGTGATGTGGCAGGTTAGCCCCGCATTCATCACCAGAGCCCGGAAGAACTCCTCGAACAGCTCGGTATCCATCTCGCCGACCTTGTCGC